>JANOTB010000001.1:0-5917 GCA_031416115.1 Gemmatimonadota bacterium
GCCTCCGCCAAACGCATAGAGACTCATCCCCCCAGCCACCCCGATCGGATCCTCCGACACGAACCGCGCGACCTTCGGATCATAGTACCGCGCCCGCATGAAATAGAGCCCCGCCTCCGCGTCCCACTCCCGCCCCTTGTAGCGATACGGGTTGGTGACGCTCCCCGTCGAGCCGACCAGTTCCCCCTGCGGCGAGTAGTCGTAGCTCGCGACGACCGCTCCAGCGGTGTTGATCAGGCCCCGGACGTTGCCCTCCGCATCCTGCGCGTAGTAGTACTGCACCCCACCGCGCCGCATCCCGTGTAGCCGTACCCGATGCGGAAGATCCGCGCGGCCCGCACCGTGGTCGTGAGCGTCGGGCGCCGGGCGTGGTCCACCAAACGCGTAGTCGTGCTCTCGGCGTTCTCGACGGCCACCCACTTCTCTTCGGGTCGTACGCGAACGTCGTGGTGTTCTTCGTGCCCCCGGGCGCGCTGTCGGGGCGCACCGTCGGGCGATCGAGGCCGTCGTACGCGAGCGTCACGAGGTCCCCGCGCCGCCGATAGGGTCGCGTGGGCCGACCGAGCCGGTCATATCGCACGCTATCGGCACCTCGCCATGCTCTTCGGAAGTCGCTTCACGGACCACGCCTGATCACCACACCGGTCTCACACGCAGAGATCCGCACAGGCCCTGCGCAGCGTGCTCTCATGCGAGAGGATGAGACTTCAACGGCCCCTCGTGCGATATGCGCGAGGGGCCGTTGAAGTCTCCGGGCTCGGGCAACCCTCACTGAGGTCACCGGTCCGTCCACTGCAGCACTCAGCGTCGAACGAGCCAAATCGTCCAGAGCACGCCGGTCACGGCAAGAACGATAGTCGAGCGCGGCCAGCTAACAATCGGTAGCATCAGGCCGGCAGCGATTCGTCCAAAGAGCCCTGGCGGCACTGGAATTGCAAATCCTCCTTGAGCCTTCGTCGCGTACAGCACATACCCTGCGAGTGAAATGAAGCAAAGCATCACAAGAATCGCTACTCCTCCAACTACTGCTTTGGAAATGATCGTCGTCATGCGCCCCCCGTGGAAAGTATTCTAGTCTCGTCAAAAAATATCTTCGATCCTTGCGACTGGGCTACCTGCAAAGTCAGCGCTTCACCTGGGGATAGAGCACGCCGACGCCGCGCGCGCAATTCATGTTGCCTTCGACAGTAATTCCTCCAGGAAAATCCGAGGAAGTCAACTGCCCTGAGTACATCGCGATCTTGGTGCGCGTCAATAGCCCCCACGCCGACCAGTGGGGCTCATTTCTTCGAGTAAGGTCGTACGCCCAAGCGTCGAGAGTGAACCTGTCATTGATCCGAGGCGCCGCAACGACGAACGAAGCCGACGTCGGGCACCCTATCATCTCCGAGTGCCCAACGATTGCGCCAGGCCAAGGGTATCGAGTCCCCTGCTGCGACTGACCGACCGATCCGATTCGGCGACCCCCGAATGGAGTGATATCGAGGCCCGGTCGCGGCAGGAAGGGTTGCGACCCCATCGGGGTCCAGTCCCATCCCCCCGCCCCGTCGTCGTCGCAACTCGTTCCAACGTACCTAAAGACGGCGCGATCCTCAGAACTCGCCTTCATGTCCTGCACCAACTGGCAGAACGTTCCCCCGGGATCGGACCGATTTACGGGATCGCTGCCAACGAATCTCGTCGGGTTGTTTCCGTCAGCGAGTCCGATCGGATCCTCGGAGATGAACCTCCCGAGCTGCGGATCGTAGTACCGCGCCCGCATGAAGTAGAGCCCCGCCTCCGCATCCCACTCCCGCCCCTTGTACCGATACGGGTTCACCACGCTGTTTGTCGCAGAAAGCAACGTGCCATACGGCGTGTACTCGTACGTCTCGGCCACACTCCCGTTCGCATTGATCAGCCCCGTCACATTCCCCTGCGCGTCCTGCGTGTAGTAGTACTGCGTCCCCCCGCGTCGCATCCCGTGCGGGCGATCCGTCCCCGGATAGTACGTGTACTCCGCGGTGATCACGCCGCCAGGGGCGAGTTCCATCACGACCTGTCCTGCGTCCAACAGATACTGCGTCTCCTGGTACCCGTTCACCGTCTTCCGCACTCGCTGGCCCACGCCGTCATACCCATACGTCGTCGTCCCCTGCGGCGTGACCACCGTCCGGAGTTGGCCGAGCGCATCCCACGTGTACGTCGACGTGTCCGCCGCGCCCGCGCGCTGCGTCAGGTTCCCCTCCGCGTCGTACGTGAAGGTCTCGCCGTTCATCTGCGCGAGCCGGCTCCCGCCGCCCGCCTGGTACGCGATTCCCGCGCCGGTGCGATTGCCGAGCTGGTCATACGCATACGCCGCCGCCCGCAGCGTGTCGACGCCCGCATGGGACGTGGACTCCAGGATCATGCACCCCGGACAGTCGTTGTAGGGATCCCAGGGGATCCACTCCGTGGTCGTGTACTCGTACGAGTGAATATCCCGCCACGCCGCGAGGCGGCCCGAGGAGTTGTAGTCGTGCCCGCGTTGGAACTGGTTCGTGGCCGGGTAGGAGAGGTCCGCGCCGGCGATAGGGGGCCCGTCGTACACCGTCGCCGCGATCCGGTCGGCATTGTCTCGCCAGTGCGCCCGCGTGAAGGACGCCACCCCGCCGCTGTAGGTCTCGTGCGTGAGGGCCCCGCGCGCGTTGTACACGTGCGAGCGCACCGTGATCGCGTTCGGCAGCGCGACCGTCCGCGCGCGCTCCATCGCGTCGAACGTCGTCGTCGTGGCCTGGCCGCCGAAGTCCTGGAGCAGCGCCTCGCGCCGCATCCCGTCGTACCCGCTCCCGCTCATGCGGGACCAGAGCGCGGTCGCCCCCTGGTAGGCGCGGATGTTGAGTTCCCCGGCCTGCGTCCCCTCCCAGCCCTGACTCAGCACGTAGCGCACGCCGCCGCGGACGGTCGTCACCGAGGTCGGACGCCCCGCCGCGTCGACGAAGAGCGTGTCCGTACTCTCCGCATTCCGTACTGCCGCCCAGCGTTGCTTGGGGTCGTACGCATAGCGCGTGGTGTCCGCGCCCGCGATCCGGAGCGTGTCCCGGTCCTGCCGGTCCTTCCACCACTGCACGACCTGGCCGCGACGGTCGGTCGCGCGCACCACATTCCCGCGCCGATCATAGCCACGCGTGCCGATGCCCCCGCGCGGATCCGTGGAAGAGATCACCCACCCGGCGGCATTCAGTTGCGTGGTGTACGTGTTCCCCTGCGGATCGATGAACTGCGCGCTCCGCAGCAGATCCGCGTAGGTGTACCGCGCCGTGTCCGCGCCGAGCGCGACCTGGCGCGTCACGCGGTTCATCAGATCGTACTGCGTCGTGTACACCCGACCCAAGTGGTCCGTGACCTGCACTGGGCGACCTGACGGGTCGTAGTCGAAGGTGGTGATGCGCGGCGCCTCGTTCGGGACGACCGAGAGGCGCGTCGCGGTGTTGCCAAGCAGCGCGTCGTCGTAGTTCGCCGAGTCGAGCTCCTGTCGCGCGTTCCGCACCGCACGGGAGCGTCCGTACGCATCGTACTTGAAGCGCACGGTGTTCGCCGTATCCGATTTCACGCTGTCCGGCGCGAGGCCCGCCCCGGAGAAGAAAGCCTCGCTCATTTTCACGTTGTTCACGAAGATCGCCTGCAGCTGATCGAACGGGCCGTAGGTATAGGTGGTCGTCTGCTCGGTGAGTCCTTGCGTGATCGTTTGGACGCGGCGCCCCGTCCCGTCGTAGCTGTAGGTGAGGGGCGCCTGCCCCACGGTCAGTACCGCGGTCGGCAAGTCGAGCGCGTTGAAGGTGACGGCACTCGACGTCGAGTCGCCGTTGGCGGCGCGCGTCAGCGCCTTCGCCGCCGCGCCCGAGCGGTGCGGCCACACCGTCGACGTGAACCCGTTCGACTGCACGACGCGCACAAAGGCGCTGTCCACGCGCAAAGCGACGACCGTCGCGCCGGCGTAGGTGCCGGCCGATCCCGCCAACGCTTTCGACAACAGCGGCAGGACGACGACGGAGTCGGCGCCCGTCCCGCCGCTCTCGAGCGGCACGGCGATGCCCAGCACCTTCGACACCTGTCCACTGGCGTCGTACGCCACGCTCGATCCCCCGAGCCGCTCGGCGTTGGACAGCATGCGGTGAGTGGTCGCTTCGTACGTGGCTTGCAGGTCCGGGATCCCATCGGGGCCATCGATGCGTGTCAGGTCCGCGGCCGCACTAGAGATCTGCAGCGTGACACGCCGTGTGTCCGGCAGGTCGATGAAGCGGAGCGAGCCGGGCGCATAGGCCGAGCCGCCCTGCGTGGACTCGTAGGTCAGTCGCGTCGCTTGCTGCATCGGATCGACAATGGTGTCGAGGCGCGCGCCCAGTCCGTCGGCGGACCATGCCAGCCGCGTCACGTCGCTGGCGAACCGCGTCTTCACGCGGCGCGGGAGGCCCGCATCGTCGAAGAACGTCGAATCCCCACTCGGCCACGCGCGTACGTAGCGCGTGCCATAGATCGGGTGCGCCGGCCTGCGCCGGAGCGTGCTGCCGTCGCCGACCGGGGCGGTGTAGTCGCAGATCTGTGACTCTCCCGGCGGCGTGCACGAGAGTTCGGCGAAGAACTGCAGCACCCCCGCCCCGTTGGAGATCACCACGCCGTCGCCCGCCTGCGGGTAGAGACGCTCGATCCCGGCGACCGTCCACCCCGCGCCGTAGCGACTCGTCCGCGCATCCTCCTGGAGCAGGCGGACCGTCATCGTCGTCTGCCAAGGATTGCTGATCCCGTAGTACGCACGGACGGTCACCGAGTAGCGCGTGGCGCAGACCGAGACACCCACGCACGCATCGTTGATGCGCGCCGCCAGTCGCACGGTGCCGGTATCACCCGTGAAGAACGCCTCGGGCCACGTGACGGTCCCGTCGAATCGTCCGACTTGGATCGAGATCCGCTCCGGAATCTGCCCGGAGCGGATCGTGGCGTCGATCTGGACGACGCGACGGGCATCCGCGGCCTCGCTTGCGTAGTGCAGCGCCACGCTCCGCGGCGTATTCAGACTGACGTAGGCGGGCGTCGCATAGTCGTATGTCGCACCGCCGACGTTGACGTCACGCGCGTCGCCACGCTGCGCGAGCGCCAACACGGGGATGGACTGTGGTGGGGGCGGCGGGGGTGGCGTGTACGTGACCGTGACGGTGTCCGCCGTGCATTGGGCAGGGTTCCGCGCGTCACAGATGCGCGAGATCAGCGAGAACGTCCCACTGGTGAGCTGGAAGGGCCCGATCGCCGAAACGGACGTATGCACGTTGCCGACATCATCGATTGTCCCAGGATTGCCGATCCAGGTCGAGAGTACGCCGTTGTACCAGAGTTGCCAGGTCCCCATGGCGAGCAACTCGTCGTCGGAGGCGAAGATGCTCAGCATGAGCGTGGGATCGTCCGTCGCGCGCGGTTGCATCGCGATCGAGAGTTGCGGCGCGTGATTGCCTGGACACGGGTCGTTGTCCGCGCAAAGTTGGGCCGAGGCCGCCGCGGGGAGTACGGCAAGAAACAGTAGCGACGAAAGCACGAGTTGAACGGAGCGCAAGCGAACCTCCAGGGCAGGAACGTGCAGAGCGTGTCTGACGGATTGCCATCAGCAATGGCAATCGCCGGGCCGTTCCTTCCCTGTTCGCAACACGCGCTGAATCAACGGGTTACTGCATCGGCGCCCCGCCGTTGACACGCAATTGACGTCCATGGGACGTCCAATTGACGTCAATCCGCGCACCGCGCCACCGGACGAGTCGAGGGAGCCGAACGCCTACTCCGTCAGCCGCGGAACCACACCGCCGGGGCACCCATAGTGAAGTACGACCCCCTGTGCGTCGAGCAGGCGGTCCGATTCTGGAACGACGAATCGCTCCTGCGCGTGTGAAAAATAGAGCGCACCGATCTCCTC
>JANOTB010000002.1:0-7240 GCA_031416115.1 Gemmatimonadota bacterium
GAGCGTCGTCGCGACGAGCATGGACGAGCCCGACATCGTGAAGCTCATGCAGTGGGACCAGACGAACTTCTGCTCCGACGGCGCGCTCGACGGCGCGCACCCGCGCGGGTTCGGGGCGTTCACGCGCGTGCTCGGGCGCTACGTGCGCGAGCAGCAGGTGATGCCGCTCGAGACGGCGATCATGAAGATGACGAGCCTTTCGGCGGCGCACGTGGGGATCGCGCGGCGCGGGACGATCGCGGCGGGGCAGTTCGCCGATCTCGTGCTCTTTGATCCGACGACCGTGATCGACAACGCGACGCCGGCCGAGCCGCATGTGGTCTCGACCGGGATCGTGCGGGTGTGGGTGAATGGGCGGACGGTCTGGCAGAACGGCGCGACGGTGGCGGGGCGGTCAGGGCGTGTGCTCAAGAGAGAGTCCGCGCCCTGATCGACCCGTGCGCAGTCACCGCATCGTCCACCCCGTGAGCACACTCACCCTCACGCCACTCGCCGACGGCACGATCGCCACGTTGATCGGGATGTTTACAGACTCACGGCGCAGCGTGGTTCCCACGGCGACTGCGAGCGCCGCGCCGGCAGGCGTCACGTTCGGACCGATCCCGAACTCAGTGCCTTTCACTGAGCGCAGACCCACGAGCCAAGTCGCACTCGGGAGGAAGAGGCCCTGTTCGAGTCCGCCCACGAGGATCACGAACTCGGTCACCGGCACCGTTCCCTCACCGGCACCGAGGAACTGCTTCTCGAACTGCCAGCCGAACTGCGTGATGACCGCGGCGACGTCGATGTCGCGTTCGGCGAGCTTGTTGACGATGCCTGCGGAGAGGAAGGTGAGGCCGAAGCGCGGGCCGGCGAGCTCCATGCGCGTGGTCGCGCTGGGTACGCGTCGGTCCCCTGCGGCCTGTGCCGACGCAACGGCGGGGCTGACGGTGAGCATGAGCGCGGTACCAATGAAGCAGCTGCGGCACAGCGTGCGAAGGGAGCAGAGCATCTTCGACTCCTGATCAGGGGGTGGTGTTTGCAGGGCGATGAGCGCCGCAGATCGGCAACCGCTCGCCCACACCCTCATGATCGCGTGCCGCCAGCGCTGCTTGCATAGGTCAGGTGACGTAGACGCCACACCGAATGACGTAGCCGCGCGCCCACTCCCCTGCGGCTTGCACGGCCGTCATCTTTCGGTCCTTCCCACACCCGACGATCACCGCATGGACGCGCTCATTCAGGGCCTGCACCACGTCACCGCCACCGTGAGCGACGCCCAGGCCGACGTCGACTTCTACGTTGGTCTGCTCGGCCAGCGGCTCGTGAAGAAGACCGTCAACTTCGACAACCCAGGCGTCTACCACTTCTACTACGGCAACGAAGCGGGCGAGCCGGGGACGATCATGACGACCTTTCCCTACGCCGGCATGGGTGTGCGGGTCGGTGCCAACGGCGCGGGGCAGATCGACGTCACGTCGTTCAGCGCACCGGCAGGTGCGATCGACTTCTGGAGATCACGACTCGCCGCGGCAGATGTGCCCTACACCGGCGATCCCACACCGTTCGGCGAGGACGCGCTCGCGTTCGACGATCCGTCAGGTCTGCATATCAGGATCGTCGGCACTACGGGCGACGGGCGCGCGCCCTGGACGCGCCCTGACATCAGTGCCGCGCAGGCGATCCGCGGCATCCACAGCGTGTCGATGACCGTACGAGCACCCGACACGAGCGGCGCGCTGCTCACGCAGCTGCTCGATGCGCGCAAGGTCGGTGAGGCTGCGAAGACCGAGCGATACGCGATGGGCGACGGCACACCTGGCCGCCTCGTGGAGGTCATCAACGCCGGCGGCGCGCCGAGTGCGCTCAACGGGCTCGGCACCGTGCATCACGTCGCCTTCGCCGTCGCCACACCCGACGATCAGTTGCGGATGCAGCGCGAACTCCGCACCATGGGCTTCAATGTCACCGACGTCATGGACCGGCAGTACTTCACGTCGATCTACTTTCGCGAACCCAACGGCGTGCTCTACGAGATCGCCACACTGCCCCCGGGTTTCGCGATCGACGAGCCACTGTCGGAGTTGGGTCGCGCGCTCAAGCTCCCACCGTGGGAAGAACAGCGGCGCTCACTGATCGAGCAACTGCTCCCGCCGGTCACCTACTGATGCCCGTAGCGCTTCCACCTCACGCCGGACAGCTGGTCGTGACGCGCGGCCGCGCGCTCGCCGAGGCGCGCGCCGCAGTGATCATGGTGCATGGCCGCGGCGCGTCGCCGCAGAGCATCCTCGATCTCGCACGGGCGATCCCGCACCCGGACGTCGCCTACCTCGCGCCCGGCGCGAGCGGTGGCACCTGGTACCCCATGAGCTTCATGGCGCCGACAGCACAGAACGAGCCAGGCATCTCATCGGGGATCAGCGTGATCCACGCGCTCATCGATCAGGTCGTCGCCGCGGGGATCCCTCCGGAGCGGATCATCCTCCTCGGCTTCTCGCAGGGCGCTTGTCTCGCCGCAACGTCGGCGCAGCGACTCCCGCGCCGCTACGGTGGCGTGCTCGTGTTCTCCGGCGGACTCATCGGACCGCCGAGCACGCAATGGAGCTCCGACGGCGACTTCGCCGGCACGCCGATCTTCCTCGGCTGCAGCGACACGGACGCCCATATCCCTGAACCACGAGTGCGCGAGAGCGCGGCGCAGCTGGAGCGCATGGGCGCCGAGGTCACGTGCCGCATCTACGAGGGCATGGGACACATGGTGAACGAGGACGAGATCGCGTTCGCCCGGGAGCTGGTGGAGCGCGTCGCGGGCGCTTGAGTCGCGGGCGCTTGAGTCGCAGGCGCTTGAGTCGGCGATTGAACCGCGCGCCGCCACGCGAGGATCGTGCATTTCCGTGCGCACGGAGTCATATTCGGGAATCCACTCCTGTCCGGACGCCGTTTCCAATGCGCCTGAATGCCCCGCCCGCGATCGCGCTCCTGCTCGCGTCGCTCCTGCTCCTTTCTGTGAATGCGCGGCCCACACGCGCGCAGACCGGCACACCGCCCGCCGCGCTCTCCGACTGGTCGGCGGTGGACGCCTTCGTCCGCAGCGAGATGGTCAAACAACGCGTCCCGGGTCTCGCGCTGGCGGTCGTCCGCAACGGCGTCCTGCTCCGCGCGCAAGGCTTCGGCAGTGCCAACCTCGAGCACAACGTCCCCGTCACGGCGGCAACGGTCTTTCAGTCGGGCTCCGTCGGCAAGCAGTTCACTGCGACGCTCGTGATGCAGCTCATCGGCGAGGGAAAGCTGAGCCTCGACGATCGGCTCGCGAAGTTCTTCCCCAACGGCCCCGCCGCCTGGCGCGACATCACGATCCGCCAGATGCTGTCGCACACCTCGGGCATCTCAGAGAAGTTCTACGAGAAAGTCGATCTGCACCTCGAGTACGCCGACAGCACGGTCGCGCGGATCATCGGCGAACAACCGCTCGACTTCGTACCGGGGAGCAGGTGGCGCTACAGCAATCCGGGCTACGTGATGCTCGGCTTCGTCATCGAGAAAGTGACCGGACGCTTCTACGGCGACCTACTCGAGGAGCGGATCTTCGGCCCACTCGGCATGACCACCGCGATGATCATCAACGAGCCGGTGATCGTTCCCAATCGTGCGGCAGGGTACGAATCGGTGGCCGGCACGATCGTCAATCAGTCGTGGGTCTCACGCAAGTTCAACACCACGGCCGACGGTGCCCTCTACCTGACCGTGCTCGACCTCGCCAAGTGGGATGCCGCACTCTACGGTGATCGCGTGTTGCCGCAGGCCGCGCTCGCGCAGATGTGGACGCCGATCCGGCTGAATGACGGCACGACCGCTCCGTACGGCTTCGGCTGGTCGCTCGGGAACGTGAACGGGCATCGCATCGTCGAGCACGGCGGTGCCTGGCAAGGCTTCAAGGCGTACATCGCGCGCTACGTCGGCGACGGGCTCACCGTGATCGTGATGATGAACCTCGGCGACGCCGATCCGGGGGCGTTCGCGCACGGGATCGCGGGGGTGCTCGAGCCGGCGCTCAAGGCGCCACCGGCCGCGACGCGGCCCTGACCGTCGAACCGCGGCGCGAACTCAGTGCGCCGCGTCGTCGAACAAATCCTGGAGAGCGAGTCGGAACGGCGGCAGGTCGGCGCGCGGCTGCCAGACCAGTTCCCCGGACAGGATCTCCGGCCGCTCATCCAGCGGCCGCCAACGCTCGATCAGCCGCGCGTCGCCGTCGATGATCCAGTACTCGGGCACGCCCTCGCTCTGGTAGATCACGCGCTTGCGATGTCGGTCCGCACGGGCGGTGCTCGGTGAGAGGACCTCGATGGCAAGCAACAACGACTTCACGTCGGACCACGACTGAGGTGGGCCGACATCGCGCGCTGGCACGACGAACAGGTCCGGCTGCACAAGACGGCGCGGTGAGAAGACGATGTCGGCCGGAGACCACCGGGTCCAACCGAGACGATGCTCTTTCACGTAAGCGCTGAGACTCGGGAGGATCGCCTCCAGCACCGACTGGTGCCCCCACGTCGGCGACGGAGTCACGAACAGCTCCCCATCGAGCACTTCGTAGCGATTGCCGTCGTTCGGCAGCGCGAGCGCACGATCGGCGGTCCACTCCTGCTCCTGCACTCTTGCGGGCATGGCCATACGGTACGCTCGGCTTGGCGGGATTGGCAATGGGACATGCACCGATGGTACGGCGCCGAATCGCCGGCGACCGCAGCGAACCACTGCAAGCGGGAGCGCCACGACGCTCTCGCTCGACAATCACGCGTCGAGGTGGGACTTCAGTCCCAACACGCTCGACATCGGGCGTTCGCGCAGGGGATCGCGAGGGTGATCGATCCGGCGCTCAAACCCCGGGCGGCGAAACCCTGAGCGGAGCTACGGCAGCTTCCGCCGCAGCTCCGCCGCGAAGTTCGGCACCACCACGATGTGTCCGGCCGATGCATCACCGCTTCCTGACGAGCCGTCGAGCATGAGGAAGCGGCGCCCGTCGGGACTCACGTCGTAGACCGACGAGCTGCCCAGTCGCAGCGTGCTGAAGAGCCGGTCCACGCGCGTGACCGACAACTCCGGCGCCGTGGTGATGCGCGCGGCCATGAGGTCGCCCGAGTCGCTGATGTAGAAGAGTTCGCCGCCGCGCCGGTTCCACTTGGGCCGTGATCCGCCCTGCGACGACACCTGGACCTTCCCCGTCTGCACGTCGGGGAACGGACTCACATAGACTTCGAAGCGGCCACTCTCGGTGGAGGCGTACGCGATCCATCGCCCGTCCGGCGAGATCGACGGATCGTTCTCCTGCGCGGGTGAAGCGAGCAGCGGCGCCGAGATCGTATCGACACCCGGGCGGAACTGCCGCAGGTCGGAGCGCGCGGGTCCGTCAGAAGCAGTGGCCAGGACGATCGTATTCCCGTCGGGCGTCACCGTGAGGCCGGTCACGCCGCGCAACTCCTGCAGAAGGTCGGTCGCCGTGCCACTGCCGTCCGCGCGCCGGCGCCGGATCATCTGCCCACCCATGGTCGAGTAGAACAGTTCACGACCATTGGGGCTCCAAACGGCGTTGCGATTGTGCGAGTCCTCGTTCGTCACGAGCTGCGTCGGTCCTCCGTCGGTTCGCTTGGCCCAGATCCTGGTGAGCTCGGAGCCTGCGGACGCGCGCACCATCTCGAGGGCCACCGACGCACCGGTGGGCGAGAGCGCCACCGCGCTGATGAAGCCGTCCACGGTGACCGTGTCGAGTCGTGCGCTGGAACCGTCGCGCGAGACCCAGACGAGGTTCGAGAAAGTCGTTTGCACCGCGCCGGCCGTGTGGATCGCGTCGCCGGCGGGCGAGATGACGAGGTCGGCCGATCCGAAGCCGCCGACGAGGATGCCGCTCCAGAGCGTGATCGGATCGCCTTCGAGCACGAGCCGGTCGAGATCGAATCGCTGTGCGCGCAGCGTGCCGTCGGCGGTGATCCAGAGTAGGTGGCCGGTCGGGCTGTAGCGCGCGACGAGTCCGCGCACGATGTCCTTTCGCGCACCGCTCTTGCCGTCGACGGCGATGATCATGTAGTTGGCCAGCGGTTCACCGCGGTGCCGCACGCGCACGAGCACTCCGCGGTCGCCCGGAAGCGCCTCGGGCCACGCGACGCCCGTCTCACCGTTCGCCGAGTCGAGCGTCATGACCATCGTGAAGTCGCTGCCGTCCGGCCGCGCGCGCCCGAGGCCGGTGCCGACATCCATGTAGATGTCACCGTTGGAGGCCCACGCCAGGCCGCCGCCCGACGTGCGCCCCGGCAGCACGGTGCGCGCCTGGGCGCCGTCGATCGGGACCACCCTGAGCGAGAACGGCGTGAGGTTGACGAACCCGATCTCCTTGCCGTCGGGCGAGAAGGTGGGGCTCGACGCGCCGTCGGTGCCCATGATCGGCGTCGCCGTCAGCTCGTTCATCCGACGCAGCCAGAGCCGCGCGCCGCGGGCCCCGGGGCCCGTGTACACGAACGACTGCCCGTCCGGCGCGAAGGCTACGCGCGTCCCGCCCGTCACCACCAGCTCCTGCCCGACCGGCGTCGCGAGCGCGAACCGCGCGAGCGCGCCGTCGGTGACGCTCACACTGCGCGAGCTCGCCCAGAGCGCCCAGCCGATGGCGAGCAGCGCGACGGCCGCGAGACCGATCCGCCACGGGTCGCGATGCGAAGCGCTCGCTGTTGCCGCCGTGCCCTGCATCCCGTATCGGAACCCCGGATCGCCAAGCGCCCGCGCGAACTCGTGCGCGCTCTCGAATCGGTCAGCAGGGAGCTTCTCGAGCGCGCGCACGAGCGTAGCGGCGACGTTCGGCGGCACCGACTTGCGGAGCGTCGTCACGACCGCCGCCTGCTCGGTGATGATCTTCATGATGACCTGCTGCGCGCTGCCGCCGAGGTGCGGCGGCTGGCCGGCGAGCATCTCGTAGAGCACGCTCGCGAGCGAGTACACATCCGAGCGCGCGCTGATCTCCTTCTCCGCCGTCGCCTGCTCCGGGCTCATGTAGTGCGGCGTGCCGAGGCTCAGGCCGGTCTCGGTCATCCGTCCGCCCGCGGCCGCGCTCACCGCGAGTGCGATCCCGAAGTCGGCGACCATCGGACGGCCATTGGCCAGCAGGATGTTCTCGGGCTTGATGTCGCGATGGATCACGCCGAGCGTGTGTGCGTGATGCAGCGCGTCGGCCACGTCGCTCGCGAAGCGCACCGCCTCGTCCACGCCGAGCTGCGTC
>JANOTB010000003.1:0-4309 GCA_031416115.1 Gemmatimonadota bacterium
GGCTACACTATATGCCAGCTTAATACCAGATTCTCCCGGGGTGTTTCCTCCCGGCTCAAGGCTGTCAATAACATTAAAGATTTTTTCTTTCTCCCCGCCGCCCCTTTATCACCACACCGTTTTAAACCGCCGCGAACCCCAAACTCACGTCCCGCTACGCGCCGACCGACTAACCGAGTCCGCCGCCGTAACCTCAGCGCAGATCCAAACTGTCGGACCGGACGGCCCGGAACGACACGGCGGCCAGCGGTACTCTATTTTGCGCGCGACCGCACCTTCTCGATCACGTCGTCCAGCATCCCCAACGCGCTCGCGTACGACAGCGTCAACGTCGCCGGGTGCTCGTCGAGGAACGCGCGCACCCGCTGGAACGCCTCCACCACCTGCCGCTGTCTCGTTTCCATCGTGCCCTCCCTCCTAATGGATGTGAATGGACGCAATCGCCCCCGGGGGTGCCCGCCCATGTGCGTCCGTCACGGGCGGCCGAACTTGAAGAGCGTCGTAGTCGCCTGAACTCGTCTCGGGGCCGACTTTGGTCGACTCGCCGCTCCCGAAACGAGACTCGTCGCGCGCTCGACTCGCCTTGCCGCGTCCTCGGCGCACCTCGCCGGACGCTCGACCGTGCCGGGAGCCTCGTGAGCTGACCTCGTCGGTCACTCGAGCTCCCTCGTCGCCAACTCCGAGCGCCCCGTCGCGCCCTCGTTCCGTCCCGTCGCTCGCTCGACGAGACTCGTCGCGTCCTCGACCGACCTCGGCGCTCCCTCGACTCACCTCGTCGGTCTCGAGAGTCGTCTTGCAACGCCCGCGTTCGACCTTGCAGCGCCCTCGTTGAGCCTCGCAGCACCCAGGATCGACCTGCCCGCCCGCCGGTGCCCTCCGGCTGCCCTTCTCTCGCGACCGGCGGCGTTCTTCTCCAGATTCGCCGCTCGCGGGTCGGGGTCCGTCGGCGGCGACTCCTGCCTGTCGTCATGCTCGACCCTCCCGTCTCTCTATCCGTTCAGAGCATCCAATCCAATGACAGTCCGAATGGCGACCTCGACCAGCCGCAGGAGCAGGTGATCACCGCCGCCGACACGGATCCCATCGGAGACCGTGCACGAGGACACCACGCTGCGGAAAATGCGGACACTACGCCCCGAGCTCGAACTCGACCAGGCGCGTGCCCTTCTCCACGGCGACGCCGGCCACGGCGGTCACGACCCGCACCGTGCCCGCCGCTGGGGCGCGGAGCTCGTTCTCCATCTTCATCGCCTCCATGACGACCACGCCCTGACCGGCCTCGACCCGGTCGCCCACGGCGACCTGCACGCGCACGATGAGCCCAGGCATCGGCGCGACCACCGGAGCCGGGCCGGTGGGCCCCCGGTCGGCTTCGGAGAGCTCGCGGATCGCGCGGGTCCGCTCGTCGAGCGCCTCGACGTCGAACCGCCAGCCGTCCATCCAGAGCGCATAGTTGCCGCGCGCACCGCTCCGGCGTGCGATCACGCGATGCTGCACCCCGCCGATCGTGACGAGGCGCACTGGCGTGCCCTCCACGTCGGCCAGATGCGCCATCTCCCGCGTGCCATCGACCGTCACACCATCGGGATCGAGCATGACCTCGACGCGTGCGCCGTTCACATCGACGAGATACTTCATGCCGCCTCCGGGATGAGTTCGCAGACGGTCTCGACGTGCGCGGTCTGCGGGAACATGTCGTAGCAGGTCGTTCTCCGCACGCGCCACCCCGCGAGTCGCGCCACGTCGCGGGCGAGCGTCGCGGGATCACAGCTCACGTAGATGATGGCCTTGGGCGGTTGAGCAGTGAGTGCGGCGGTGACACGCGCGTCGACACCGGCGCGCGGCGGATTAAGGACGACGACATCGCAGGGCAGCAGCCGCGGCAACACCTCCTCCACGCGTGCGGCGATCGCGCGCGACGGCGCGATCAACCGCTCGGCCGCCCACGCGGTCGCCTCCTCGTCGAGTTCGACGGCCGCGACCTGCACACCATGCGAGGCGAGCGCGTGCGCGAGATCACCGCTGCCGCTGTAGCAGTCCACCACGGTCTTCGGCGCGTACGCGAGCACCGCAGCGAGGACGTCGGCCTGCATGCGCGTCGAGACGTCGGCGTTCACCTGAACGAACGACGCACCCGGCAGCGCCGACGGTCGTCGGTCGGCGACGATTCGCCGTCTCCGCCCCTCGGCCTGCCACCAGACGGCGGCGAGCGAGGGCACCGCATCGAGGAACGCGCCGAGTGCCGGCCACTCGCTGCCGCCCTCGAGCACGAAGAGCGGTCGCGCATCGAGCCACCGCACCGTACCGCGCAGACGATCGCCCGGCGGCAGATGGTCGGCGGCAGTGAGGATCGCGCGCCAGGCCTCTACCACACGCGTATCGGTGATCTGGCAATCGACTAGCGCGAAGACGGCTTCGGGATCGTCATGTGCCCGCAGACCGGCCCAGGTGCGCGCGCCGTCGCGACGGATCGCGAGCGTGAGCGAGCGACGATAACGCCACCCATCGCCGCCATGGATCTCCGGCAGGGGAACCGGCCGTTTGGCGATCCGCGCGAACGCGTCGGCCACCATCTGCTGCTTGGCCGCGCGCTGCGTGTCGAGGGACACATGCTGCCACTGGCAGCCACCGCAACGATCGGGCGGGGCGTAGTGCGCGCACGCCGGCTCGACTCGCCCCGGACCCGCCCGCAGCACGCGCCGGAGCGTTCCCCGCCCCACGCGGCCCTCCACCCGCACGTCGACCTCGACGAGATCGCCGGGCGCGGTGCGCGGCGTGAACACGACGAGCTTGTCCTGCCGAGCCACGCCGTCCCCACCATTGGCGAGGCTCGCGATCTCGATCGTCGAGAGGCTCACGAGCGTCGCAGCCCGTCGAGCCGGGCCGCGCGCGCCCAGTCCGATGAAGCCGGCGCCGTGCCCGCCGCGTCGACACGCGCCGCGTCAGCACGCGCCGCGACGGCACGCGCCGCGACGGCCGCGGTCGCCAGCGACGTGGCGCCGCGCTCGCGATCAGCGATCAGCGCCGCCGCGATCGCCGCCGCGCGCACGGTCTCCGCAGGCGGCGCGGTCGCGAGCAAGGTCGGGAGGCGCTTCTCGAGCCACTGGATGTCCACCGCGCCGCGCCGATACTCGGCGTCGGCGAGAACGCGCAGGTGGAACTCGCGTGACGTCTCCACGCCGTCGATCACCAGCTCGCGCAGCGCTCTTTCCATGCGTGCGATCGCCGCCTGGCGGGTCGGTGCGAAGACGATGAGCTTCGCGAGCATCGGATCGTACGAGAGCCCGACGACGCTGCCCACCACGATGCCGCCGTCCCAGCGCACTCCTGGCCCGCTCGGGATATGCAGATAGTTGATGCGACCGGTCGACGGGAGGAATCCGTTGGCCGGATCCTCACTCGTGATGCGACACTCGATCGCCCATCCACGGGGTGCGGGCACCTCGGTGAAGTCCAACGCCTCACCAGCCGCGATGCGGAGCTGCCACTGCACGAGATCGATGCCCATCACCAACTCGGTGACCGGGTGTTCGACCTGAATGCGGGTGTTCATCTCAAGGAAGTAGAACTCCCCGTTCTTCGCCAACAGGAACTCGCACGTACCCGCGTTCACATAGCCGGCCGCGCGCGCCGCTGCGACCGCCGCATCACCCATCCGCTTGCGCAGCTCGGGCGATACCGCCACGCTCGGCGCCTCCTCGATCATCTTCTGGTGCCGGCGCTGGATCGAGCATTCGCGTTCGCCGAGCGCGACGCAGTTGCCGTGCATGTCGGCGAGGATCTGGATCTCGACGTGCCGCGGCCCCTCGATGTACTTCTCCACGTAGACCGCGTCGTCACCGAAGGCATTCTTGGCCTCGCGCTGCGCCGAGGCGAGCGCCGCCGCGATCTCACCCGGTTCGCGGACGAGGCGCATGCCTTTGCCGCCACCGCCTGCGGAGGCCTTGAGCAGCACCGGATAGCCGAATCGTGCCGCGATCTCCGCGGCCTCCGCGGCGTCGCGCAGCGCCTCCGTCGTGCCTGGCACCACGGGCGTACCGGCCGCGATCGCAAGCGTACGCGCGGCCGTCTTGGAGCCCATCGCCGCGATCGCCTCGGCCGGAGGGCCGATCCAGATCAGTCCCGCCTCGCGCACCGCGCGCGCGAACCACTCGCGCTCGGAGAGAAAGCCGTACCCCGGATGGATCGCGTCCGCACCGATCGCCTTTGCCACCGCGATGATGTGGTCGCCCTTCAGGTAGCTCTCGCTCGCCGGCGCCGGTCCGATCCGCACGGCTTCGTCGGCCTCGCGCACGTGGGGCGCGTGCGC
>JANOTB010000004.1:0-5322 GCA_031416115.1 Gemmatimonadota bacterium
GCGCTCGGGGTCGAGGACGTGGGCCGCGGCGAGCCAGTCCACGAAGCGATCGAAGCTGGCGATGGTGTCCGTGCGGACGTTGAGGCGCGCGTCGTCGGTGTTCACGAAGTCGAGCCAGAGACGTCCGCCGAGGAAGGCGAATGCGGGGGTGCTCGAGGTGGCGTGGGGCGCGGGCATGCGGCGAAGATAGTGCGAAATCATGGTCGCGACACACGGCTGCACTCTATTGAATGGGCGAGCGGGACGGGTTGGACAGGTGAAACCAAGGGGTGCGTATCACCCCCCCCCCTGTAACATGCCACAGGGGTTGATTGTTGCTGTACCTGGTCCAATCGTGTGCTTAGCCTTTGACCCGCGTGAGGTGCCACCCGTGCCACGTCGAACGATGCTCAGGATCGTGATGGTGCTCGGCTGCAGCGCCGCCGTCGCGAACGCCCAGACGGGCACCATGCGCGTGAGCCTGCCGTCGCCGAGCGCGGCGTCACTGGGCAAGTTCGGCGATGTCCCGGTGAGTTTGGCCACGGGGACGCCCGACGTCGGCATCCCGATCTTCACGCTGCGCGGGCGCACGCTCGAGGTGCCGATCGCGCTGCGGTATCACGCGAGCGGGATCCGCGTGGAGGAGATTGGCGGCTGGGTGGGGATGGGGTGGGCGCTCGAGGCTGGCGGTGCGATTACGCGCACGGTGCGCGGGCTCGCAGATGAGTCGACCAACGGGTACTACTGGACCGGGCACAACTGGTGGTCGGCGACCAACTGGCCGACCCCGTCGAGCACGACGCTCACGGCGCTGCTGAACGAGACGATCGACGGCGAGCCCGACCAGTACGTCTTCTCGTTCGCGGGTCGCTCGGGGCAGTTCGTCATGGGCCCGACGAACGGCTCACCGACGTCGCAGGAGGTGCGCACGATCCCGTACCAGAAGGTGCGGATCGTGCCGAACAGCCCGGGCAACATCACGTCGTGGGAGATCACGACCGAGGACGGCACGCGCTACACCTTCGGCGCGATGGAGACGAACACCGACTACAACGTCACGAACCCCGGGGGTGAGATCCCGGCGCACTACGGCGACACCTACGTCACGACGTGGCAGCTCACGCGTATCATCTCGCCTGGCGGGGACAGCCTCGCCTTCCACTACACCGCGTACACGGCGACCCACGGCCAGGGCACGTACAAGGAGAAGTTCGACCAGGTGGTGAGCAATCCGGTGGCCTGCGTGCCGCCGTCATTTGAAGCGATCAACAACTACGGCGTGCTCACGCAGCGCCTCGACTCCATTCGCGGCGCGACGCACACGCTGCGGTTCGTGGCGGCGAGTGCGCTGCGCACGGATGCGTTGTCGCTCACCGGAGTGCCACAGGAGCCTCGGCTCGATCGGATCGTGGTCGCGACGCCGACTGGCACGGTGCTGCGGGAGTTCCAGCTCACGCAGGACTATTCGATCGGCGGTCGTCTCACGCTCAAGTCGGTGGCCGAAAAGGATCGCAACGGCGCCGCGCTCCCCGCCTTCGACTTGCAGTACGAGCCCGGTGCCTTTCCCGTGCGCACGTCGGCGGCACAGGATCACCTGGGGTACTTCAACGGCAAGACCACCAATACGGATCTGATCCCGCCGGGGATCACGCCGTCAGGGGCCGCGCTGCCGGGCGCGGACCGGTCGGCCGACGGCACGTCGGCGCGGGTGGGGATGCTCTCGCGGATCACGTATCCCACGGGCGGATACACGGCGTTCGCGTATGAGTCGAACGACTACGGCACGGTCGGCGTGGTCGATGCCGCGCCAGCGGGGGCGGGGCCGCCGCAGTACGCGAGTGCGTTCGCCGGTTTCAATGAAGGGTCGGTGACGACGCCATTCACGGTCGGCGGAACGGCGACGATCCAGGCGACGGTCACCGTGAACATGGACCCTGCGTGCGGCACGCAGCTCGGCTGCCCGTACGCCGAGATCGTCGGGGTGCAGAGCTGGACGGCCCCTGGCACGTACAGCGTCTCGCTCCCCGTGGGCTCGTACACGCTGCATGCGGCCGAGGAGTTCATCGGCGGGTACGCGCAGATCAGCGTGTCGTGGCAGGACTGGACCGTGACGAAGAAGAAGGCGATCGGTGGCGTGCGCCTCGCTGAGCTGCGGGACGTGAGCGCGATGGGCGACACCACGGTCCGTCGCTATCGCTACGTACTCGCGACCGACACGACGCGATCGAGCGGCGTCGTGAGCGTCGAGCCGGACTACGATTACTACGTCTCCACCGCGTCCTGTTCGTATTACTCGCGTTCGACGAGTTCAAAAACGCCACTGGGGAGCGGTGGCGGTGTGGGGTATCGCAATGTCACCGTGTTGCTCGGGGCCAACGGCCAGTTCGGCCGGACCGAGTACGCCTTCCGAACGGCCTTCAACGTGCCGGACGCGCCCATTCAGGGGGCCCAATGGCCGGGCGCGCGACGCACCTCGCGTGAGTGGTATCGCGGACATGAGACCACGCGCGATGAACTGAATGCGAGCGGGCAGCGACAGCGCGCGCAACTGAGCGATTGGGCGTTCGAGGCGTCTCCGACGGTGCAGCCGCTGTTGGTGCGCCTGCTCCGGGCGATGTCGATCAATGCTTTCAGCGGCATGGAAGGCTCGATCTACGCCCACAACGCGTTCGAGGTCGAGGCCGGTTGGGCGCGACCGACGGGCGTGTGGGTGACTGCATTCGACGCGGGGGGCGCGAACGGTATCGTGACCAGCCGCACGTTCGAGTACGGCAATCCGGCGCATGCGCAGGTGACGAGCGAGCGCGAGACCGCGCCTGGAGGCACCACGAAGGTGACGCGCTTCAGGTACCCGGCAGACTTTGCGAGCGGATCCGCCGATCCCGAGTCGCAGGCCGTGGCGGCGATGCAGGGTAGTGCTCACATGCCGGGAGTGGTCCTCGAGCGCGCGTTGCACGACTCCACCGCGAGTCTGCTCACGGTCGAGGCGTCGCTGACGACGTACCGGACGACGCCCGCCGGGCAGGTGCTGCCGTACCAGACCTTCGCGCTCGACGCGCTGTCGCCGGCGAGCGCGCTCGTACCCGCGGGCATCGGGGCCGGCGGACTTGTGAAGGACAGCCGGTACGTGCTGCAGGAGACGGCCACGACCTACGACGCGTGGGGGCGACTGCTCACGCTGACGGATCCGCGCGGGAAGGTCACGACCTACGCCTATGGCGGCAACGCGAATGCGGCGTTCTTGACCACCGTGACGCGCGTGAAGGACGCCGCCGGGCTCGCGGATCTGGTGACCACGCTCGACTGGAACAGCGATGGCGCCCTCAGGCGCCTCACCGACGAGGCGGGCCGGAAAGCGCACTTCGGCTACGACCTCTTCGGTCGATTCAGCGCCCAGTGGAACCACGACAGCGTGCTCGTCGCGCAGCAGGCCTACAGCTACTCGCGCACCGGTGCGAACGGCTGGACCTTCGCCCCGGCCTCGCCGAACGCGATCACGACGACGACCTACCTCCAGCAGACACCGACCGCGAAGAGCGTGGTGACGACCGCGTACGTGGACGGCCTCGGGCGACCGATCCAGACCGTGCGGCAAGGGGGCGCGACGTACTACGTGACGGCGACGCAGTACGACGCGATGGGACGCCCGATGCGGGCGTGGAAGCCCTACACCCGCACCACGGCGGGCTACGACGCGGGCTTCGCGGCGAATGCCACGGCCGCGTACAACACCTACCACAGCGTCTCGAACGCGAGGCCCTACGACTCGACCGCGTACACGGCGGACCCACTGGGACGCGTGGCGCGGGAGACGCCACCCTTCCTCGGGACCTCGGCGACGGCGTTCCGTCTGGTCGCGTACGGGACTGACGCGGCGCTGCAGCAGGTCTATACCGCGACGACCGACGAATCGGGGAAGATCACGCGGGCGTACGCGAACGTCCTGGAGCATCCGGCGCGCTCCCTGCTCGGCTACGGCGCGGCCGAGCAGACGACGACGCTGCTCACGCACGACGTCGCGGGGCGTCGCATCCAGTCGACCGATCCCCGCGGGATCCTCACGACGACGACCTTCAGCACGCGCGGACTGCCCGTCTCGACCGCGACTGCCGACGCGGGCAACAGCACGCGCGAGTACGATCGGGCCGGGAACCTGCGTTACGCTCAGGACGCGAATCAGGCCGCCGCGGGACTGGTGTTCTTCACGACCTACGACTTCGCCGGACGGCCGTTGATCGTCGGGCAAGGCGCGGGCAGTCTTGCCGCGCTCGATCCGGATGCGGGCGCGGCGCCGGCGCTCGAGACCACGACGGCGCACTGGCTGACGGTGAACGCGTACGACGCCGAGCCGTCCGTGGCCGCCTTCCCATGGAGCCTGTTCAGCGCGCAACTGACGCCGCTCACCCTGCAACGCGTCGCGGGGCGGTTGGCCGCCGAAGCGAGTCGCTCGAACGGTGCCTGGCAGGTGACGCTCTTCAGCTACGACGCCGACGGCCGGGTCTCGACCCGGTTTCAGTACATGCAGGACAACGCCGCGGCGAGTGTGCTTGCCGCGCTCAACACCGTGGCGACCTCCACCTACGATCTCCGCGGCGCCCTGACGCTCCGATCGCTGACGGTGGGGAGCACCGCGTTCCACCAGTGGAGCGACTACGACGACCGCGGGCTGCTCTGGAAGGTCTTCGCCTCGACCACGACGACCAAGCCCGCGACGGCCGACGTCACGTATACGTACCGCCCGAGCGGCGAAATCCAGGATCGACAGTTCGCGGGTGGCCCCCTCGTCCCGTTCCGCTACACCATCCGCGAGCAACTGGAGCGCATCGGGGATCCGGCGCTCTTGAGCTACCCCTTCTCGGCCCGCTACGCCTATCACGCGAACGGGACGGTGTCGGAAACGGAGTTCTACCAGGCCGGCACGCCGGCGACGGCCAAGCGCTACCGCTACGTCATCGGCGCGGCGAACTACGATGCGCTCAACCGGCTCAAGGGCGCAGACTTCTCCAGCTGGAGTGGGTCGAGTTGGACGGGCACGCTGGCCTATGACCTCGCGAACCTCACCTACGATGGCGCCGGGAACCTCACCGCGCTCCGGCGGTATCGGTCCGCCGCGACGCTGGTCGATCAGTTGACCTACAGCTACCCCGGCGCGAGCAATCGGCAGAGCAGCGTGACGGATGCGATCGCGCCGACGAGCGAGACGTGGGACGCCGAGACGGGGAGCTTCACCTACGATCCGAATGGGAACCTGCTCACTACGCCGGCCCCCTACGCGCTCACGGCGGCGAGCTACGATCCCTGGAACCGGCTCCAGAGCGTCACCAAGGGCGGGGTCGTCACGAC
>JANOTB010000005.1:0-6028 GCA_031416115.1 Gemmatimonadota bacterium
GGCGTTCGCGGAGGCGCTGGGAGACGCGAGCTACACGAACGTCAGCATGGCGGGCGCGGTCGGCCCGGCGAGCGCCGGCCACCGTGGCGTGTCCGTGCGCCTGTTCGCCGTCACCACGACGATGCTCCTGGCGGTGGCCGCCGGCGCCGCGCTCTGGGGCTCGCGCAAGGATGCATCGTCCACCGTCGTGAGCCGCCAGCGCATCGTGCTCTGGGACAACCAGCGGATCTCCGCCGGCCGGCTGGCGCAGAGAATAGCGATCTCGCCGGACGGCGCGACCATCGTGTTCATCGACAGCACCTCGGCCGGCACGCAGCTGTTCGCGAAGGAGCGCGACCGGCTCGACGCCACCGCGCTCGCCGGAACCGTCGGGATCGCCAGCGCCCCGACCTTCTCGCCCGACGGGGCGTGGATCGCGTTCGTCGGCAGCGACGGCACGGTGAAGAAGATCCCGCGCACTGGCGGCTCGGCGATCACCATCGGTGATTCCTCGCGCGTCCAGACGGCGAAGCTGGCATGGCTCGAGTCGGGATCGATCCTCTATAGGGACACCAGGGACGGCATCCGGGTGGTGGGGCCGGACGGCGGCCCAGCTCGCACGATCACGGGAGCCACCCTCTTCGGGCCCACCGCGCGCACGGCCATCGGTGGGATTGCGGGACTCCCCAGCGGGAAGGCCGCGCTCCTGATCGTGTGCAGGAACACCTGCACCGATGCGTCGGAGCTTCGCGTCCTCGACCTGCGGTCCGATTCGACCTCGGCCGCGTTGCTCGTGGACGAGGTCTCCGCGGCCTGGTCGCTGCCGGGCGGAGTGGTGGCATTCGTCCGACGGGACGGCGGTGTGTTCGCGGCCCCGTTCGACCTGAAGACGCTGACCTTCTCGCGACCGCCGATGCCGATCATGGACGGCGTTCGCGCCAGCATATTTCCTGCGGACATGACCGTGTCGGCCGGCGGCTCTGTGATGTACGTACCGGGCTCCGGCACGAACGTGCCGGTGGCCGCGATCGCGCAACCGGTCTGGGTCACGCGATCGGGAGCGACCATGGCGGTCGACACCGCGTGGACGGCGTCCTTCAACGGCGATGGAGGGAATCCTCTGGGTCTCTCCCCCGACGGACGCCGCTTGGCGGTGGCGATCGATCGCCCGAGCGGAGTGCAGCACGACATCTGGATCAAGCAACTCGACCGGGCGCCGTTCACGCTCACCAAGCTCACGTTCGAGGGGGATAACGTGAGTCCCGCCTGGTCGGCGGATGGACAGACGGTGTTCTACACCTCGGGCGGAGTGCAGGCGTCGGGAGCGTTGCGCCGTCGACGCAGCGACGCGACAGGCCCCGTGGACTCGCGGCTGACGCTCGCCAGCCTCTCAGTGGTCGAAGTCGTCGTGACCCCCGACACCACGCGGTTCCTGCTGCGAGTCCTCGCGCTCGGCAGCCGGTCCCGCGACATCGTCGCCTGGCAACTCGGAGACTCCACCACGACCAACGTCCTGGCGTCGCCGACGGCCGACGAGACGAATCCGACGCTCTCGCCGGACGGGCGGTGGCTGGCGTACGCCTCCACCGAATCGGGGCGCTACGAGGTGTACGTGAGCCCGTATCCCGACGTGCGCGCCGGGCGCTGGCAGGTATCGCAGGGGGGCGGCGTCAATCCGCGGTGGGCCCACAGCGGCCGCGAACTGTTCTACCGGAACAACGCCAACGCGCTCGTCTCAGCGGCGGTACTGCCTGGCGCGACATTCACCATGGGCGCGCAGACGGTGCTATTCAGTACGGCCGGCTTCGTGCGCTTCTCGGACTTCATCATGAGCTACACGGTCGCGCCCGACGACAAACGGTTCGTGTTCCTGCGCTCCGTGGGTCAGCCCGGTCCCGCGGTCGTGCAGCGGATCGACCAGCTCGTCCAGGTCACGAACTGGGGGGCCGAGGTGCAGGCGAAGCTCAACGGGAAGTCGCCGTGACGCAGCAGGCGGTAGAACCGCTGCCGTTGGAGGCGGCGGCCTTCCTGCGGTACGCACCGTCGCCGGACGGACGTCGGCTGGCTGCCGTGGTCGAGGGCACGCAGCAGCAGGAGCTGCGCGTCTACGATCTCGTGAGCGGCACGCGCGAGACGCACGACGCCGGCTTCTACCTGGGGGCGCCCGCGTGGAGCCCGGACGGCCGCGCGCTCGCCTACACCAAGAACGATGACACGAGCCATGAACGGCTCCTCCTGCGCCAGCTCGACGCACCGGGAGAGCCGCGGCAGTTGATGGCGTTCGGTCGGGCTGCGGGCGGCCAGGTCTCCGCCTTCATCGCGCCCGATCTGCTCCTGGTCGGCACCTCCGAGAAGGAGATCGGGATCCTGCTCATCGATCCCAGCCGCACGCCGGCTACCGTGGATTCGGTGCCGCTCAACGCCTACTTCGCGGCGATCTCGCCGAACCGTCGATGGATCGCATATCAGAGCCCCGGTGTGACGGGCGTACAGCTGTAGCCGTGGCCCGCCATGGATCGGCGGTACCTGGTGTCGGCGTCGTTCCATCGGGCTCGGATCGGTCCGAATGCGAATGCACCGGTGGCGACGCCGGAGCTGATCATCCGCGATCCGCGCTTCAACGACACGCCCGGCTGGTCGCACGCGCTCGCCAGCGGCGGCGACCTGATCTACTTGCAATCGCCGTCCGAGAATCTCGGGCATTACATCCGTGTGGTGCCGGATTGGGTGAAGCAGATGAAACGCGCGGTGGACGAGGCCAATCGATGAGTGCCGTCCCGAACGGTTGTGGCGTCTGTTTCAGCTTGTTTTGGACGGTATAAACGTCCAATTTGAATCATGCCCCCCCTGATTCCACCCGCCCCCCCGATCAGACGCCTCAGCCCCGCGCCCACGCGGAGCACCTTCCTGTTCGGTCCACGGGGAACCGGAAAATCGACGTACGCCCAGCAGTGCTTCCCGGATGCTCTCCTGCTGGACCTGCGTTCGGGACCGGTCGCGCGCATGTTGGCCGCCGAACCGGAGCGCCTGCATGAGACCCTCGACGCGGCCGCGGTCGACCGGTGGGTCGTCATCGATGAAGTGCAGCGCGTTCCGGCGATCCTCGACGCGGTGCACCAGCGCATGGATCGTGAGCCAGCGCGCCGATTTCTCCTCACCGGTTCCAGCGCGCGCTCGTTGCATCGCGCTGGTGTCAACCTGCTGGGCGGACGCGCAGGACGACGCATCATGTCGCCCTTTCTCGCGGCGGAACTGGGCGACGCGTTCTCGCTGAGTGTGGCCCAGCGGATCGGATTGTTGCCGGTCATCTGGACGGCCGAAAGTGCGGAAGAGGCGCTGGCGGACTACGCCACCGTGGCGGTCTTCGATGAAGTGCGCGCTGAAGCGCGGGTGCGGCAGCTCGACGGATTCGCGCGCGCGCTCGAGCAGCTGGCGCTCTCGCATGGGAGCGTGATCAGTCCCACCGCGATCGCCCAGCTCGCCGCGGTGAAGAAGAGCACGGTCGTCGACTGGATCGACGTGCTCGAGTCCATGTTCCTGATCGCGCGCGTCCCCGTGTTCAGTGCGCGGCCGTCGCACCGAGCGCTGGCGGCGCAGCCCAAGCTGTACTTCGCCGACACGGGCATTGCTGCCGCGTTCCGCCCGTCGGACAGCGCGCGGGTCGCCCCGGACGCGATCGGTGCGGCCCGCGAAGGGCTGGTATATCAGCACCTGGCGGCCTGGTGCGCGGGGCAACGTGATGCCCGCCTGTCCACCTGGCGCACCACCGGCGGACTCGAGGTCGATTTCGTCGTTGAGACCGATACCGGACTCGTGGCGGTCGAGGTGAAGAGTGGTCAGACGCTGCGCCCGGCCGACCGCCGGGGACTGTTGGCGTTCCACGACGAGTTCCCCGAGGCGCGGCTCATCGTGCTCACGGACAGTCCGCTCAGGCAACAGCAGGGGCCGCTCAGCATATTCCCGTTGGCCGATTTTCTGCTTGGTATCGTGCCGGGCGCTCCGCTGCCGGCATGACACACGTCTCTGACACATGCATGATACGAGCCCCGAGGCCGCCGCAGTCGTTCGTGACGCGATTCTGCGAACTGCACCTGCCGAGCGGGTGCGGCAAGCGCTGGTACTGAGCGAGCAGATGCGAACGCTCTCGTTGGCCACGCTGCGGCGCCACCACCCCGACTTTTCCACGCTGCAATTGGTGGAGTTGCTGTCGGGTGAAACACTGATACCAGCCACCGCTCGTCAGCGCGCCGACGTCGGGTGACGCTCGAGGCCCTGCTGCGCGCCGCGTGCGATACGCTGCACGAAACCGGCATTCCGTTCATGCTCACCGGATCTGTGGCGACGGCTTTCCACGGGGCGAGTCGCGCCACGATGGATGTCGATTTTGTGATCGATCCGACGGTTCGTCAGCTCGACCTCTTCGTGGCGCGGGTGCAAGCGTCTGGCGCATACGTGTCTCGTGAGGCCGCTCATGATGCGCTCCGTCACCGCACCGTGTTCAACGTGATTGATCCGGGAACGGGCTGGAAAGCGGATCTGATCATTCGCAAGGACCGGCCATTCAGCGAAGAGGAGTTCGGGCGTCGGACGGCCGCAGAGCTCTTCGGCACCATGCGGCACGTCGCGACCCTCGAGGATGTGCTGCTGTCAAAGCTGGAGTGGGCGAAGCGGGGTGCGTCAGCCCGGCAGATCGAGGACGTCCGGGCGCTGCTTCGCATCCGTCAGGGCGACGTGGATCTGGCATACATCGGGCGCTGGATCGACGTGCTGGGAGTGCAAGCGCAGTGGGCATTGGCTTCAACAGACGCATAGATCGAACATGACGCTCCAAACGGATCGCTTGACCGCCGCCCTCTCCGACCGCTACACAATCGACCGCGAACTCGGCGCCGGCGGCATGGCCACCGTCTATCTCGCGCATGATCTCAAGCACGATCGTGACGTCGCGATCAAAGTGCTGCACCCCGACTTGGGCGCGGCCCTCGGCGGCGAACGCTTTTTAACCGAGATCCGCACCACGGCGCGCCTGCAACACCCGCACATTCTCCCGCTGCTCGACTCAGGCGACGCCGATGGCTTGCTGTACTACGTGATGCCGCTCGTGACCGGCGAAACGCTGCGCGCGCGACTGGAACGCGAACGCCAGCTGCCCGTCGCCGACGCCGTGCGCATCGCGCGCGAAGTGGCCAGCGCACTCGACTACGCGCATCGACGTCGCGAGCGACAGGCTCTTGCTCCGTGCTCGTCTTGACATCGCCACGGGTGCGCGCGGTGATGCACCAGCCGGGGGAGCGAGTGCCGTGGCCGGGCCCCGGGTAACGGACCGCGATACGGTGGTCCGTGGTGGATTCGAGCTGCCGATGGAGCGCGGCCATGCCGCCTATGACGTGATGCCTGACGGACGGTTGGTGCTCATGCGCCCCATGCAGAGCGGGCAGAGTCTGGTGGTGGCCTACGGGTGGCTCGGCGCGCTGCGCGCCGAGTGGGCGAAGGCGGCGCGATGACCGTCGATCGACGCCGGCCGGCGCTTGTCGCCATCGGCACGCGCTGTATATTGATGATGTACATATCAACACTGGAGTAACTATGGCGCTGCAAATCGCCAACCCCGTCGTCGTCAAGAAGGTCGAACTGATGGCGAAACGGCTCGGCCTCAGTAAGACCGCGGTGGTGGAACGCGCGTTGGATCAGCTCATCAGTGCATCCGAAGGCGCCGAGCACCAGTCCGAGCGCTTCGAGGCCTTGCTCGCCCAGCTCGACCGCATCGCCGACCGTCCGGACGCATTTGATCCGCTGCAATGGGATGAGCGCGGACTGCCGACGTGATCGTTGCTGACACGTCCGCCATCATCGCGATCGTGTTCGCGGAGCCGGAACGCGAGGCGTTCATCGACGTGATCCGACGCGCGCAGCGCGTGCTGGTGAGCACGGTCTCGGTGGTCGAAGCGCGCATGGTGGTCCACGGGAGACGTGGCGAGCGTGCTGTCGTGCTCGTGGACGATCTGCTGCGATTGCCGATGTTTGAGTTGATTCCACCAGGGATCGCGGA
>JANOTB010000006.1:0-35107 GCA_031416115.1 Gemmatimonadota bacterium
CGCCGCGGTGCGGGAGGACGAGTACCTGGAACGCTTTCGCGCGGCGAAGGAGTTCCTCGAAGGCCGACACGATGCGCCGCTCGCGATCCTGCGCGGGCAGATGGAGGCCTCGAGCGACGCGCTCGACTTCGAGCGCGCGGCGGTGATGCGCGACAAGCTCAAGCGGCTCGAGTCGCTCCGCGAGCAGTTCTTGCGGATCCGGTTCGCGCTTGAGTCGCTGTCGTTCGTGTATACGGTGCCGGGAGCCACGGCTGATTCTGCGTTGACCTACGTCGTGCGACGCGGTCGCGTGCGGTTCGAGGGGCCGGCGCCGCGGACGGCCACCGAGCGGAGAGCGCTGCAGGCGCGCGTGAGCGAGATCCTTGCTCCGGCTGAGCGTGCGCCGGCTTCTGTGCCCGGACACGAGGTTGATGAGGTGCTGCTCTTGGCGAGCTGGTTCAACCGCAACCCGAAAGAGCTCGAGCGGACGGTAGCGATCGCCGCTAGATCGCGGTCTTGCGCTGCCCGACCAGCGTGAACCCGCCGTCAACACTCGGACTCGACACGATCCCGCGGAATGGAGCATGGAACGGACCGGTCAACACGTTGATGAACCGGACGAACCCGCTCCCCGAGCGCGGACCGATCAACGGGAGCACGAGCCGGATCGCCAGGAGCCCGTACACGAGATAGAAGGCGTAGTCGAGAAACTGGGAACCGCGCGCCGCTACGCGCGAACGGTTCAGCACGCGCTCGGCGTTGATACTGCGCTCGACCTTCGATTTCACCGCGTTGTGGTGCTCGGCCTGACGGGCATCGTCGCTGCCGACATTGGACTCCCGCATGGGTGTGCTCCGGTTTGGATGACGGACCTGGTCGCATGATCGGCAGCGGCGACACGAAGACTGGCCTGAACGTGTTCGCCGGTGCCGAGTCGTTGCGCGGTCGCGTCCATCCGTTCGCGGAGCTCCGATTGGTCGCAAGTGAGAACACGAGTGCGCAGGTCGCGTTCGGCCTGAACTTCACGTTGCACCAGCATTGACACTCGGGGGCACGAACGATCGTCAAGGACCTCGTGCAGAGGGGCTGGGCTGGGCGGCGGAGAGCCCGTGTCGTTCTGACGCTGCTGCGCGGCCACAGACTTGAACGGACCGAGCGCGCCGACATGAGAAACCGGGGCGCTCCGCCGGTCGTACGAGAGTGACTACCGCGTTGCCTCGCTTCCGCGTCGCGTTGGCGCGTGGCCGCATCGCCTCGACCGCTCAGCCCTCCGTGGAGCACCCATTGCTAGCCGCCCAGTTCCCACGTTCTCGCGCGATCTTCGTCGTCACGCTCACGGTCGCCTACCTGTCACTCCTTGCGTGGCAGCACCTCAACGGTGGCGTGCCCGGCCACAGTTTCCTCGCGCGCGACGATATGCCAGTCATCTCCAACTGGTGGGGCGTCCTCGTGGTGCCGGTGATCACGACGTTGCTCACCGGGCGCGTACTGGCACGACTCAAGCTCGCCGGCAGCGATCATGTGGCTGCCGATGCGGCGCTGCGCCGAATGTCGCTCGCGTTCGGTGGGGCTCTGCTCTACGGCGCGGCAATGGCCCTCATGTTCGCCTCCGGCCGCAGCGAGGTGACATCGCTCCTCTTCCAAGCACTTCCAGTGGTGGGTTTCATGCTCCCCGTGTATCGAGCGGAGTATGTGCTCGGGTTCGTGCTCGGGCTCACGTATACGTTCGGGCCGGTACTGCCTCTCGTGATCGCCACCGCTGTGTCGCTCGTCAGCGCGCTGCTACACGCCGTTCTACGTCCGCTGCTCGCGCGTCTCGTCAGAGCTGTTGCAGCCGTGCTCGGACTCGCGCGGTCACCACGTGACACTGATCGGCTGTGACTTGCACGCCCTGCCGCTCCCAGAGCGCGTAGCCTGGCCTCCGCACGCGCACGGTGTACGTACCGGCGCGCTCGTACGTACTCGTGGAGTAGAATAAGGAGTCGCCCGGCAGCGAATAGCCCAGCCCGAACGCGCTCGAGTCCCTGTACGCTCCATCCTGCAGGACCACAGTCGCACCCGGTGCGAGACCGGTCCCGCTCACGGAGTCGAGGATGATGACCGCGACCGAGGACCGCGCCTCTTGAGTGCAGGCGATCGCGACGGGGTCATTCACGCATCCGGCAAGCCAAGCCACGGCGCACACGAGCATCGCGCCAGTCCGCGCGCGACGGCGTCGGCCGACGCTCTTGGCCATCGCACGCACGCGGAACCCAGTGGTCGGCGAGCGGTCCTCCAGAAAGTTCGTCATGTCAGCAGTACCCCGACTTACCGGCATCGAGTCACAAACGGTGATGAGACCTTACTCCTGCGCGGAGAACAGCTGCACCCCATACTTCCCGATCACGCTTCCTACTCAGCGTCCGCTCACCTCCGCCGGCCAGAGGTCACAATGTCGGGAATGACTCCCTTTCTCGCAATCGCACTGCTCGCGGTGTTGAACGCCTGCGCAACTGCCGACCCGCAGTCCGCGACCCCCTTTGCGCTCGACACCCTGCCGCGCCTCTCGATCGGTGTCGAAGCGTCCGATACCAGCGACGCGTACGAGCTGAGCCGCATCTATGACACGCACCGCCTCCCCGACGGCCGCATCCTCGTGCCGAACTCGGACCCGCCGGAACTGCGCCTCTTCGACGCGACAGGGAAGCACCTCAGGACCATCGGCCGCACGGGCGCGGGGCCGAACGAGTTCAGTGAGTCCTCGCTACAGGTGTTCACGTCGGGCGACCAGCTGATCGTACCTGATGGCGGCGCCACGCGCGTGCACCTCTACGACAAGGACCTCACGTTTCTTGAAACGCGCCGATTCGCGCTCTCCACCGCAGTGTCGCGACCATTCCTGCGTGGCATCTTCGCCGATGGCACGTGGCTCGTGCTCGCATACGAGAATGGGGGTCGGATCAGCGGGCCCCCGGGCTCGGTGATCGAGTCGCGTTTCTCACTCCTCCGGTACGACACCAGCGGCGCCCAGCACGACTAACTCGGCACGTTCGGCGGGGCCCAGCGATTTGCGCACCAGTTCAACGGGTTCATCCAGTTCCCATACATCCCGCTCTCCACCTCGCCGATCATGGGCGTCGCCGGGAACTCGCTCGTCGTCCTCCGCGGCGACAAGCCCGAGCTTGAGTACTACGACCTCGCCGGCAACCTGACGCGCGTTGCCAGTTGGCAGCGCGAGCGGGTACGGTCGGCGGACATCATCGACGCGTACAAGAAGGCCGACCTCGCGACGATCCCCGCTGCGGACACGCGCAGCAGGATGACCGACGAGGACTACTACAAGCAAGATCTCCCTATCCCCGAGTACGCGCCGCTGTATCAGGAGCTGCTGGTGGACGCGGGGCAGCGCGTCTGGCTCGAACGGTTCCGCCTCCCGAGGGACACCTCGGATCGGGTGTGGGACGTAGTCTCGCCGCAGGGCACTTGGCTCGGCGTGGTGCGCACGCCGCCGCGGCTCACCATCTACCGGATCGGCAACGACTACGTGCTCGGCCGATCGCTCGACTCGCTTGGGGTGGAGCGGGTGGAGCTCTACGGACTGCGCGCGACGCGTTGATCGGCAGTGGCGCGGAGGGGGAGGAGATGCTTCGTGCCGCCGGTGAATACTGTGACGGCCGCTCCACGGCTCAGGTAGAAGGTGGAGCAGGAGTTGAGACCTCTTCGGAGAGCGCACCATGTTGATTCCGCTTCTCAAAGTCGCAATCGCGCTGCATTTCACTGTCATACCCGGTGACGACAGCGCTGCGCGCCATTCGGCCGAAGTGCAACGGATCCAGCGACACTTCGACGGTGCCATCGCCCTGCTCGAGTCACGCGACGTCGCGGCGCTCAGCCCATCGCATCTGACCAATCGCCGTACGCTCACTGAGCGCCTGCGCCGCTATCGCGACCGCGGCGCCTTCCCGCGCAACTACGACTTCCCCGGCGAGGCCGTCCCTTACTTCGTCGACCGCCGGTCAGGGATCGTGTGCGCGGTCGGGCACCTGATCGAGAGCACCGGCCGCCGTGACCTCGTCGACCGCGTTGCCGCAGCGGACAACAACGTCTGGGTCGCGGAACTCGCGGCGGACGACGAGTTCCGCGCCTGGCTCGACCAACACGGAGTCACGCTCGACGAGGCCGCGCGCATCCAAGTGCCGTACGTGGGCGAGCCGCCACCTATACTCCGCGAGAGCGCCGCCTCCGTGAACACCAACGCGCCGACGATCGCGCTCGGGGCCGCGCTCGGTACCTCCGCGCTCGCACACTTCAGTTCCAACCTCGGCCAGCGACGGTCGATCGCGTTCCTCGGCGCCGCGGCTGGGGCCATCGCGATCGCGACGGGCGCGGCGCAGTTCAAGACGGGCGGCGATCAGACCATCGGATCGGCCACCATCATCGGCGGCCTGGCGAGTCTCTTCGTTGCTCGACAGACCTTCGGCCGCTTCACGCAGAGCCGCAGATCGATGCAGGCGCGGGAGGCGACACTCGCTGAGCGCACGCGCATCGCGCCGACGATCCCGATCGGTGGGCCGCGCAGCGCGGGGTTCGCGATCACGATCGCCTTCTGACGGCGCTCTTGATGTCGCAGTAGCCCCCGCCGGCCCGAAAGACGATCTTGGAACCATGACCAACGACCTCGCCTCCGCCTTCCTCGAGCGCTCGCGCTACTACCTCGGGCTCGAGTATCCAGGGAAGATCCGACTCGCGCTCACCGCAATGCCCGCCGACCGTCTCTGGCATCGCGCGAACGCGTCGTCGAACAGCGCGGGAAATCTTGTGCTGCACTTGGCGGGCAATGTGCGACAGTGGATCGTGAGTGGTGTGGGTGGCGCGCCCGATGTGCGACACCGCGACGCGGAATTCGCTGCGCGCGATGGGGCGGGACTCGAGCCGCTGCTCGCCACGCTCGAATCCGCGTGCGCCGACGCGGTCGCCCTGTTCGACCGACTCAGTGCGGCCGCGCTCGCGGAGTCGCGGGTCATCCAAGGGCGGAGGACGACCGTCTTCGCGGCGATCTATCACGTGGTCGAACACTTCTCCGGGCACACGGGCCAGCTGATCATGATGGCGAAGGCCACCGCTCCGCCCGGTGCGGTGCGGTTCTATGACGACACGGGTGGGCTCGCGCGGCCGCTCTTTCTGCCTGCCGGGATGTCCGATGCTCCAGCGCTCAAGGCTCCCTGAGGAGCCACCCGATCGCAGGGCCTCCCCGCCGCCAGCTCACTCCGCCAGCGTCACCAACTCCGCCCCCGCCCGTCCGTCACTGATCGTGAGTACAACAACACTCGGCACCAGGTCGAACCTCCGCGCCCCGGCCGCGCCAGGATTCACGACCAACCGCTCGCCGACCCACTCGATCGACTGCCGGTGTGTATGCCCGTACACGCAAACATCAGCATCATAGGCAGCGGCGACCTTCGCCGCCCCCGGCCGCCCGAGCTCGTGCCCATGACTCACATGGATGCGCACCCCGCCCACCTCGACATCCAGCCGCTCGACGAGTCGCGGATCTCCGGGCATGTCGCAGTTCCCGAACACCGCCCAGGTCGGCGCGATCAGCTGGAGCTCGTCCAGGATCTCATCGCCGCACACGTCGCCGGCATGCAGGATCATCGACACCCCCGCGAGCGCCCGATGCACGTCGGGCCTCAGCAGCCCATGCGTGTCAGCGATCAGCCCGATGCGCACCGGCCCCGCCATCAGGACTCCGACTCGCCCCAGCGCGGCGCGAGCGTGTTCGGCACGCCGAGATGATCGAGCGCGCGCGCCACAATGAAATCGACCAGCTCAGAGATCGCCGTCGGCCTGTGATAGAACCCCGGTGCCGCCGGCATCACCGTCGCACCGGCCAGCGTCACCGTTCTCATGTTGTCCAGATGGATCAGAGAGAGCGGCGTCTCGCGCGTGACGAGCAGCAGCGGTCGCCGCTCCTTGAGCGCCACGTCGGCCGCGCGCTCCACGAGCGAACGGGACGTACCCGCGGCGATGCTCGCGAGCGTGCCCATCGAGCAGGGACAGATCACCATGCCACCGGCGAGCGACGACCCCGACGCTGGCGCCGCCCCGCGGTCCGTATCGTCGAACACGGTCACGAGCCGGTCGAACCGCGTCGCGCCGACCGCCGTCCGTAACTGCGACATGTCGGCCACGTCAGACTCGGTCTGCAACAGCCGGAATCCGTGCGACGAGACGATGAGCGAGACCTTCCGACCCGCGACGAGCAGCTGCTCGAGCAGGCGGATGCCGTACGGCGCACCACTCGCACCCGTGATCGCCATGACGATCGGCGCTGTCTCGTCACCGGGCCGCGTCACGCGAACACTCGGTCGGCGAGCATGCAACCGAAGAAGGCCATCGAGATCGCGCCGTTCATCGTGAAGAATGCCGCATCGAGCTTGCTGAGGTCATCCGACGCCACGAGCGAATGCTCGTACGCGAGCAACGCTGCCACTATGCCCACGCCGACCCACGCGATCACACCCGCGCCGATCGCCCAGACAGTCACGCCGAGTGCCGCGACGGTGACCAGGTGCAAGCCACGGGCCACCACGATCGCCCTCGGCACACCGAGCGCCACCGGTATCGAGTGCAGCTGCTGCGACCGGTCGAACTCGACATCCGGCAACGCGTAGAGTATGTCGAACCCGCCCGACCAGCTCATCACCGCCACCGTGAGCGCAACAAGCAGCCACCAGGGTTCGCTCCACGCGCCGGTCACCGCGAGGTACCCCCCCACCGGCGCGATCGCGAGGCCGAGCCCGAGCACCAGGTGCGCATAGCGCGTGAACCGCTTGGTGAACGAGTAGAAGCAGACCCATGCCAACGCGACCGGCGACAACACGAAGCAGAGCGGATTGAGCATCCACGCCGCCCACACGAACACCGCCGCGGCGATCGCCACCGTCGCCCACGCTTCGCCCACGGCGATCGCCCCACGAGGGATCTCACGCTGAGCCGTGCGCGGGTTCGCCGCGTCATACTCGCGGTCGACGATCCGATTCACCGCCATCGCCACCCAGCGCGCACTCGTGAACGCCAGCACCACCCAGCCGACCGTCGCCACGGTGATCGCGGACACGCGGGTAGCGATCGTCACGCCGACCAGCGCGAACGGCAACGCGAACACCGTGTGCGGCAGCTTCACGAAGCTCGCCCACCGCGCCAGCCCGGACTCGCCCGCGAAGGTCTGCCCCTCGCGAGCGCCACTCTTGGCGGGCACCGGCGCGTTCATTTCGCCCCCAGCCCGAGCCGCGGCCACATCGCATCCACCTTGGCCTTGGTCGCATCGTCCATGGTGATCACCGTCGGCCAGTCACGCGTGAAGCCCTCCTCAGGCATCTTCTTGGTCGCGTCGATCCCCATCTTGCTGCCGTACGTGAACGCACGACTCGAGTGATCGAGCACATCCATGGGCCCCATGGTGAACCGCGTGTCGCGTTCGGGGTCGATGTTGTTGAGCGCCACCCACCACGCCTCCTGCACGTTGCGCACGTCGACCCAATCGTCCACCACCACAAGCACCTTGGCGAGCGACATGAGCCCCGCGCCCCAGAGCGCGTTCATGACCTTCCACGCCTGACCCGGATACGTCTTCTTTATGCTCACGAACACGAGGTTATGAAACACGCCCTCAGCGGGCATGTGATAGTCCACGATCTCATGGTTGGTGAGCTTGAGCAACGGCAGGAAGATCCGCTCCGTCGCGTGACCGAGGTAGAAGTCCTCCATTGGCGGACGACCGACGATCGTGGCGCAATACACCGCATTCTTGCGCATCGTCACCGCAGTGATGTGCACCAACGGGTAGAGATCGGCCTCGGAGTAGTAGCCGGTGTGGTCGCCGAACGGCCCCTCCATCACGAGCGCTGCCTTGGGATCGATGTACCCCTCGATCACGATCTCAGCGTCGGCCGGCACTTCCAAGTCGCAGGTGAGCGCCTTCACGAGCTTCACTGGCTTCTTGCGCAGGAAACCCGCGAAGATGAACTCGTCAATATTCGGCGGCAGCGGCGCGCTCGCCGAGTACATGGAGGCCGGATCGGAGCCGATCACGATGCACACCGGCATCCGCTCACCCCTCGCGGCCATCTCGGCGAAGTGCGCGGCCCCCGTCTTATGACGCTGCCAATGCATCGCCACGGTGTCCTTGCTCAGCTGCTGTACGCGGTACATCCCCACGTTCCGTATGCCGCGCGACGGGTCCTTGCTCACCACGGCCGTCATGGTGAGGAACGGACCGCCGTCCTCGGGCCAGGTGGTGAGCACCGGCAACTTGTCGAGGTCGATCTCGCTCCCCTGCCACACGATCTCCTGGCACGCGGCCGCCCCCGACTGCGTGCGCGGCGGGAACTTGGCGACCTCCATGAGGCGCGGCAGCAGCTGCAGCTTGCCGAGGAATCCCTCGGGGACCTTCAGGTCGAGCAGCTTGGTGATGCGGTCGCCATGGTCGTCGAGCTTCGCAACGCCGAGCGACATCGCCATGCGCGACATGGAGCCGAACAGGTTGATCGCGACCGGGAACTTGGAGACCGTGCCGTCGCGCAGTATCGGCTTCTCGAAGAGCAACGCCGGACCGCCGCCGGGCATCTTCATCACGCGGTCCGCGATCTCGCACATCTCAAGATGCACACTCACCGGCTCGGTGATGCGCCTCAACTCGCCCATCTTCTCAATGGCGGCGATGAACTCCTGCAGCGTATCGAGCGTCTCGGTCACTTGGTTCCCACGTGCACGGCCGCGATCCCAAAGGTCAGCGATTCCCACGCGACGTCACGAAAGCCGGCTGCGGTGATCGCAGCAGCGAGCGCGCCGGCCTCGGGGAAGTTCGCCACAGAGCGCGGCAAGTAGGTGTAAGCGGTCTTGTGTCCGCTGATGATCCGGCCGATCAGCGGCAGGATATTATGGAAGTAGAACAGATACCCAGCCCGCACGAGCGGCACGCGCGGCGTGGAGAACTCCAGGATCACGAACCGCGCACCAGGCTTGAGCGCGCGATGCACTTCATGCAGTCCGGCAACGAGATCGGCGACGTTGCGAATGCCGAACGCGACGATCGCGCCGTCGAACGTGTTGTCTGCCACCGGCAAGGCCAACGCATCGGCCACCACCGGCGCGAGCACCGTCACCGGTGCCTTCCCGACCCCGGCCCGCAGCATGGGCTCCGCGAAGTCGGCACCGAGGATCCGTCCCGCGAACCCCCGCTTCTTGCTCAACTCCGCTCCTACATCGAGCGTTCCCGCGCAGAGATCGAGGTATACACCCTTGGGCGTACGATCCCAGCCGAGGCGATTCAGGGCCAGCGTCCGCCAACGGCGGTCGATGCCCAACGAGAGCAACCGATTGAGGAGGTCATAGCGCGGCGCGATCTCGGAGAAGATCCGCTGGACATACGTGCGCTTGCCCGCCGCCGAAGTGCCCTCGGCGGCCGCATTGGCCTCAAGAGCCTCTGAATCGAGCGTGTGCGGCATAGAACTGAAAGTTGCCCGTAGTCGTACCCTCGGGCAAGTTTCCTCCTGCGAATGGCGCCCCCCCTCGACCTTCCCAACCTGCCGGATGCCGACGTCGTCGCGCTCGCCCAACACGGGCGGGAGCCGGCGTTCCGCGAGCTCATCCGCAGGTACGAGCGGCCGGTCTTCTCGCTCATCTACCGCATGGTGCGCGACAGCACCGTGGCCGAGGACCTCGCGCAGGACGCGTTCATCAAGGTCCTCAATCACATCGACAAGTACCGGCCCGAGTTCAAGTTCTCGAGCTGGCTCTTCAAGATCGCGAACAACATCGCGATCGATCACCTGCGCCGCCGCACGCTCGACACGATCTCCATCGACGGCTCGCCCAACGCGATGACCGCCGCCGACCGCGAGGCGACGTCGTTCGACATCGCCGACGACAGCGAGAACGCGCTCGACGAGCTCGCCGCCAAGGAACTCGGCAGCGCGATCGAACAGGCGATCGGCAAACTCCGTCCCGAATACCGCAACTGCATCATGCTCCGGCATGTGGAAGGCCGGAGCTACGAGGAGATCGCCGCGACGCTCGATCTCCCGCTCGGCACGGTGAAGACCTACATCCACCGTGCGCGGCACCAGTTGCGCGAAGCATTGGAACACCTGAGGGAATAGCAAGAACGAGAGGAGAGAGGTGGAAGCGAATCGCCGCCACACCCGAGACTGCAGTGGCCGTTCCCTCTCACATCTCCCCTCTCACATCTCCCCTCTGCCTCTCTGAAACCCCCGGGCCCCCACCCCCGTACGCCCCATCGGAGCACTTCACATGGAACACCGCCACCTTCTTCCCAACGAGATCGACCTGCTGGTCGACGGCAGCGTCAGCGCTGCCAGTGCGCCCCTGCGCGCGCATCTCGTGGAGTGCGACGACTGCCGAAAGCGAGTCGACGAGTTGCGGATCGTCTCCGAAGCGGTCGAGGCTGTCCCGCACTTCGTCCCCAAGCTCCGGTTCGCCGATTCGGTGATGGCGGGAGTGCAGGTCTCGGAGCCGTGGCATCTGACCGTCACCCAGTCGGCCAAGCAGCTCGTTCCGACCAGCCGGCCGTTGCGGCTGCTCGCTGGAGTCGGTGCGAGCGTCGGAGCCGTCGCGATCTCGGGGGGTGCCGCATGGCTCGCGTTCCGCGGCGACCGCGCCGGTTGGGTCATGGACCTCTTCGTCGACCGTGGCCGTCGGGGCATCGTCAGCGGCGCGCGCGAGGTCGCCGCAGGCGCTCTGGGGACCGACGCTGCGACAACGCTCGTCGCGGGAGGGCTCTCGACCCTGGCGATCACCGCCGCCGTGCTCGCAACCACCATGATCCTCGCGATCCTCGCGTTCCGTCGTCTGGCCGCCACCGCCGCCGCGAAGAGGAGCTAGCCGATGCCGCGCTCATGCCTCCTCACCGCGGTCTCGCTCCTCGCGCTCAGCTCCCTACCGCGCAGTGCCGTCGCGCAGGTCAGTAGCGGCGCGTTGTCGGCCGACAGCGTGGCCGCCGCGCTCAGTGCCTTCAGCTTCACCGAGGACGGCCTCCGCGCCAACGGTCGTTACACGCGCGGCAATGCCTCCGTCGCCGCCGGCGACACGGTCCGCGGCCCATTCGTGGTCGTGGGCGGGACCGCCGAGATTCACGGCGTCGTCGCCGGCAACGTCCACGCGTTCTGGGGTGACGTCGTCGTCCACGGCGGTGGAGAAGTGGTGGGCGGTGCGAGCGCATATCGCGGCCGCGTGATCCTCGATGGTGGCCGCGTCCGCGGCCCGATGTCCTCTTGGCAGCGTTCGGCGGCTTCCGCCACGGCGGTCACCGCCGCGCCGATGTCCCGCGCCCGCGCACTGACGCTCGGTGCCGGCTGGACCGCGATGTTCATCGTCGTGGGCATCATCGTGCTCGTGCTGCTCGCGTCGAATCTCGAGGCCACGGCGCGAGTGCTCGAGAAGGATTTCGGCCGCGCCTTCTTCGTGGGCGTGCTCGGTCAGCTCGGTTTTCTTCCGCTTCTGCTGCTGACCTGCGTCGCCCTGGCGGTCACGATCGTCGGCGTCCTGCTCATCCCGTTCGCGCTCGTCGCCGGCCCGGTCGCACTCGTCGGCATGGTAACGCTCGGCTGGCTCGCGCTCGCCCTCGTGACCGGCCGCGCACTCTCGGGTGCGCATCGTGACGGCGCCTCACGCAATGAGGCACTGCGGGCACTCACGCTCGGCGTCGTGCTGCTCATGGCACCGTGGCTCGTGGCGGCGGCGCTGCAGGGCACTGGCATGGCCGCGCTCATGGGGCGCCTTGTGGCGCTCGCGGTGACTTGGGTGGCCATGAGCGCGGGTCTTGGCGCAACGCTGCTCTCGCGCGCCGGTGCGGGGCGACGCGTTAACGCCGAGCGCCCTCAGTCGCCGATGCAGGGATGGCAGACGCCTACGCCGATCGCCGGTGTTGCCGCAGCCCGGCGCCCGATCCCCGCGCGCCCGGGCGCAACACCGCAATAACTGTCGCGCCGTGCTCAGCGCGGTGGTGTGAGCCCGAGCTGCTTCGCGATCTCCATCGCAACGGCCGTGAGCTTGCGCGCCGCCGTGCAGTCAGGCTCCGACACGACGATCGGCAGCCCGCGGTCCCCCCCCTCGAGCACCGGCGGATGCAGCGGCACCTCGCCCAGCAGTGGCACCTGCAGTTCGTCGGCGAGGCGCTTGCCACCGCCCGTCCCGAATATCGCGAGCGGCTTTCCCGTCTCGGGCGACTCGAAGTACGACATGTTCTCGACGATGCCGAGCACCGGCACACCAACGCGGCGGAACATCATCGCACCGCGGAGCGCATCGCCCACCGCGACCTCCTGCGGCGTGGTGACGATCACGGCGCCCGCGATATGCGTCGCCTGCACGAGCGAGAGCTGCGCGTCGCCGGTGCCCGGGGGCATGTCGACCAGGAGCGTGTCGAGATCACCCCAGTCGACGTCCCGCAGGAACTGCGTGAGGATCTTCATCACGATCGGTCCGCGCCAGATCGCCGGCTGATCGCGCTCGATCAGGAACCCGATCGAGATGATCTTCACGCCATGCGCCTCGAGCGGCATGATCTTCTCGTTCTGCACCGGAGGCGCCCCGTCCACACCCATCATCCGCGGGACATTGGGGCCGTAGATGTCGGCGTCCAGGAGCCCGACGCGATACCCGGCTTGGGCGAGTGCGATCGCGAGGTTCGTGGCGACGGTGGACTTGCCGACGCCGCCTTTGCCCGACGAGACGGCGACAATGCGGCCGAGTCGCGGATACCCGACGGGAGTGGGCGCTGCGGTGCGGGGCGCCTGCTGCGGCGCATCCATCATGGGGAGCGCGCTCCGCGTCTTGCCGGGGGCGGCGGTGGGCAGCGCGGCAGGTGCCGCCGCCGATGCCGCCGTTGAGACCTCCGTGGCGTCCTTCACGTCGACGCGAACATCGACCACGCCCTCGACCTTCTCGAGTGCCCGACGCACCTGCCGCGCGAGCGTGGGGTCGTCCTGCGCGGCGAGCAGGAGCGTGACGCGCACCTTGCCGTCGCGCGTGGCGGCGATGTCGCGGACCTGCTGCGTCTGGTAGATCGACGCGCCGGTGCGGGGATTGGCGATCGGGGCGAGCGCCTCGGCGAGGCGTGCCTGCAGCGTATCGGTCATGGGGGAATTGAGCGAGGGTCCATCGTTCGGTACTGAACGATAGACCCCCGACCGCGCTCCTCAAAGGGTTGCGCGCTGCGCGCGCCCCCTGACCCTAGTACGACGGGAAGTTGTTCGCCCAGGTATTCTGGTAGACGCGCAGGGATCCGAGAGAACTGAGCGCCGCATTCACGTTGCAGGAGTGGTAGTAGAACGACTTGGTGCCGTTCAGGTCGTTCACGTCGTTGTTCGTGACGGCATAGCCGAGCTTGACATTGAGTCCGGTGATCGTCGCGCCTTGGATCTGGTTGGTGCCGTTCGAGGTGATCTTCCCACCGACGATGATGATGCCGTTCCAGCCGGACGTGTTGCCGTTCATCCTGAGGTCCCCATAGACGATGAGGAGGCCACGGCCGAACGAACTGAGCGTGAACTCGACGTTCGGGAACGGGCCGTTATTCACGATGATGGTGGGGTAGCGTGTCGGGTTGGCGTCGAACCAGGCCGTGGACGGGAACCCGGTGCCGGAGGCGTTCGACGTGAAGTCCGGCGTGATGGCCGATCCGCTCACGATGTCGGCCCAGTCGAATGGGACTGTGGTCGCCGCCGTCGCGGCAGTCGCGCCGAGCGACTGCACCTTCGGTGTGCCCACGAGCGGAGTCTGGTTGCCGGTGTATCCCGGGCTGTCCGGCACCGCGACCGCCGCGATGGTGGTGCCCGTGCCCCCGCCAATCACGGGACACTGGTCCACCCCGCTGATCGTGCCGGCATTACCGGCCTTGTTGATGCCATTGATGCCGGTCATGGCCGAGGCGATGGTCATGGTCATCTGCTGGAAGGTCGCGAACGCGCTCGACATCGCCGTCGCGTTGCCGGCCCCAGCGACGCCGGTGACCGTGCGCACTCCTCGCGCCCGCACGAGGTAGAGCGCCGGGATGGTCGTGCCGACCGCGGCGCGCATTCTCGTCGTCACGATGTCGGTGTATCCGCCACTGAGGGTGACGCGGGTCGACTCGATACCGGCCGGTGGGATCGCCGGGAGCCCCAAGCCGGGCCGGTTGCGAAGCCCCTGCTGCAAGCCCGATTCGGCGAGTGAGGCCGCCGCCTGCGCCTGGATCGTGGCGTCGTCAGCGGCGCGCTCGCCGCTGAGGATCGCGAACCCCGAGGCGAGGGCTCCGACGAGGATGAAGAGCACCAGAATGACCATCGGCAGGGCGAAACCTGCGCGACGCGAACGCAAGGAGTTCATGTCAGTAGACCGCGTTTCGAAAGAGGATGGACACCCGCGTGGACTTCGATTCCGGAAGGTTGGTAGCCTGTGAGACCCGCTCGCTCTGCCCGGTCAGCACGATCTCAAGGCCGGTGATGGTGTTGAGCGTGGACGGCACCGTCCCTTGGGCCGCGAGAGCTCCCGAGACATAGAAGCGGAAGATCGCGGTGTTCTCGAACGGGACCGCCATCTCCTCGGCCACGCCACCCGCGACCCTGCGCCAGAAGGCCGTGCGCCCGGGCACCAGGGTGCTCGCGTCGAGCGAATAGTTGATCGACTGGTAGAGCAGCACGGGGGCACCCGCGGAGAGACTCGGCAGCGCCGGACTCAAGATGAGCACCCGCCCGCCGGTGAGCGGCGTGATCGCCGGGGCGCCGCTGCACGTGAGCGCTACGCCCGCAGTCGGTGCGGTCGTGGACCCGACGTAGGTATAGTTGGCATTCATGGCGGTGTCCCGATACGCGTAGCCACGGAAAACCGCGCTGGCATAGACCAGCGAGTCCACGGGAACGAGCGCCACGGTGCTGGCCGCGCAGTAGACACCCATGGCGTACGGGACCCGCACCGTGATCGATGTGGTCGTCGCGGCCGTGATGCCGCGGGGCTCGATCATGCGCATCTCATCACGCACGAGAAGGAGCGCGTTGCGCGAGACGGCGCGCGCGTCGCGCGCGCCAGTGGCCCGCGAGAAGAAGCGCATCTGCGACACGAGCATCCGCGAGATGCCGAGCCCGACGATCCCGAGCAGGACCACCGTGATCAGCAGTTCCACGAGCGTGAAGCCGCGGCGGCGCCTCATGAGAAGATCGATCCGGCCGGCGGCAGACTCCGATCCACGCGGATCGTGTCTCGCCGGAACGCCGTGTTGGACGGCGTGATGATGATCTGCACCCGCGTGATGGCCTGCGTGGGGTTGGTGAGCGTCACGCAACGCTGATGCGCGTAGTTCGCGAGCAGCGAGATCGTCGTGCATCCCGTGTTCGACGTGAGGTTCGCGTACGGCATGGTCGTATACAGGTCGACGGCGGTCGAGATCGCCGACGCGCGGTCCACGCCGATCGCCGCGACGCGCGTCCGCACCGAGTAGCGCAGGGTGACGGCCGTATGTGCGGTCGCGATCAACCCCAGCAGGGTGACGGCGACCATCACCTCGATCAACGACACGCCCTTGCGATTCATCATTGCAACCTCACGACGCCGGTCGCGGTGCGGGTGACCGTGTGCGAGATGTTCGTGCCCGACACGGTAACGGTCAGCGCCGCGTTGGCGCGTCCATTGGGGAAGACGGTGACGCCACCACTCGGATCGAGCGCGAGCGTTGCCCGCAGGTCGAAGCCGGGCCCGAAGTCGCGCTCCCTGATCACGGCTCCGCCCGAGCGCGCCGTGATCTGCAGCTTGGTACCCGACAGGCCGATGTTCACCGGCTCCCGCCGTCGACCGGCAATGGTGGAGGCCTGCAGCAGGAGCCCTTGGACAACGCTCGCGGAGCGCATCACGCGATCCCGACGGACCTGCTGGCCGATCGACACGCCGCTGACCGAGAGCAGGATGCCCGCGATCACGACCACGATCATCAACTCGATCAGCGAGAAGCCGTCCCGGCGAGAGCGGTCACGGCGCAAGCGTCTGTCAACGGACATAGGACCCCTCAGACTGGAGTGCTCCAGCGGGTAAAGTACGGCGAGACCGACCCCAGGTGGACGATCCGCATCATATCGTGATACTCAGCCGGCCAGAGCGCCAGCCTCTAGGAGGCGGCGCGCCTCCGTCAGAACGCGGGTTTCGACCTCGGCGAGGCTCCCGACGATCAGAGCGCCCGCGGCGCGGGCGTGGCCGCCCCCGCCGAACGCCCGGGCCAACGTATTGACGTTCACACCCGCCAAACTACGGAACGAGACCTTCACCTTGCCATGACCCAGATCACGGAACAGGAGCGCGAGACGCACCCCGGCGATCGACCGCGGGTGCTCCACGACGCCGTCGAGGTCCTCGGACGAGACACCGTGCCGCTCGAGCGCGCCCGCGACCACCTTCACCCAGGCCATCCCGTGCGCCATGTCGACCTCGAGCGTGTCGAGCGCATCGCGCAGGAGATGAATGCGGCCGAGCGGCACGCTGCCGTAGATCCGCGCATACATCTGCTCCGGGTCGACCCCCGCCATGAGGAGTTCGGCCGCGACCGCCAGGCAACGCGGCGACGTGTTCCCGAACCGAAAACCACCGGTATCGGTCACGAGCGCCGTATACAGCGACTTGGCGATCGGCGTGGTGATCGTCAGCCCCCGCTCGCGGGCGAAGTCGAACACCAGTTCGGCCGTCGCGCAGGCGGCGGTGTCGCTGAGCATCGTCCGACCCGGCGGTTCGTCCCCCGGCAGGTGATGGTCGATCACCAGCGCGTCCACCGGCAGCGCCCGAACCGCGTCGGCGAGTTGCCCGAGCCTGCTGATGTCGCTGATGTCGAGCACGATCAAGCGGTCGACGGTCTTGAGCGCCTTGGCGCCCTCCGCGGACCGATCCTCGACGTCGTCGCCGAGGAGCCAGCGGAAGAGCTCGGGCCAGGGCGTGGGGTTCACGATCACGGCGCGCACTCCCATCTGCCCGAGCAGGCGCGCGAGTGCCGTCTGAGAACCGCAGCCGTCGCCGTCGGCGTTGATGTGCGTCGACAGCGCGACGGTCATCCCTGCGTGGAGCTCGGCGGAGAGACGCTGGATCGCCTCGCGGCGAGCGGCGGGGACGGTGAGGAGATCGGACAAGGGGAGCGCTAGACGCTGTAGTTGGGGGCTTCGCGCGTGATGGTCACGTCGTGCGGATGCGATTCGCGAAGGCCGGCGGTGGTAATGCGGACGAACTCGGATTCGGTGCGCAGGGCGTCGATGCTGGCGCACCCCGCGTAGCCCATCCCGGAGCGCAGGCCGCCGACCATCTGGTAGAGCACGTCGGAGACCGGGCCCTTGTACGGCACGCGGCCTTCGATGCCCTCGGGCACGAACTTCTTTGACGACATCTCGCTGTCCTGGAAGTAGCGGTCGGCGCTGCCGTCCTGCATGGCCGAGAGCGAGCCCATGCCGCGGATCATCTTGAAGCGACGACCCTCCATGAGGAGCGACTCACCGGGGCTCTCTTCGGTACCGGCCAGCATGGAGCCCATCATGACCGTCGCGGCGCCGGCGCCGATCGCCTTCACGATGTCACCGGAGTACTTGATGCCACCGTCGGCGATGATCGGGATGCCGGCCGCGCCGGCGACGGCGTCGAGGATCGCGGTGAGTTGCGGGACACCGATGCCGGTGACGATGCGCGTGGTGCAGATCGAGCCTGGACCGACGCCGACTTTGATCGCGTCGACGCCGCGTTCGACCAATGCGCGCGCGGCGCTCTCGGTGGCGATGTTGCCGGCGATCAGTTGTACGTCGGGATGCGCCTGCCGTATGGTGGCGGTGGCGTCGAGCACGCCCTGCGAGTGGCCGTGCGCGGTGTCGATGATCAGTGCGTCCACACCGGCGTCGATCAGTGCCTTCGCGCGCGCCAGATAGTCCCCGCTCGCGCCGATCGCGGCCGCCACCATCAGCCGGCCCTCATGATCCTTGGCGGCGTGGGGGTACGCGCGACGCTTGTGGATGTCCTTCACGGTGATCAGCCCGATGAGCTTCCCTGCCTCGTCGATCACCGGAAGCTTCTCGATCCGATGCTTGCCCATGATCTGCTCGGCCGTGTCGAGCGAGGTGCCGGCCGGCGCGGTGATGAGCTTGTCCTTCGTCATCGCCTCGGCAAGCGGGCGATCGAGTGCGCGCTCGAACTGCAGGTCACGATTGGTGATGATGCCCACCAGCATGCCGCTGGCATCGACCACGGGCACGCCACTGATATGGAACTTCGCCATGAGCGCCACGGCTTCGCGCAGCGTCGCGCTGGGCTGGAGCGTGATCGGATTGCGGATCATCCCGCTCTCGGATCGCTTCACACGGTCGACCTCGGCGGCCTGCCGGTCGATCGACATGTTCTTGTGGAGCACCCCGATGCCGCCGGCGCGCGCCATCGCGATCGCCATCTCGGATTCGGTGACGGTGTCCATGGCCGCAGAGACCAGCGGCACCTGGAGCGTGATGCCGCGGGTGAAGCGGGTGGCCGTGCTGACGTCCTTCGGATGGACGACGGAATGCCGCGGGACGAGGAGCACATCGTCGAAGGTCAGCGCGGCATCGGGGCGGATTCGGTCAGTCGGGAGTCCCATCTCGCAAGTTAGCGGAGCCGGAGCGCCATTACCAGCGGGCTATGGCGTGCCGGAGTCCGTTCGCGGCTCAGCGGGCTTGGGCGAGTCTGACGTCTTTGGCGACTCAGGTGGCTTGGGCGATCTGCCAGGCGAGACGATGTCGGCCGCGACCGACTTGCCCGCTGCCGCCACGCCGTTCAGTACCCCCATGGCCTTGGCCATGAAGCCCATCGCCTCGGCGACGGTTGTGGCCGAGACGTTTCCGGCGCGCAGCGTGTCCTCCACTCCTTCGGCGAACTTCTGGAAGACGTTCGGACCGGGCGCCTGACGCTGCGCGTACTTGCTCTCGAGGAACTCGATGTAGTCCATGACCTGGTACTGCCGGTCCTCGGGCAGCACCTCGAGACGGCGCATGATCCGGTCCTTGAGCAGATCGTTCACTGCGGGAATCCCCACCGGGCGCGCTCGCCGCGGGCGTCGATGTGAACGAACGGTCCGTGCGACCCGGTCGCGCGGTAGACGCCGAGCCCGCCGGTCAACTCAGGGTACTTGGCCTCGACGCGCTCTACGATGCGCGCCAGACGCACGGCGTCACGGATGTCGACCTTCTTGTCGCCGGTGATGTCGTCCATGCGACCATCGCCGTTCACGTCCACGTATACGTCGGAGGCGTCGCCGTATTGGTGGCGGCTGTCGGTCGCGCGCCCCGCGTTCTTGCTGCGGGAGTTGTACTGCGGCGTGCGGAAGCCCGAGAGCACGCCCAGGCCCTGGGACTTGATCCCGGCGAGCCGGAGTTCGGAGACGACCAACTCGAGCTTGTCGACGAGCCGCTCGTCGAGCAGAAGCATCTTGGGCCAGACGTCGCGCTGATCCTTGGTCAGGAACTGCCCGAGCGTGAAGTGGGTCGAGACGCGCACGTCACGCATCGACTCGCTCACCTCGATAAAGCCCTCGGGAAGGCGATACGCCGCGCCGCGCGGGCGCCGCACCTCGGCCGGCCAGCGGCCGACCCGGTACAGCCCCACGCGGCCGTTCTGCTTGGTCGCGAACGGAACGAGATTCGCGAAACTGAAGGGATCGGCCGAGAGCGAGTCCCGCACGGCGAGGATACCCGGACGCGAAAGCGCGTCGGGGCCGAAGAGGCGCGTGAGGGGCTCGAGTTCGACCGTCGGGTCGAGCTCGCTCCTGAGGATCCGGAAGAGCAGGCGACCGCTGCGCCCCCGAAGCGAGTCGGGGACATGCATGACAGGCTCACCAGGCAACGTCGTCGCCGACGCGGAGCCTGCGGCCGAGCTGAGGACCGCAATCGCGACCAGAAGGAAGGCGCGCGCGACTCGGCGAAACGGAGGGAGCAACGATGCGTGCACGAACAGGACCTCGGGGGTGGTGTCGCGGCGAGGACGCAAGATACCGGGCTAACGATTCAGCCCATAGTCCCATTGTGATAGTTCTCGGCGGGGCACGGCGAATCCAGAACTAACCAATCGGTCAAGAATGATTGACCGTTCGCTCAGTAAACGTAAACAGGCGTCCCCAATCCGACGATCCGAAAGAGCGTCTCAATGTCCTCGTTCCTCACCCTGATACACCCATGACTGGCCGCTCGGCCAATACTCGAAGGGACATCAGTGCCGTGAATGCCGTAGCCGTCTCCGAGATAGAGCCGGTTGGCCCCGAGCACGTCGAGGTACCGGCGCTGAACGGTGCCGAACGGAGGCATGATCAGCTTGTTCCCCACCCGGATCTCGTGGCCGTCCTTCACTTCGAACGGTTCTTCCCGGCCATCTGGGAAGCGGGTGACCACATTGGAGCCGCTCACCATGACGACCGTTCCGTCGCCGGCGGGCACCGTCATGCCTCGTTCGAGACGCACGAGCTCCAGGTTCTTCTTCTGGGCCGCCTCGACGAAGTGCCAGTCAGGGGGCACCCAGGCAGGCTCGACATCCTTGCGTTGCACCACGAGTCGCCCGCGAGGGGTCTCGAACTTCCACTGTTCCCCACCGGCTCCGGCCTGCTCGAGGAACTTCCCAGTCCCCGTGGCGACGCGAGTCTCGAAGATCACCTCGGTCCCGCGGCGGTACCAGAGCCGGTTGTCGGCGATCGAGATCACCAGATACGCGAGGTCGGCCGCCGAGTCGCGAGCCGCGCGACCGCTGAGGAAGGAGGCGAGTGAGTCCGAGACGATCTTCGCCTCGCCGCGAGCCTCCGCCAGTCGGACCGAATCACTGTTCAGGGAATCACGCGCGACCGCTCGCTCCCCTCTGAGCGATCGCGAATCGGCCCACTGCCAGCCGACGGCGGCGGCGAACAGGACCGCGAGCAGGCCCGGAATGAGCAGACGCTTGAGTGAGTCGGGCATCGCTAGAAGAAGTAGGCCGTCTGACCCGGTTTGAGGTTGGGCCGGATGGCGAGGAAGTCGGCGCGCGGCACGCGGATCTCGCCCGGCGCGAGCGCACTCGAGTCAGTGGAGGCCGGCAGCAGTCGGATCCCTCCGGAGAGCGCGACCAGACGCTCCTCGACCTGTTCGACCAGGTGCACGCCGCGCGCCACCTCAGCCTGCACCGTCGCCGTCCGGAACACGATGTCGCCACGCTCGAGCGTGAGCAGGCCGTCGCTCAGTGCGAGTGCGAGATGCGCCTCAGCGCTCTTCGCCGGCCGGCCACGCGCCTGCTCGAGTGCGAAGCGGATGCGCTCGACCTCCGTGATCAGTCGGGCATCACCGGTGAGCGCCGTTGCCGCCTCGCGGGCCGCACCGATCACCGTGATCTCCGCACGCAGCGCCCGCCGCGCTGCGACCTGCGCAACGCTGACGAGCCCCAGCGCCACCGCGAGTGCCACGAGTACCACGCGCGGATTCACCGCTGCTTGACGATGGAGATGAGATCGAGCACCGGTGCCCCAGTCGGCTGCGAACGACCGTTGCGCACGCGCGCCGTGACGGTCACGGTCGTGAGCGGTGCGATCGCCTTGGACTGCTCCAACAGCGCCGGCGGGACGGCGAGATACAACATCGCGTTCTCGCCAGCGGGTCCCATGGCGAGCAGGTATGGCTCGTCCGGTGCGAGTGCCCGACGCAGGCCGTCGGCCGTCTGGAGACTGATCACCTGCACCTGCCAGCGCACCACGCGACCGCGCAGCCGCTCGGGGTCGAGTCGCAGGTCGGCGGCGGTGAGCGCCGCCTCGTACGACGAGTCCGCTGGGACGAGCAGGCTCTCGGGAACCCACGCCTCCATGCGCACGCGAACCCAGCCACGATCGCGCGCGATCGGATCGACCACTGACCCCGAGTCAAGCGACCCGACCACCCGAGTGCCAGGCGCCAGGCTGAGCGGGAGCGACTTGCTGGCCCGCAGCGCACCGGCACGCGCCGGGGCGGCCGCTTCTGATTCAGTCTCCGAACGCACGGGAACGGTGCGCGGTTGCGCACGCGACCGAGCGGCCGGCGCTGCTGCAGCCAACGCAGACGTCGCGATCCACCCGTCGCGCCGGATGCGTGCCCACCCGTTGGCGCGCTCGATCACGCGAATGCCCGCCCCCGCCTCGAACACGCCGAGTATGCGCCCGTTGAGCGAAGGCTCGGCCCGAAGTCGCAGCGTGCCGCTGCCACCGATGCTGGCTGGGAACGAGTCGCGATTGCTGCCGAGTCGCGAGGCATCGATCCACCCCTCGAGCGTGGCGCGCGTGAAGCCCGCGCGCACGCCGGTGGTGCGCCACGTCGTACCGGCCTGCACGGTCGCGATCACGTTGCCGTCCGGCGCGGCGCGCACGCCGGCGTCGCGGGTCGCGCGGCTCTGTGCGCCCACCGGTGTCCCGAGGTGTGCGGCCAGAACGAGAAGAAGCACGGAACGAAGAAGGCGCATCGCTGGTAGGGGGGGAGACTCAGGGCTAGATTGCCCTGTCGCACGCGTCTCAGCAGACACGCGCCTCTGCTACGAAGGTATACCCCGCACAGAACAGGGCCAAGATGGCTTCGAGGGTGGATCGCCCGGTCGTGCTCGTGGTGCTCGACGGCTGGGGCTACAGCGAGGCGAAGGAGGGCAATGCGATCGCGATGGCGCGCACGCCGACCTGGGACCGCCTGTGGGCGCGCGCCCCGCGCACGTTGCTGAGCGCCAGCGGGCTCGCGGTGGGACTCCCCGAGGGCCAGATGGGGAACAGCGAGGTCGGGCACATGAACCTCGGCGCCGGGCGCGTGGTCGTGCAGGACCTCGTGCGCATTGGCGAGGCGATCCGGAGCGGCACCTTCCACACCAATCCGACCTTTCGCCACGCCTGCGCGCACGCCCGAGCGAGCGGTGGCACGCTCCACCTCGTGGGCCTCGTTGGCAACGGTGGCGTGCATGGGCACGATGATCATCTCGTGGCGTTGGTGGAGCTCGCCGAGCGCGAGCGTGTCCCGCGTGTGGCACTGCACTTCATGCTCGACGGCCGCGACACGTTGCCCATGTCGGCGCTCGGGTTCGTGCGCGCGGTGATGGCACGGATCGGTGCGCGCGCGCAGGTGGCGAGCATCGGTGGCCGGTACTTCGGCATGGACCGCGACCAGCGGTGGCCACGCACGCAGAAGTGGTACGACGCGGCCGTGCGCGGCGTGGGCCCGCAGACCGACGACGCGTTGCGGTTCATCGAAGAGAACTACGCGCGGGGCGTGACCGACGAGTTCCAGGAACCGGCGGTGGTGCTGCGCGATGGCCAAGCGGTCGCGCCGATGCGCGACGGCGACGCGGTGATCACCTGGAACTTCCGATCCGACCGCATGCGGCAGATCATCCGTTGCCTCGCGATGCCGGGGTTCGACGGATTCGACGTGAAGGATCGCCCGACGCTCCACGTCGCGACGATGACGCAGTACGACCAGACGTATGGCCTGCCGATCGCGTTCGAGCCGTTCTCCATGGCCCGGATCATGGCCGACGTGCTGCAGGACAACGGGATGTCGTCGCTGCGGACGGCCGAGACGGAGAAGTACCCGCACGTCACGTACTTCTTCAACGGCGGCAACGAGGTCCCGTATGCCGGAGAGGAACGGATCCTCGTGCCGAGCCAGACGGTGGCGACCTACGACCTGATGCCCGAGATGAGCGCCCCCGGCATCACCGAGGTGTTGGTGAAGGCGATCGCGGGGCGCACGCACGAGTTCACGCTCTGCAACTACGCGAACGGCGACATGGTCGGGCACAGCGGCAACATCGCGGCCACGATCAGGGCGTGCGAATGCGTGGATGAACAACTCGCGAAGGTCGTCGCCGCGGCGGAACGTGCCGGCGCGCGACTGCTCGTCACCGCCGACCATGGCAACTGCGAGATGATGATCGACCCTGCGACCGGTGGGCCGCACACCGCCCACACGACCAACCCCGTGCCGTTCCTGCTGGTCGAGGACGGTGCGGCGACCCCGCTGCGCGCCGCCGGCGCGCTCTGTGACATCGGCCCCACGGTCCTCGCGATGCTCGGTGTCGAGCAGCCGCGTGAGATGACCGGCCGCGACCTGCGACTCCCTGGAGCATCTGCGTGATCCGTCGTTCCCTCAAGCTCGTCCTGGCCGCGTGCATCGCGGCCCCGCTCGCGGCCCCGCTCGGTGCGCCGCTCGGTGCCCAAGTGGGCCATACACCCGCGAACAGTCCGTTCGAGGATCTGCGCGGCCGTCAGGCGCTCACGATCTTCACCGGGTCGATCGCACCGGGCGGTGATCCCGCCGGCGTGGGGCCTCGCACCGGACTCCAGGTCAGTGCGCGCTACGAACTGCTGATCACGGGGCCGCTCTGGCTGCACACGCGAGTGACCTACGCACCGCAGCTCGACCGCACGATCAAGGATCCCGTGCTCACGGGCGCCGCGCGCAACATCGGCACATCGCAGCGGCCGCTCGCGGCGCTCGAGGCCGGCTTCGGCATGAACCTCACGGGGAACAAGTCGTGGCGTCGGCTCACGCCGCAGTTGCACGGTGCGTTCGGCTTCGCGACGGGCGGCACCAGTCAGTTCGACGCCGGGGGTTACCGCTTCGGGAACAAGTTCACGGTGTCGTACGGGCTGGGCCTGCGGGTCGTCACCGGGCGCGCGTGGGAGGTGCAGGCCGACGTGACGCACCTGTTCTGGAAGTACTCGTACCCGGCCGACTACCGCGTGAGTGGTTCCTTCACGGTGGACAACTCCATCCTGCAGGGTTCATCGCTCACGCCATGGCAGGGGAACGCCGTCCTCTCGATCGGCATGAGCCGATTCTTCTTCCGCTGACCATGACCTCGCGCGCGACGCTCACGCGACGGGTGACCTTCTCGGCAGCGCACCGTTACCGGCGCCCCGAGTGGGATGACGCACGCAACGAGGCGACGTTCGGGCTTTGCGCGCGCCCCAACTGGCATGGCCACACCTACGTGTGCGACGTGACCGTGGGTGGGCCGATCGACGCGCTCACGGGCTTCTGCGCCGACTTAGGGGCGCTCGACCGCGCGTTGCGCGAGCGCGTGGTCCAAGCGCTCGACCATCGCAACCTCGTGCTCGACGTGCCGGCGTTCCACGAGGGAAAGCTCATTCCCACCTCCGAGAACCTCGCGTGGTGGATCGCGCGTGAGGTGCAGGACGCGCTCGGCGCGGGAACGAAGGTCGTGCGCGTGCGCCTCGCCGAGGAGCCGGGACTCTGGGCCGACGTGGAACCCGCGTGACGCGCTTGCCGGACGGCGCTACGAGCCTCGACGCGGTGGACGAGGTGCCCGTCTGGCTCGAGGTGAACGGTCAACCGGCCGTCACTTGGATGTGCACGCCCGACCAGCTCCCCGAGCTCGTAGCGGGATGGTGCTTCGGCGAGGGCTACATCGACTCACGAGCCGATCTGCTCACCATGCGGCCCTGCGCCAAGGAGCCAGGCTTCTGGGTCACGGTGCCTGCCGAGCGCTTTGAAACGGTCGAGGGGCAGGAGCGTCGACGTGTGCTGGCGTCGGGCTGCGGCGCGGTGACGACGATACTCGGGTCGCTCAGCTCGCTTTCGCGCCGTGGCACGCGGCCCACGGTACCCGACCTCGCGCGCACGCGACTGCTCTTCAAGGAGCTCTTCGCGCGGGGCGAGCGCTACCAGTCGACCGGGGGCATCCATGCGGCGGCGCTCACGGACGGCGAGACGTTGCTGACGCATGCTGAGGACATCGGGCGGCACAATGCCGTGGACAAGGTGTTGGGGCAACGGATCCTCGCAGGCGAGCGAACGGACGATCTCGTGCTGCTGGTGACGGGCCGGATCTCTGGCGAACTCGCGTTCAAGGCGGCACGGGCGCGGATCGGCGTGGTGGCGACGCCGAGTGTGCCGAGTACGATCGCAGTGGAGATCGCGAAGGCGGCGGGGATGGTTTTGGTGGGGCGCGCGGTGTCGGGAATGCCACAGGTGTGGGAGCCGTGAGCGCTGTGAGTGATCCGGGTGACGCGCGGCCACGTTGCACCGGCGTGATCCTCGCGGGCGGCGGCGCGACCCGCTATGGCGGACTGCCCAAGGGGTTGGAGCGCGTGGGTGGCGAGCGGATCATCGATCGCGTGGCGACCGCGTTGCGCGGCGCGACCGACGAGCTCCTGCTGATCGCGAACGCTGACGGCGCGGCGTCATGGCTTCCTGGCGTGCGCGTGGCCGCGGACGTGCGCCCAGGCGAGGGCGCACTCGGCGGGCTGCACGCGGCGCTCACGCATGCGCGCGGGGACATCGTGCTCGTGGCGTGGGACATGCCGTTCGTCAGCGCAGCACTGCTCGCGGCGCTGCGCGCGCGAGGTGCCCGCGACGCTGCCGACGCGGTACTGCCAGAGAGCGATGGGTCGCGGCGCGGCGTCGAACCGCTCTGCGCCTGGTACTCGTCACGCTGTCTTCCGGCGATCACCGCCGCGCTCGACGCGGGTGACCGGCGCGTGATCGCCTTCCACGATGCGGTCCGCACGGTGCGGTTCGGGCTCGACGACGTGCGTGCCTTCGGTGACCCCGCGCGTCTGTTCGTCAACGTCAACACTCCCGCCGAGCTCGCGTGGGCGGAGTCGAACGCACCGCTCGTGGCGGAGTTGCCTCATGGCTGATCCCCGCGCCGCGGTGCACGCTGTGCCCCCTCTCCTCGCGATCGTGGGGAAGAAGCACGCTGGCAAGACGACGCTCACCGTACGTCTCTCGGCCGAGCTCACACGGCGCGGTCGCCGAGTGATGACGCTCAAGCACGGGTCGCACACGTTCAACCTCGACCCCGAAGCGACCGACACCTATCGCCACTTTCACGAGGGCAACGCCGAACGCGTCGCGATGGCGTCGCCGGACAAGTTCGCGCTCGTGATGCGGTGGGAGCAGGAGCTCGCGCCCGAGGAGATCGCGGCGCGGTATCTCGGCGACGCGGAGATCGTGCTCTGCGAGGGATACAAAACGAGTGCGTTGCCCAAGGTCGAAGTGTTCCGTGCGGCGGTGCACCCGAGTTCGCTCTGGACCGATGCTCCCCCGAACGCGGGCACCTGGCGCGCGATGGTCTCGGACCTGTCGGTGCCGGAGTTCGGCGGAGCGCGGTTCGACTTGGACACCGATGGATGGCTCGACGCGCTCGCCGACTGGGTGGAACGCGAGTACCTCTCCCCCGCACCATGATGACCATGAACCGCAGCAGGTTCGCCCGCAGTTCGACGACGACGATCGCGCTCCTACTCTGCGTGGCCTGCGGAGTACCGCTCGCGCTAACGCCGATACCCGTCGCCGTTGCGCCAGGCGGAGCGCCGACGGGTGGCACGGCAATCCGCCGCGCGTTCGCGACGCTCGCCGACTCGCTCGTGAGCGACCCAATGTTCCGGTCGTCGCACTGGGGCATACTGGTCGTCGACGCACTGAGCGGCGACACGCTCTACTCGCGCAACGCGGGCAAGCTCTTCATGCCCGCCTCCAACCAGAAACTGCTCACCGGTGCGACCGCGCTCACGCAACTCGGTCCCGACTTCCGGTTCGAGACCCGCGTGATGGGCGCCGCGTACCCGGTGAACGGGATCCTCACCGGCGACCTCGCGGTGGTGGGCAGCGGCGACCCGAGTTTCAGCGACTCTCTCGCCGGCGGCGATGCGATGGCGCCGTTACGGGCGTTCGCGGACTCGCTTGCGGCGCGCGGCATCAATGAGATCACGGGGCGGCTCATGCGAGGTGGGGACGCCTTTCCCGACTCGTCGCTCGGATTCGGCTGGGCCTGGGACGACCTCGACTACGCCTACTCAGCGCCGGTCGATGAGCTGTTCTTCAACGAGGGCTTCGCGCGGGTGACGGTCATTGGCGGGGCCGTGGCCGGAGCTCCGGTGAGCGTGCACACGTCGCCCTCGCGCACGGTGCCGCGGATCGGCACGGTGGACGTCACGACCGGCGGTCCCTGCTGCGCCGTGCGATCGCGCGTGGAGTGGTTCAGCAACACGAGCGGCGTACGCCCGTCGCTCACGCTGCGCGGGACGATGCAGCCGGGCGACAGTGTGACGGTCGAGGTCGCCCTGCGACATTCGTCGGGCGCCTGGCTCGACGCGTTCGCCGAAGCGCTCGCCGAACGTGGCATCACCGTGCGCGGCGGAGTGGAGCCCGATCTGCTCGCCGACACCACCAACTACGTGACGCTCGCATCGCGACTCTCGCCGACATTGCGCGAGATCCTGCCGGTCTTCGAGAAGCCGTCGCAGAACCAGATCGGCGAGATCCTCTTCAAGACGCTCGGTCGCGTGCGGACGGGCGTTGGCACCGCCGACAGCGGGCGCGTGATCGTCGAGCGCCAACTGGTGGCGTGGGGTGCCGACAGCGCGGGCTTCGCGGTCCGTGACGGGAGCGGTCTCTCACGGCACGACTACATCTCGCCCGAGACGATCATTCACGTACTCGCTGCGATGCACCGCGGACCGGAGTTCCGCGCCTTCTACGACGCCCTGCCGATCGGCGGTGTGGACGGGACGATCCGCAATCGCATGAAAGGCACGCCGGCCGAGGGCAACGTGCACGCCAAGACGGGCACGCTCGACAAAGCCCGGTCACTCTCCGGCTACGTCACATCCGCCGACGGGCGCCTGGTGCTCTTCTCGATCCTCTCCAACAACCACGTCGTCGCCAACCGCGAGGTCGAACGCGTGCAGGACGCACTCGTGGTCTTCCTCGCGCGAGCGACGCTCGCAGGCGCGTCGCTCGGGGCGCCCTGATGCTCTCGGTCACCGAAGCGGTCGCACGCATTCTCCAAGACATCACGCCGCTCGCGGACGAAGCGGTCACGCTGCGCGACGCGCTCGGCCGAGTCCTCGCGCACGACGTCATCTCTCCGATCACACTCCCGCACTGGACCAACTCGGCGATGGACGGGTACGCCGTGCGCGCTAATGATGTGCTCGGCGCGAGCGAGGCGCATCCGATCGAGCTGCCGGTGCTCGAAACGATCGCTGCGGGGGCGTTCGCCACACGCGTACTCGGACCGGGCCAGGCCACGCGCATCATGACGGGCGCGCCACTCCCCGAGGGCGCTGACACGGTCGTGCGCGTTGAGGACACCGACGCCGGTATTGCCCGCGTACGCATCATGAAGGACCGCGACGCGGGCAAGAACACCCGCCTCCGCGGCGAGGATCTGCATGAGGGAGCGGTCGCGCTGCCGCGCGGGACCCCGATCGCCGCGGCGCAGGTGGGGATACTCGCGTCGATCGGTCAAGCGACTACACGCGTGCATCGCAGACCACGCGTGGCGATCCTCGGGTCGGGGGACGAACTCGTGGACCTCGAGCGGTTCGACGAGGTGCGCGCGGGTCGCAAGATCGTGAGCTCCAACTCGTACACGCTCGACGCGCTCGTACGCACCGCTGGCGGCGAGCCGGTCGGATTCGGTCACGCGGCCGACACACTCGCGGCGATGCGCGCGCTTCTCGAGGAGGCCGTGGCGGCGAAGCCCGACCTGATCGTCACCTCGGCGGGCGTGAGCGTAGGAGAGTTCGATCACACGCGAAGTGCGCTCGACGCCATGGGCGCCGAGATGGGATTCTGGAAGGTGCGCATGCGTCCCGGTGCGCCGCTCGGGTTCGGCCTGATCAGCGGCATTCCGTGGATCGGACTGCCGGGGAACCCTGTCTCGGCAATGGTGACGTTCGAGCTGTTCGTGCGGCCGGTGATACGGCGGATGCTCGGCCATGCGCGCCTGCATCGGCGGCCGATCACCGTGATGCTCGAGGAACCAGTGAGCGTCGGCGCACGACTGACGCACTTCTTGCGCGCGATCGTCACGCCACGCGCTGACGGTCAGCTCACGGCGCGATTGACCGGGCCACAGGGATCGGGGATCCTCACGTCGATGTCGCTCGCGAATGCGCTGCTGATCGTTCCCGAGGATCGGCCGCAGGTTGCAGCGGGCGAACGGCTCTCGGCGCTGCTGCTCACCGAAGACGCTGGTACGGCGGAAGGATTCGCGCTGTGAGACCGACCGGTGTGCGTGCATGGCAGTCGTGATGCGTCCCGAACTCGCGGCGCTCGAGCGGCGCTTCGTGCTCGCCGAGATGCCGGTCGAGTTGCCGATGGGGCGCGTGGTGCTCGAGAAGCCGCGCAATCCCGACGACCTGATCAGCGAGGCCGACTTCGCACACGACGATCGCCTGCCGTACTGGGCGGATCTCTGGCCGGCGGCGATCGTGCTGGCGGGGTTCCTCGAGCATCGGGCGATGTTGGAGAGAGCGACGAGCGGCGACGTTGGCCCGCGCAGCCCGGCCGACGCGGCCAGCGCGGCCGCCCCGCGCGCACTCGAGCTCGGCTGCGGTCTCGGGCTCGTGACCGTCGCCGCCATGCGCGCCGGGTACGACGTTCTCGCCACCGACTACTACGCCGACTCCACACTGCTCACCGCGCGCAATGCGATGCGCGTGTTAGGGCGCGAGCCTGCGCTGCGCATGGTCGACTGGCGCGACTTGCCCAGCGACCTCGGCACGTTCGACGTAGTGCTCGCGGCCGACGTGCTCTACGAGAAGCTCTATGCGCCACTCGTGGCGGAGGCGATCAGGCGCACGCTCGCGCCCGCGGGGGTCGCATGGGTATCGGACCAGGGGCGCGTGGCGCTCGGCTTATTCCTCGAGGAGGCGCAGGCGCGCGGACTCACCGCGAGGATCGTGCACTTCGAGACCCGTCCCACCAACCCACCGGCCCCAGAGGGCTCGGCAGTGCACGCGATCACGATCTATGAACTGAGGCACGCGTAGCGTGCCGGTCTGGGTGTGGCGTGCGCTCGCGCTGCTCGTGCTCTTTGGAGGCGCTGCCTGGGCGATCCGACGGGCCGGCGATCGGCTCCGATCGGAGCTCGGTGGTGCGGCGGGGAAGAAGCAGTCCGGACTCACCAAGGACGAGATCGACGAAATAGTAGAGAGCGGGCTGGCGACGCCGACGGCGCTGTTCTCGATGAGTCCGTCGGAGCAGAAGCTGCTCTCCGCCGCCGCGCGAACGCGGAAGCGAACGTGACTTGATGACGATGTATTTCTGGTCCATTCAATCAGGAGCTGTCGCGGCCGACGCTTCGCGTTCCTCCCCGAGGTCACGTTCCCAAAGTCGTTCGACTTCAAGGAGATGGAACGCTGGATCGCCAAGATCCGGAATCCACGGACGAGAAATGCCGTCCGGTCCAAGTGGGAACCGCTGCAGCGCTGACCACAGCCTACTTCACCCGCCTCGCTCCTGATACTTCGCCGCCTCACTTGGCTCGGCTGAGCGCGCGTATCGCTCCCACCTACATGTCCCACGCCAGTCCCAACGTGAGCAGGCGCGGCACGCCCACCTTGATGCCCTCGGGCCGCCGCGACGTGATGTAGGTGCGGCTTGCGATGTTCTTGAGCGAACCGGTGAGCCGCACGCCCGGAAGCGCCGGTAGGTCGTACTGCACCGATGCGTCGAAGATGCGGTACGCGGGGATCTCGCCCACGCGTCCATTCGCGCTGCCGGCGACCGTCTCGAAGTTGTCGGTGAACTGCGCGCCGACGAACGTGCCATCCACGCGCGCCCGGAACCCACTGAGGTGCTCATATGTGAGGGAACTGTGGACGCGATGCCGCGGCGCATACGGCAGCGTGTTCCCGCGCACGTTCACCGTGTCCGCGCCGCGGCGCAGGAACCGGTCGCCTGAGAACTCCGCACGCGAGTAGGTGTAGTTGCCCTCGAACGCCAGCGTGAACGGACGTCCAAGCAGCTTCCCGATGTCGAACACGCCGCCGATCTCCACGCCGTCATGGCGCGTCGCGCCCTGGTTGGCAAGCGCGGCCGCCGAGGTCGAGCCTGCCGAGAGCGACGGTTCGATGATCTGGTTAGTGAAGTCAAGCACGAACGCCGTCGCCTCGAACGAGAGGAACGGAACCGGCGTGATACGAGTGCCGATCTCATAGTTCCAGCTCCGCTCGGCGTCGAGTTGCAGCGAGACCGGGTCCGGCACCTGCGCATCGGGCGCGAGCGTGGGGTCGCTGTAGATGAGCGCATCCTTGGTGCGCGGCGGCGCGAAGCCGCGATGCGCGCCTGCGAAGACCGTCACGAGCTCCCGCGGCGTCCAGGACGCGCCGAGACCTGGGATCACCTCGCTCATGGTGTCGCCCGAACGGATGTCCACATCCTCGACCGGGCGCGTGCGCGTGGTGCCGTCGCTGCGGCGCACGCGGGTGCGGGTGATGTGCCGGGAGAAGCTGAATCGCTCGACGCGCAGGCCGGGCGTGATGTGGAACGTCGGGTGCAACTCAAAGCGGTTCTGCAGCCAGGCGCTCACCGCTTCGCCGTTGCGCACCTCATCATCACGCACACCCGTGACCGTGCCGTCGATGGCGCCGAGCACGTACTGGTCCCGCGCGCGCTCGGTGTGATAGCGCGCGCCGAGGTCGAGATCGGAGGTGATGCGACCTAACGACCAGAGCGTACGAAGGCGAGGCTCGACGCCGGCCACGTCGAAGCTGCGGTTGCGCGCGCCGGTGGTGTTGGCGAAGACGTGCGTGCCGCCGGTCGGGCCGTACGTGTAGTCGCGGCGCGTCCAGTCGCGCGCCGTGTGGTAGCCGTAGACAGTGGTGCGGAGCGTGGACACGTCGCCGAGCGGTATCTCATGCGCCAACGTGGCGGCTTGGCGCGCGATCGCGAGCTGGTCGCCAGGTGACGGATGCTGGTAGGGCGCAACACGGAAGAGGGAGTCGGTGAGTCCAACGTAGGTCGAGTTCGAGCCTTCGTCGTAGAAACTCAGCTTGGCGCTGAGGTCGCCGAACGCGGTACGCACACCGATCTTGCCCGTCACGTCGCTGATGTCGTAGTCAAGTCCGTTGAAGTCGTCGGCACGGCGCCGGAAGGCCGAGACGAGTCCGCGAGTGGCGCCGCTCGTGCCACCCAAGTGCATCTTGGCGAACTGTTGCCCACCGCTGCCGCCGCTCGCAGCGATTCGGGCGCTCATCCCCATCGTCGGCTCGGTGGTGACGTAGTTGACGACGCCGCCGATCGTCTGAGGTCCGAAGAGGATCGACCCGCTGCCCTTGATGATCTCGATGCGCGACATGCGATCGATCGGGGGCGAGTAGTACATCTCGGGCTCTCCGTACGGTGCGAGCGCGACAGGGACACCGTCCTCCAGCACGAGCACGCTGCGACTGCGGTCGGGGTCGAGGCCGCGGATGCCGATGTTGGCGCGCAGTCCCGCGCCTTCCTCCTCCTGGATGTGCACGCCGGGCACCGTGCGGAGCACTTCGTTGGCGGAGAGGGGCTGCTGCGCGCGAATCTGCCGTTCGCCGATGGCGGTCGCTGCGCCGGGGATGCGCGCGAGGGCATCGGCGGTGGCGCCGACGACGGTGACGCCGGCCAGTTCGCGCGGCGCGGTGCCGAGCACGAGCGCCGTGCGCGTGAGCTCGTCAGTGCGGACGATCAACACCTGCTGCTCGAGCGTGAACGAGAAGGCGCGCGCTTCAATGGTTTGGCGGCCGGCCGGCACTCCGGTGATGCGGAACTCGCCGACCGAATCGGTCTGGCTACCGAGTGTGGTGCCGACGACGCGGACGAAGGCGCCGGGGACCGGGGTGGAGCGGTCGGTGCGGGTGACGCGCCCGGCGATGGTGCCCTGGGCGGCAAGCGGGGTGGCGAGCACCGAGGCAACGGCAGCGGCGAAGCAAGCGCGGCAGCAGGCGCGGAGCAGCGACTGGACAGGACGCATGATGGGGAAGCGGGAACGGGAAGGGCGCGAGCGGGCCAACAACAGTGCTGAGAACGATTCTCAAGAAGCAAACTATCGTGCGGATGTAATCCCGTCAAGTTCACTCGGGTTGGTTCTGTCGCCTTCGGACGTAGCGTAGCGAGCAGGCACGGCCTCATCGAGAGCTACCGAGAGTCGCGTGTGCACTGGCGTCCCGCCGGGTTGCCAGCAGTTTAATATATGTTATACTGACATACGGTCGTCCTGACTTTTGACGTCAACACGACAGAAACCCCGATCGCTCACGGAGCCCACCATGGTGCAGACTATCACGCTCAAGAAGATCGGCGGCTCGGTTGGCGCGATCCTGCCAAAGGATATGCTTGACCGTCAGCACCTCCAGGCCGAGGATCAGGTCTTTGTCGTCGAGACCCCTCAGGGCATTCTGTTGACGGCCGTGGACCCCGCGGCGACGGAGGCCTTGGCGGCGTACGCCGTTCTGGCCAAGGAGAACCGGGCCGCGATGGCCGCTCTGGCGAAGCTGTAACGAATGGAGCCGCGCTGGCTCACCCGACAGATCGTCGACCTGATCCACAATGGGCAGCTGCAAGATCATGGTGGGAACGTGGGCGTCCTGAACGACGGAAGCATCGAGTCGGCGATTGCCCGTGCGCGGAACCGCTTTGCGTACGAGCCGGCGTCGCTATTCGAATGCGCAGCCGCGTATGTGTTCGGACTCGCCAAGAATCACGGATATCAGGATGCCAACAAGCGGACCGCGTATATGGCCGGCATCACCTTCCTGTACCTGAATGGCTGGCTCGTGCAGGCGCCCGACGACGAGAAGATCCTGCTGATGCTCGATGTGGCGCAAGACGCGCGATCGGAGCCTGACATCGCGGCGTGGCTGCAGCGCCATGCGACCGCCCGCGTGTAGATCGTCGCGCCGCGCTCGTTGCTACTTCTGCGGCGTGATCAGCGCGTCGAATGGCGGGTCGTGTGCAAGTACACCCAAATCCCCGCCTACGTCGGTTCCGCAGGCGCAGCTCGCCTCGGTGCGTATTTCGCCGAAGTCGATCAGTCGTTTCGCTCGAAGTCGATCAGCTGTTTCGGTTGAAGTCGATCAGTGGTTTCGGTTGATCTCGATCACTTGATCGCAGCTGGAGTTCGCAGGATCGGGTTAGTCAGTGAGCGCTCAGAGACAACTACTTGACCGCGCTGAGGGCTGCAGACGCTGGGTCCTTCGATGAGCTGTTCCGATTCGCGCGATCATGACACTGCTGCCGGCATAACGGACTGCGCTTCTGCATATGCCGAAGATACTCAAGCGGCTCTAATGACATCCGTCGCTTCCGCGAGAATCTCACCTTGCAGAAAAGGCGAGAGTGACTCCGGCGTAACGAGT
>JANOTB010000007.1:0-1991 GCA_031416115.1 Gemmatimonadota bacterium
GTTTCGCGCGTATGATGTGTCGCGCGATGGCAAGCGATTCGTGTTCGTGCGTGAGCAGCGCAAGACAGTCTGGCAGCCGCCGGTCGTCATCCTGAACTGGCACGAGGAAGTCAAGCGCCTGATGACGGCCGCAGGGGAGAAACAATGACCGTCAGTGTCGATCGACTCACTGCCGCCCTCGCCGACCGCTACCGCATCGAGCGCGAACTTGGCGCCGGCGGCATGGCCACGGTGTATCTCGCCTCCGACCTCAAGCACGACCGTCAGGTCGCGATCAAGGTGCTCAAGCCCGAACTCGCCGCAGTGCTCGGCGCCGAGCGCTTCATCGTCGAGATCAAGACCACGGCGGCGTTGCAGCATCCGCACATTCTGCCGTTGTTCGATTCGGGTGAAGCCGACGGATTTCTCTACTACGTCATGCCCTACATCAAGGGTGAGACGATCCGCGAGAAGCTGAATCGCGAAACGCAGTGCGGCGTGGACGAGGCGGTGCGCATCGCGCGCGAAGTGGCGGATGCGCTCGACTACGCGCATCGCCACGGCGTGATCCACCGCGACATCAAGCCGGAGAACATCCTGCTTCACGATGGCCGGGCGATGGTGATGGACTTCGGCATCGCGCTCGCGGTTTCTGCGGCGGCCGGTGGCCGCATGACCGAGACGGGGCTGAGTCTCGGCACGCCGCACTACATGAGCCCCGAGCAGGCGACCGCCGAAAAGGAGATCAGTGGGCGTTCGGATATCTATTCGCTGGCGAGCGTGCTGTATGAAATGCTGGCAGGTGATCCCCCGTTCACGGCAACGGCGGCGCAGGCGGTGATCATGAAGATCATCACCGAGCATGCCCCGCCGGTGACCACGCGACGCAAGAACGTACCGGCGAATGTGAACGACGCGCTGGCGAAGGCGCTCGAGAAACTGCCGGCGGACCGGTTCGAAAGCGCCCAGCTGTTCGGGCAGGCGCTGGTGAATCCGCACTTCACGACCGCCGCCGGAGTGACTGCCGGACTCGCGCAGGGCCGTGGCCGACGCGTGCTGTTGCCGACGCTTGGGGCGGTCGCGGTCGCCATCGCCGCGTCGATCGGCGGGTGGATGCTGCGCGGCCCCGGGCCGACGCCCAACGTCATTCGGTTCTCGATACCGGTCACGCGCGCCGTGAATGACTTGGATGTGTCTTTCGATGGGGCACGGGTGCTCTACGGGTCCGGACGAGATGCACTGGTGCGAAACCTCGACGAGGACAGCGCGCGAGTGATTGCGGGGGACAGCTTGAGCAACACACGCCTTTCACCTGATGGGCGATCGATGCTCGGCCGCGTCGAGGACGTGATCGTCGTCGCTGACGTTGCTGGCGGACGGCCCCGCCCCCTCGTACGCGCGGAGCCGCTCACGACGGCGATCTGGGGCGCTGATGGCTTCGTGTACTTCAACGGAGCGGGCGGGCTGGCACGGATCGCCGCGACGGGTGGGGCGGTCGATACGCTCCTGCGGAGCGACCCGAGTGGGAGAGCCATCATCGTCATGGATGCCCTCCCCGACCGGCGTTCGCTACTCGTCCTGCTCACCGCCAGTACGTCGGGAGCGCAGGCCGGGTCCGATACGGTCGCGCTCTTTGACATCGCCTCTCGCACAATGACGCCCCTATTTCCTGCCGCCTTTTCGCAGGGGGGCGTCCGATACAGCGCCACCGGCCACATCCTCTATTGCGATCGCACCCGCATCCTCGCCCGGAGCTTCGACGTCAGTACGCGCGAGGTAGGCGCTCAGCTGTTCACGCTCGTGGATGCGGGCGCGCAGGTGACGAGCGTGCGTTTCGCCATCGGCGGGCAAACGCTCGCGTACGCCGCGTTCAACGCCGGTACACGCATACTGGCGCTGGCGGACCGGCAGGGCACTCGCCGTCCACTCGCGAACCTGCCCGCGGGGCTGTACGAGGCTCCAAGCGTTTCACCACGGGGCGATCGCATCGCCGTGTTGCGAACGAATCCCAA
>JANOTB010000008.1:0-3961 GCA_031416115.1 Gemmatimonadota bacterium
GCGTAACCCAGGCGCAAGTGCCGTGTGAACTCGTCCGGGGTGCCGACGCCACCCGCCGACACGATCGGCACGCCGAACGGCGCGAGCTCATCGAAGAGGTTCTCCGGTGACTTGCCGCCGGCATGACCGCCCGCGCGCGCGTTCACGGCGACGAGGCCATCGACACCACCGTCGATCCCCTTCTGCGCCCATTTCCTCTCGGTCACATCGTGGTAGACCACGCCGCCCACCGCATGGACCTTCTCGCAGACCCAGTTGGGATTGCCGAGCGAGGTGAGGAAGAATCGCACGCCTTCGTCGAGCGCGATGTCGATCCACAGCTCCATCCGCTTGCGGTAGAGCTTGTTGTTCCCTTCGATGAGCGCGTTGAAGCCGATCGGCTTCGTCGTCAGCTGCTTGATGAAACGCAGTCCTTCGCGGAAATCGTGCCCGTGCACATAGGTGAGTGAGATCGGTTGCACGATGCCGAGCGCGCCGGCCTCGCTCACGGCGGCGACGAGTTCGGGATTGGAGCAGGGGTACATGGGGCCGCAGATGAGCGGGATCTGCACGTGCGCGTGGCGCGTGAACGGCGTTTCCATCAGGCGCGCACCGGGCCGAGTCGCCACGTGACCGTCGCCCGCGCGACCACCACGTTGTCTCGATTGAGGCACTCGGAGATCACCGCGAAGTCCTGATCGATCTTCACCGTCGGCACCGTCACTCGGCTCACGGCGGTGATCGTCCCGCGCGCCTTCTTGAGGTAGACGATCGAGATGTTCGTCACGATCCCGCGGATGCCGTCCGGCAGGCCCGACATCATCGCGAGTCCGCTCGCCATCTCGGCGACGTTCATGAGCGCGATCGCGTGCACGGAGCCCAAGTGCTGGCGATTGGAGCGACGGTCGGGGATCGCCACGCGCGCGTAGCCGGGCTCGAGATGCCGGATCCGAGGGCCCACGGAGCCCGAGTAGGGGACCATGCGCGAGAAGATCATCGCGAAGAGCCATTGGCCGCCGGGAAGGGGGCTCAACGTGCGCCAGAGGGCGAGCAGCCGGGTGCCGGGAGCGGAGCGGTCGGACACGTGGTGGAGGCTGAAGGATGAAGGCCGAAGGATGAAGGCTGAAAGTTAACCACGTCGCGCGACGGCGATCGAGCCGCTCACATCTTTGCCCCTGCCTGCTCCATCTTTCGGTCGGACTCGCCGCACTGCTCCTCGCCGCCTCATCGATGACCGCCCAACGCCCTACGCCGCCAGTCGCAAAAAGGCTCCCAGTCACCACCACGCTCCACGGTGATCGCCGCGTCGACGACTACGCGTACTTCAAGGACCGCACGCACCCGGAGAGCATTCCGTACCTCGACGCCGAGAACGCGTACACCGAGGCGATGACCGCGCACACGAAGGAGCTGCAGCAGCAGCTCTACGACGAGATGCTCGGCCGGATCAAGGAAGACGACACGCAGGTGCCGGTGCAGCGCGACGGCTGGTACTACTACTCGCGCACCGAGACGGGAAAGGCGTACCCGATCTTTGCCCGCAAGCGCCGCGCACTGACTGCGCCCGAGGAGGTCTACTACGACCAGAACAAGGAAGCCGAGGGCTACGCGTTCCACGCACTCGGCGGCATGGAGGTCAGCCCCGACCACACGCGTCTCGCGGTGCTGGTGGACACGAACGGCTACGAGGACTTCACGCTGCGCGTCAAGGATCTCGAGAGCGGCGAGTGGCTCGCCGAGAGCATCGAGAAGCTCAGCTGGGGTCTGGCCTGGGCGGCCGACAACCAGACGCTCTTCTACATGACGCCCGACTCCGCGAAGCGCGGGGATCAGGTCTGGCGCCATCGGCTCGGCACGCCGCGCGCGCAGGACGTGAGTGTCTATCACGACACCGACGTGCTCTACAACGTGAATGTGCATCTCTCGCGCAATGCGCAGTGGATCCTCATCTCGAGCAGCTCATTCACGTCGAGCGAGTGGCGGGTCATCCCCGCCGATCGTCCGGCGACGGAGCCGAGGGTGATCGCGCCGCGTCGAGCGGCAGTGGAGTACGAGGTCGAGGCCGGAGAAGAGGTCTTCTATGTCGTCACCAACGAAGCGGCGACGGACTTCAAGGTGATGAGCGTGCCGGTGAACGCGCCGGGGCCGGCGTCATGGACCGAATGGCTCGCGCATCGCCCGGGCGTGTTCGTCGAGGGCATCATGCCATTCAAGCGGCACGTCGTGATCATCGAGCGGCGCGAGGGGTTGCGCCATCTGCGCGTGACGTCGCTCGACGGCGGCACGACGCATGCGGTCAGCTTTCCCGAGACCGCGTACGGTGTGTTCCCCAGCTCCAATCCGACGTACGATGCGACCGTGATGCGATTCACGTACAGCTCGCTCGTCACACCGAACACCGTGTACGACTATGACATGGACTCGCGCGCACGCACGCTGCTCAAGCGCGACGAGGTCCTGGGCGGCTACGACCCCACGCAGTACGAAGTCGAACGCCTGCACGCGACCGCGCGCGACGGCACGAAGGTCCCGATCTCTCTGGTGCACCGGAAGGGCGGTCGGCGCGACGGCAGGGCACCTCTGCTCTTGTACGCGTACGGATCGTACGGCTCCACGACCGAACCGACCTTCAGTTCAACGCGCTTCTCGCTCGTCGACCGCGACGTCACGTTCGCGATCGCCCACGTGCGCGGCGGCCAGGAGATGGGTCGCGGCTGGTACGACGACGGCAAGATGATGAAGAAGATGAACACCTTCACCGACTTCATCGACGTCGCCGAGCACTTGGTGAAGGAGGGCTACACCGCGCGCGATCGTCTCGCGGCCAACGGCGGCAGCGCGGGCGGCCTGCTCATGGGCGTCGTGGCCAACCTGCGTCCCGAACTCTTCCAGGTGATCGTGGCCGACGTGCCGTTCGTCGACGTGATCAACACCATGCTCGACGCGAGTCTCCCGCTCACCGCGCAGGAGTGGGAGCAGTGGGGGAACCCCAACACGCTCGACGCCTACCGCTACATGCGCACGTACTCGCCCTATGACAACGTCACGGCCGGAGCCTACCCGACGATGCTCGTCACCAGCGGGCTCAATGACTCCCGCGTGGCCTACTTCGAACCCACCAAGTGGGTGGCTCGCCTGCGGGCCGTGCGCACTGACTCGAACCCACTGCTCCTCAAGATGAACATGGGGGCGGGGCATGGTGGAGCGTCGGGGCGCTACGAGCGGCTGCGGGAACAGGCGTTCCGGTATGCGTTCATCGTCGATCAGCTCCGACCGTGATCGCATTCCTCGCCTCCCTGCAGACCGTACTCGCGCTCGTGCTCGCCGGTCGCCTCATCGGCGGCCGCTCGCGCCGCCCCGCCGAGGTGCCCAAGGTCGAGGGACTCGACGAGCCAGGCCTCACGATCGTCGTTGCCTGTCTCAACGAGGCCGCGCGCATCAGACCCTGTCTCGAGGGATTGACCCAGCAGGGCAGACCGGTGACCGAGATACTCATCGTCGACTCGGGATCCATCGACGGAACACGCGACCTGATCGCCGACGCGGCCGCACGCGACCCGCGGATCAAGCTCATCACCGATCCACCACTCGCGAGCGGCTGGATCGGCAAAGCCTGGGCGCTCCAGCACGGCACCACGCTCGCGACCAACCCCTGGGTGCTCGGCATGGACGCCGACACGCAGGCCGAGCCCGGCTGCGCGGCCTCGGTGCTGGCGGCCGCGCTACGTGAGGGCTTCGACGTCGTGAGCTTCGCCCCGCGCTTCGCTGGTCAGAGCGCCGCCGAACGCTGGGTGCAGCCCGCCCTGCTGGTGACACTCATCTACCGGTCAGGCGCCGTGGGCGACCCGCGCGTCACGCTCGACCGCGTGATCGCCAACGGTCAGTGCTTCCTTGCCAAGCGTGCGGTGATCCTCGAGCACGGCGGCTACGAGCCCGTCAAGGATTCGTTCGCCGAAGACGTGAGCCTCGTGCGTCACCTCGC
>JANOTB010000009.1:0-42784 GCA_031416115.1 Gemmatimonadota bacterium
CCGGTGCTCGTCGAGTGCGGCGTGATCCGCACCAAACCGGACCGGCCGCTCTCCGCACGGCTCAAGGACATCAGTGATGGCGTGCGCGAACTGCTCGCGCGCCACCAGCCGGACGCGATGGCGGTCGAGGACGTCTTCTACGCCCGTAACGTTCGCACGACGATCGTCCTCGGCCATGCGCGCGGCGTGATCCTGCTGGCCGGTGCCGACGTCGGCGTCGAGATCCACGAGTATCCGCCGGCCGAGATCAAGAAGGCGATCACCGGCACGGGCAACGCGACCAAGACCCAGGTGCAGTTCATGATCACCAAGCTGCTGAGACTCAAGAGCGCGCCACAGCCCGCCGACGCCGCCGACGGCGTGGCCGCGGCGCTCACCTGCGCGATGCGGCAGTCGCTCACACACGCCCTCGCATCACGCGCCGGCGCTCTCGCTGCAAGGCGCGCGCGATGATCGCACGCATCCAGGGCACGCTTGTCGCCGGCGGCCTCGACCGGATCGAGATCATGACCGCGAGCGGCCTCGCGTACGAGGTGCTGGTGCCGCTCAGTGTGCTCGAGAAGCTCCCGCGGGTGGGGGGCGACGTCTCACTGCACACCGCGATGGTCGTGCGCGAGGATGCGTGGCTGCTGTTCGGATTCCCGACCGCTGAGGAGCGCCGGCTCTTTCAGCGACTGCTGGGCACCACAGGTGTAGGCCCGTCGCTGGCGATGAACCTGCTCTCCACGCTGACCGGCGAGCGCCTGGTGCGCGCGATCCGCGCGGGCGACCTTGCGACGCTCACGCAGGTGCCTCGCGTTGGGAAGAAGCTCGCCGAGCGACTGGTGCTCGAGCTGCGCGATAAACTCGAAGGCACCGGAGTGGAGGAGCTTGGCGCGCCGGGCCGTACCGCCGGTCCGACCGGTCCCGGCAGCGATGCCGTCCGCGCGCTCGTCGCACTCGGCTATGCGTCGACCGACGCCGAGCGCGCGGTGCGGGCCACGATCGCGAGCGCGCCCAAGGGCGAGTCGACCGCCGATCTGATCCGTCGGTCGCTCGCGGCCATCGCCAAGTAGATTCCCAACTCATGAGCCGCGCCGAGATCACCACCCCGGAGTCCCTCGCCGACGAATCGGTCGTCGAGCTCTCGCTGCGTCCGCAGCGGCTCGCCGAGTTCATCGGTCAGGGCAAGGTGAAGGACGCGCTGCGCATCTATATCGATGCCGCGATGGGGCGAAAGGAACCGCTCGACCACACGCTGCTGATCGGCCCTCCGGGTCTGGGCAAGACCACACTCGCCGAGTTGATCGCGCGCGAAATGGGCGTGAACATCCACACCACGTCCGGGCCGGCGCTCGAGAAGCCGGGTGATCTGGTCGGGACGCTCACCAACCTGCGTGCCGGCGACATCCTGTTCATCGACGAGATCCACCGCCTGCGGCCGATCATCGACGAGTTCCTCTACCCGGCCATGGAGGACTGGAAGATCGACATCCGGCTCTCCGAGGGCCCCAAGGCGCAGACGATCACCATGCCGATCGAGCCCTTCACGCTGATCGGCGCAACGACGCGGCTCGGGATGCTCACGGCGCCGCTGCGCGCACGATTCGGGATCGAGCTGCGGATGAACTACTACCCCGTGGACGAGATCGAGCAGATCGTGCATCGCACGGCTGCGGTGATCGCGGCGGGGATCGACACGAGCGGGGCTCACGAGCTCGCGCGCAGGGCGAGAGGAACACCGCGTGTGGCGAATCGATTGTTGCGCCGCGTGCGGGACTATGCGCAGGTGAAGGCCGAGGGGCACATCACGCGCGAGGTCGCTCGCGATGCGCTCGCGATGCTCGACGTGGACGAGTTCGGGCTCGATGAGATGGATGCGCGAATCCTGCGCGCGATCATCGAGAAGTTCGACGGCGGGCCGGTGGGCGTGGGCACGATCGGTGCGGCTGTCGGCGAAGATGCCGACACGATCGAGGAGGTCTACGAGCCCTTTCTGGTGCAGAACGGCTTCCTGCAGCGCACGCCGCGCGGGCGCATGGCCACGCCACAGGCGTACCGGCACTTCGGGTATCAGCCGCCAACGGCGACGCCCGCGCCGCAGGCCGACCTCTTCTGACGCGTTCCGTGCCGCAGCGCGACGCATGAGCGAGCCAACGGCTGGCCGCGGTCTGCGCACGTCGGACTACGACTTCGCGCTCCCTGCCGGGCAGATCGCCCAGTCACCGACCGCACGGCGGGACGAGAGTCGGCTCATGGTTCTCGACCGTACCGCCGGCACGATCGAGCACCGCTCGTTCCGCGACCTACCGCAGTACCTGCGCGCCGGCGACGCGCTGGTGCTCAACACGACGCGTGTCTTCCGCGCGCGACTGCTCGGCCACCGCGACTCGGGCGCGAGCGCCGAAGTGTTCCTGCTCCGTGAGCGCAGCGACGACACGTGGGAGGCGATGGTGCAGCCCGGCAACAAACTCAAGCCCGGGCGACGCGTGCATGTGGCGCCGGGGTTCGACGCCGAGATGCTCGAGGCAACGGCGCGTGGGACGCGGCTGGTGCGCTTGCATCTGTCACCACCGGGCGAGGCCTCCGTGTCGGTTCGCGCGGCGATCCACGCGGCGATCGCGATGCACGGTCATATCCCGCTCCCGCCGTACATCGATCGCGCCGACGCGCAGAGCGACGCCGAGCGCTACCAGACGGTCTTCTCGCGTGAGGAGGGCTCGGTCGCGGCGCCGACGGCGGGGCTGCACTTCACGCCGGAGTTGCTCGACGTGCTCGAACAGCAGGGCGTACGCCGCGCCGAGGTGTTGCTGCACGTGGGGGCGGGGACGTTCAAGCCGGTCGAGGCCGAGGACCCGGCAGAGCACGTGATGCACGAGGAGTGGTACGATCTGCCCGCGGCGACGGCGGCACTGCTCGATGCCACTCGCGTGGGCGGCGGACGCATCTGCGCGGTGGGCACGACGAGCCTGCGCACGATCGAGAGCGCCATGGGTGAGGACGGCCGGTTCCGCGCCGGGAGCGCCGAGACGTCGATCTTCATCCGCCCGCCCTACCGACCGCGTTCGGCCGACCTGCTGGTGACGAACTTCCACCTACCGCGCTCGACGCTGCTCATGCTCGTCGCGGCCGTGGCCGGGTTCGAACTCACGATGCATGCGTACGACGTGGCGGTGCGGGACGGCTACCGTTTCTACTCGTACGGCGACGCGATGCTGGTCAGGTGAGACCCTCGTAGGCCTACGGGCAGGCCTGCAGGGAGGCGGCGCGCGAGGGCGAGTGAGAAGGTAGATTTGCTGACGCGCGTTCTCGCGGGATCCCCCAAGCGACCGACTCATGACCATGCTTCCGACACTCTTCGCCCAGACCACCGCAGCCGCGGCCACCGGTCCTTCGCCCATCGGCTCGTTCGTGATGTTCGGGTCGATCTTCGCGATCTTCTACTTCCTCGTGATCCGGCCGCAGTCCAAGCAGCGCAAGGATCACCAGTCGAAGGTCATGTCGATCAAGAAGGGCGACCAGGTCGTCACCGCCGGCGGGATCGTCGGCGAGGTGATCCACATCAAGGAAGGGCTAAAAGACGGCCAGCCCGTCTCCGGCCTGGGCGATCATGTGACGATCCGCAGCGGTGAGTCGAAGCTCGTCGTGACGCGTGGCCGCATCGCCGCCGTGGGCGGCGACGACGCGGCGCTCTGACATGGCGATCCTCCCCATCACGGTGCTGGGGGCTGCGATCCTGCGACAGGAGACGAAGCCCGTGACCGAGGTGACGGATGACCTGCGCGCGCTCGCCGACGACATGTTCGCGACGATGCGCGCCGCGCAGGGTGTCGGGCTCGCGGCTCCGCAGATCGGCCGCAGTGTTCGGCTCTGCGTGGTCGAGGTGGAGGAGCAGGCGTTCGCGCTCTTCAACCCCGAGATCATCGACCGCACGGGCAAGATCAAGTGGGAGGAGGGGTGCCTCTCGATCCCCGAGATCTTCGGTTGGGTGGAACGCTCGCAGTGGGTGAAGGTGACAGCGCTCGACCGGAACGGCGAGGTGATCGAGGTCGAAGGGCGCGACCTGCTGGCGGTCTGCCTGCAGCACGAGATCGACCATCTGCATGGGAAGCTCTTCGTGGATCACCTCAGCTTCCTCAAGAAGCGCGCAGCGATGACGGCGTGGGAAGAGGAGAAGGTGAAGTATCCTGATGGGCTGCGGATCCTCACGCCGGGTGAGGATGATCACGACGAGCTGTGATCGAAAGACAGATGGGAGATGGGAGATGGGAGGAGGGCGGCCCGGTCGGGCCGCCCTTTCGCATTCCACACCAACCCTCATCTTTCATCTTGTATCCTTCAGCCTCAATCCCCTCCGGTGCGGATCCTCTTCTTCGGGACACCCGACTTCGCGACGCCGCCCCTCCGCGCGCTCATCGGCGAAGGGCATGACGTCGTCGGTGTGGTGACGCAGCCCGATCGGCCGCAGGGACGTTCGCGCTCGACGCTCGTGCCGTCGCCGGTGAAGCAGGTCGCGCTCGAGGAAGGAATCCCGGTGTTCCAGCCGGAGCGGCCGCGTGGCGAGGAGTTCCTCGCGCAACTGCGCGCACTCGACCCCGACGTCTCGGTGGTCGTCGCCTACGGGCACATCCTGAAGCAGGACGTGATCGACCTCCCGCGACTCGGCACGCTCAACATCCACGCCTCGCTCTTGCCGCGCTGGCGCGGCGCAGCGCCGATCCAGGCGGCGATGCTCGCCGGCGACAGCGAGACGGGCGTGTGCATCATGCGGATGGTGCTCGGGATGGACGCGGGACCGGTCCTGCTCTCACTGCGCACGGGGATCGACGATCAGGAGACCGCCGGCGAGCTCACCGAACGACTCTCGGAGATGGGCGCCGAGGCGGTCGTCGAAGCGGTGACGATGCTCGACCTCGGTGCACTCGAAGAAGTGCCGCAGGACGCGGCGCTCGTGACCTTCGCGCCCAAGATCGATCGGGAGAAGGCGCGGCTCGACTTCACGCGCTCCGCCGTCGAGGTCGTGCGCGCGATCCACGCCTACGACCCCAAGCCCGGAGCCTGGGGCATGCTGCGCGGTGGCGAGGTCCGGCTCTACGGCGCCCGTGCGATCGCGGACCGGCACGGCGATGCCGGCGAGGTACTCGCGGTGGGCGAGATGGGCATGATCATCGCCTGTGGGCAGGGCGCGGTCGCGGTGGAGTCGGTACACCCCTCTGGTAAGCGGCGCCTGGCGGCCCTCGATTGGGCGCAGGGGCGCGGCGTGGCCGAGGGGGATCGGTGGGAGATCGCGGGGGGACCGCAGGGCTGAGGGTGACTAGATTGCAGGCGTATGCCTTCCTCGCTCTCGATGATCACCGACGCCCGCGTCGCCGCAGCTGACACTCTCGCCGACCTGCGCGGTGGGATGTTGCTCGACGCCGCATTCGACCGACGCGCCGCGGCGCTCGACCCGCGCGATCGCCGATGGACGCAGGAGCTCGTGTGGGGGATGTTGCGCCGCCGCGGATACATGGACCACCTCTTGGCTCCGCGTGTGAAGGGCGGGATCGCTCGGCTCGACAGCGACCTCGCGGACCTCTTGCGACTCGGCACCTATCAGCTGTTCCACATGGGAAGTGTGCCGCCGTATGCGGCGATCGCGCAGACGGTGGAACTCGCCAAGCATCGCCATGGCATGGGCGCGAGCAAGCTCATGAATGCCGTGTTGCGCCGGCTCGACCGCGAGCGGAATGATCTCGCACCCGCACTGCCGACCGATCCGGTGGAGGCGCTTGCGATCGAGTTGTCGCATCCGCGCTGGCTCGTCGCCCGATGGGTCGCGCGCTGGGGCGCCGAGGAGACGCGTGCGCTACTCGAGTCGAACAATCGTGAAGGCTCGCTGATCGTCCGTCCGTGGGGCGTGGTGCGCGAGCAGCTCGAGGCGATGCTCGAGGCCGCGGGCGTGCAGGTGAGCGACGTGCCCTTGGTGAGCGACTCGCTGCAGCTCTCGTCCGGCACCCTGCTCACGTCGCTCGGCGCGTTTCAGCAGGGGCGCTGCTTCGTGCAGGATCCGGCCGCGACGCTCGTCACGCAGTACGCGGCGGTCCCGGCCGGCGCGAAGGTCGCCGACCTCTGCGCCGCGCCCGGCGGAAAGACCGTAGAACTAGCGCGCACGGCGAGCTACGTCACCTCGGCCGATTCGAGCGAAGTGCGATTGCAGCGATTGCAGGAGACGATCGACCGGCTCGAACTCGACCACGTGACGGCGGTCGTCTGCGATGCGCGCGACGCGGCCACGCTGGGAACATTCGATGCGGTCCTGGTCGACGCGCCGTGCACCGGCACCGGCACCTTTCGTCGTCACCCCGATGCGCGGTGGCGGCTCCGCGTGTCGGACTTGGCGGTCATGGCGGCCGCCCAGCGCACGATCCTGCGCGCTGCAGCCAACGCCGTCGTACCGGGCGGCCTCTTGATCTACTCGACCTGCTCGCTCGAGCCCGAGGAGAACGACACGCAGGTGGAAGCATTCCTCACCGAGCATCCCGGCTGGACGCTCGAGCCACCGCCGGAGGGCGCCGTGCCGGCTGCGGTGCTTGACGCAGGACGCCTGCGCGTCCTGCCTCAGCGCCACGGGACCGATGGTTCATTCGCGGCGCGGCTGCGCCGGGGAGCACAGTGATGTCACCGGTGATGTCGCGCAAGATCCGTATCGCCCCTTCACTCCTCTCGGTCGACTTCGGCAAACTCGCCGAGGACCTTGCGATGATCGAGGAGGGTGGCGCAGACTGGCTGCACGTGGACGTGATGGATGGCGTGTTCGTGCCCAACATCACGTTCGGTGCGAAGGTGATCGAGACCTGTCGCAAGTTGACCAAGCTCCCGCTCGATTGTCATCTGATGGTGGTCGAGCCCGAGAAGTACTTCGACTCGTTCGTGAAGGCCGGTGCCGCGACGATCACGATCCATGTGGAGACCGCACCGCACCTGCATCGCCAACTGATGCGCATCAAGGAGCTCGGGGCGATGGCCGGTGCGACGATGAACCCCTCCACCTCGCTTGAGACGGTGCGTGAGGTCGCGGCCGATCTCGACCTCCTGCTGATCATGAGCGTGAACCCTGGCTTTGGCGCGCAGAAGTTCATCCCTGCCTCGGTGCAGAAGATCGCACGCGCGCGCGCGATCCTCGACGAAGCGCGGAGCCGTGCGGTGCTCGAAGTCGACGGCGGCATCGCGCGTGAAACGCTCGCCGCCTGTTGGCGCGCCGGCGCCGACACCTTCGTGGCCGGCCATGCGGTCTTCTCGGCCAAGGACCCCAAGGCGGAGATTCGCGCGCTACGAGCGCTCTGCTCGGATCAGGCGTGAACCTTCGCAATCAGTGGCTCGTGGTCGGCGGAGTCGTCGCCGTGCTGGCCGGTGGCATGTGGGTGGCGGCCAGGCAGCTCAACGACGAACTCTTTCCGATCAGGATCGGCGGAGAGGCGCCGGACTTCTCGGCGGTGACGTTGCCCACGGGTGGTGTTGCCGTCATGAAAGGCATCGGCGACTATTCCGGTGAAGTCGTCCTGCTCAACATCTGGGCCACCTGGTGCGGTCCATGCCGCATCGAAATGCCTTCAATGCAACGGCTCGAGAAGCGACTTGGTCCCAAAGGACTCAAGATCGTCGCCGTGAGCGTGGACGATCCGGGGATGGAGCCTCGAATGAAGGCCTTTGCCGAAGAGCTGGGGCTGACGTTCGAGATCCTCCACGACGCTCCAGGAAGGATTCGGCAGATCTACCAGACCACCGGCGTCCCCGAGACGTTCATCATCGGGCGCGATGGCCTGATCCGTCGGCGCATCATCGGTGCCGACGATTGGTCGAGCGAGGCGAACATCGCGTTCTTCGAGCGGCTGCTCGCGGAACCGCGGCCCTGACCGACTGAGGTCGGGCGCGTTGACTGCGCCGGACCGCCCCCCCATGCGCATCCTCGGCATCGAGAGCTCCTGCGACGAGACGTCTGCCGCGGTCGTGAGCGGGACCGCGGCCACGCCGGTGATGGAATCACTCGTGATCCTGTCGCAGGACGTGCATCGCATCTTCGGTGGAGTCGTGCCGGAGATCGCATCGCGCGAGCATCTCACGGCGATCGTACCAGTGACACGCCGCGCGCTGGCCGAAGCGGGATGCACCTTCGCCGACATCGACGCGATCGCGGTGACGCATGCGCCTGGACTCGTGGGAGCGCTGCTGGTGGGAGTGAGCTATGCGAAGGCGCTCGCGGAGTCGCTCGGGAAGCCGGTGATCGGCGTGCATCACATGGAAGGGCATCTCTTCGCCACCGCGCTCGAGCATCCTGACGCCACGCCTCCGTTCACTGCCCTGCTCGTCTCGGGAGGTCACACGCTGCTCCTGGACGTGGAGGCGTGGGGCCGGTACCGCCTGCTCGGCCAGACGCGCGACGACGCAGCCGGCGAGGCGTTCGACAAGACGGCCAAGCTGATGGGGCTCCCCTACCCGGGCGGCAAGCACATCGAGAAGCTCGCGCATGAGGGCGACCCTGCGCGATTCCGGTTCACGCGCCCCATGCTCAACAGCGGCCAGCGTATCGGCGACGCCGATTTCTTCGATGTCTCGTTCAGCGGCCTCAAGACGGCCGTGCTTCACACGGTCCGCGCGAGCGACGATATCGAGCGGGACCGCGCGCACATCGCGCGAGCCTTCCAGGACGCGCTCGTCGACACGCTCGTGGCCAAGACCATGCGTGCGGCGCGCGCGTACGGGCGTACGGCCATCGTGCTCGGCGGCGGCGTGGCCTGCAACCGCACGCTCGCTGCGGCGATGCAGCGTGCGGCCGACGAGCTGGGCGGTCGCGTGTTCGCCCCGACGCCGCGGCTCGCGACCGACAATGCCGCGATGATCGCGGCGGCGGGGCTCTTTCGTTTCGAACAGGGCCAGCGCGACGACGCCTCGCTCAATGCCCACGCGTCGCTCCCGCTCCCCGGCCTCGTCGCCACCGATTCGTGACGCGGACGCGTGAGGCGGACGCGTGACGCAGACGCGTGCGGCGGATAGGTTTCCAACATGAATCCGACCATCCATCACCCGTTCGCCTACGACGTCGGCCCGCTGGAGCTCACCGGCTTCGGGCTCGCCATGCTCCTCGCCTTCGTGATCGGCCAGATGGTCGCGACCGAGGAACTCGATCGCCGCGGCTGGGGCTCGGACATCATGGGCGACATCACGGTGGCGGCGGTGGTGGGCGGGCTCTTGGGCGCGAAGATCTACTACGCGGTGCTCGTGGGCGACATCAGCGCGATCTTCAGCCGCGCGGGGTTCGTCTTCTGGGGCGGCCTCATGGGCGGCATGCTCGGCAGCGTGCTCGTCGTGCTCATGAAGAAGGACAGTTTCGCGAAGATCTCCGACGCCTGCGCACCCGGACTCGCCGCCGCCTACTCCGTGGGACGCAGCGGTTGCTGGGCGGTGGGCGACGACTATGGCACGCCGTGGAACGGGGCGCTCGCGGTGGCGTTCCCCGAGGGGGCGCCGGCGAGCACGGTCGCGAACCTCACGCAGCAGTTCGGCCTGAAGGGGTTCGCCGACATGCCGTCGAACATGGTCCTCGCCGTGCATCCGACGCAGCTCTACGAGGTCGCGATGGGACTCGGCATGTTCTTCGTTCTCTGGCGCCTGCGCGACCACAAACATGCCATGGGCTGGCTCTTCGGTGCGTACTGCGTGCTGCAGGGCGCCGAGCGCTTCATCGTCGAGTTCTTCCGCGCCAAGGACGACCGGTTCTTCGGCACGTTCACCATGGCGCAGCTGATCGCACTCGGGTTCGTGGTGGCCGGCGCGCTCTGGATGCAGATGCGCTCGCGTCCCTCCGTAAGCCAGCCCGGGATCCTCGCGGCGCGGTGATCGTGGGCGCGGTGATCGTGGGCGGGGGCCTCGTGCGCCGCGCCTGCAACCGGTCCGGCGCTACGACTCGAGGATCACCACCGCGCCCGCGGTCTCGTCGGTGTGCGAGAGCGTCAGGTGCACACGCACCACGCCGAGCTCGGCCGAGCGCGCTGCCGCGCGACCGGTGAAGTGCAGCACCGGCGGTCCCTCGTCGCCGCGCCGCACCTCGGCCTCTTTCCAGCCGATCAACTTGGCCTCGTCACTGCCGGTGAGGGCCTTGAAGGCGGCCTCCTTCGCCGCGAGACGCGCCGAGAGGTGCATTGCCGGTCGCGCGCGTGCGAGTGCGTACGCCTGCTCATGCACCGTGAAGAGCCGGTCGAGCGCGCGTTGCTCCTTGCGCGCGAGCATTGCCTCCACGCGCGCGATCGCGACGAGATCGAAGCCGATCCCGAGGATCATCAGGACCTCCTGAGCACGCGACGCCAGAGCGCGCCGTTGCGTCCGCGAGAGTCCCCGAGCACTGGGAGCGCCGCGCGCCACCAATCGTCGGCGGTGTTGAACACCTGCTGTACCGCGACCACCCAGCGCTCCCACGCTGCCTTGCGGTCCGCGCCGGAGACCGCGCCGGTGACCGCGCGCGTCGCGACCGCGCTCTGCTGCAGCGCCTGCAGTGCGGACCAGAGCGGTGCGGCGAGCGTGTCGAGTTCAGCTTCGAGCGCGCGACGGTCTGGCGCCGATCCGGCATGGCGAGCCGACGCGAACGTCGCGATCGCCTCGCGCCACTCCCGCTCGAGGCGCGCGGCATCGAAGGCCGCGACCTGCGCTTCCACGGTGTGCACCTTGTGCGCCGCGGTCCGCGCCTGGATCAACGGCTTGAAGACGCGGTCGTGATCGGAGTCCGGCGCCGACGGCACCGCAAGCGCGCGCAGCGAACGCGTGAACTCGGGGAGCGTGAACTCGGGGAGCGTGAACTCAGGCATCGGTCGCGGAGTAGCGGTAATCTCCCGTGAGCTCGCGGTCGCAGATCGCTGCACGCTGGCCGGTGCGGTCCTCGAAGTGCCGCACGAAGTCGGGCAGACGCTCGGTGGTGAACGAGGTACGCGGTAACCCGAGCAACTGGATCGCGCGTTCGATCGCCTCGGGCTCGCCCTCGACCTCGGCGAGCACGTCCATGCGGGGGTACTGCTCCAACCGCACCGTCGCGCCGACCACCGTGTACTGCTCGATCTCGCGGTCGATCTCGCGCGTGATCACGTAGCCCAGCCGCTCGAGCATCAGTGCGAGATCGTCGGGGTCGCCGAGGCTCACCGAGTGCTCCTCGCGGACCTTGTAACCGTTCTGATACGTGGTGGGTCCCTTCCAGTCGAGCATCGCGCGGACCGCGGTGTCGCGATAGACGCGAAGCCGCAGCACATGGTCGCGGAGCGCGAGCGCACGCTCCGGGGAGTCGTAGCGCTTGTCCTCGAGCCGGCCCAAGTAGACGAGCTGGGCACCACCGGCACGTAGCGCGGCGCGGGTCACCGCGACGTCGGGCACGAGACCCTTGAGCTCGACCTCACGCATGACGGATCGCGTCGAGCACGCGCGCGGTGTCCGTGAGGTCCGCAAATGTCGCGGCGGGGTCATGCTCGGCGAGCTGCGCGACCGTGTAGCCGCCGGTGGCGACGGCGATCGCGCGCGCGCCGACGCCGCGACCGCAGTGTACGTCGGCCGGTGTGTCGCCGATGATCACGAGTCGGTCGCCCGGCACGTCGTAGCCGAGCAGCGCACTCGCGCGCGCGCGCGATCGGTGGGAGTTGCGGCCGATCCTCGTGGTCCGACCCGAATGCGCCGACCACGAACCGGTCGAACTCGAGCTCGACCGCGCGCAGCTTGGCGCGCGCGCCGGTCATGACGTTGCCGGTGAGGAGGCCGAGCACGAGGTCGTCGGCGCGCTCGACTTCGTTGACGATCTCATGGATGCCCGGGAGTGCGTACGCTTTTCGCGTCGCGTCGGCGAGGGCGACGTGTAGCCCGTCGAGGTACCGCTCGAGGACGATCGGCATGCGCGCGTCGATCACCTCGTCGGTGAACCCCTCGGCGCGCATCGTCTCGCGGACGATGAGCTTGTCGGTCTTGCCGTCGTAGCGGTAGGTCGCTGGTCCCGCTGTACCGAACGTCGCGATGAGTGCGGACTCCATCGCGACGCGGCCCGAGCCGTGACTGAGCAACAGCGTGCCGTCGATGTCGAAGAGGACGACGTGCTTCATCGGCGCGAGAGGTACAGACCACCGAGCACCGTGGCGGCGCCGACGCCCTGGTACACCGTCGGGATCTCATTGAGCGCGATCCACGCGACAGCGACCGCGACGATCGGCTGGAGGTTGCCGAACATCGAGGTGCGTGTGGGGCCGATCAGGTGCACGCCGCGGTACCAGAGCAGGTAGGCGACGACCATCGCCATCACGCCCGAGTAGAAGACCGACGCCCAGGTGAGCGGAGTGATCGCGATCCAGTCGACGCGCAGCAACTGCGGCGTCGCGATCAGCGTGAGCGGCACCACGCCGCCGACGAGCGTCCAGGCCGCGACCTGCACCGCATCGATGCGCGGCGTCAGTGCCACGAGCCAGTTGGTGTAGAAGGCCCAGCAGATGACCGCACAGAGGATCATCAGGTCACCCGCCAGATGCCCGGAACCGTCGGCACTCACCGAGCCGCCGAGCACGAAGAACACCCCGACGATCGAGAGGCCGAGCCCGGCTGCCGCGCGCGACGAGAGTTTGTCGTGGCCGAACGCGCGTGCCACCAGCGCGACCGCGGCCGGGCTCGCCGCCACGACGAGCGAGGCGGTGCCGGCGCGTGTGCGCGCGATGCCCGAGATGAAGAGGATCTGATAGACGCAGTGCCCGAGCACGCCGAGCGCCATGAGGCGCCAGCGATCGGAACTGGTCACTCGCGTCGCCGGACGCCAGGCCGCGAGCGTGAGCAGCACCGCGCAGCCGAGCGACATGCGCAACGCGTTGTACGCCAGCGGCTCCATCACCTGCGTCCCGTATTTCACGACCGAGAAGTTGACGCCCCAGATGACCGACATGAACACGAGGCTCAGCTCGGTCATGTGGGAGATCTTGCGGTGATGCGGTAGTGGATGCTCGGCGGTGGGCACGAACGAAAGCTAACAGCGGATAGAAGGCGAAGGACCGCCGGAGAGAGTATCTTCTCCCGATGCATGTCTCATTCGCCCTCTTCGCCGACGCTGCGAACATCTCGCAGGAAGGCAAGCTCAACATCCTCGGCGTGTTCGACGCGCTTCAGGTGGCCACGGTCCCGGCCGTGCACCCGAGAGCGACGATGATCGTCCGGCTCAAGGCGCTGCCTGGCGACATCGGCCGCCACACGTTGGCGTTCGGTTGGTTCGGTCCTACGGGTGACGAGATCTGGTCCTCCTCGGGCGAGCTCGAGGTGGGGACGCCGCCGCCGGGTGCGACCGAGCTCGACGTGCCTGTGATCGCCGCGATCGACCTGCCGATCCACGAGGCGGGGACGCACGTCATGCGCGTGGTGCTCGACGGCGACCTCTGCGCGGAGTTGCTATTGCACGTGCGCTCCGGTGCGGTCGCGCTTCCCGCCTTGGGCGGGATGGTCTCCTAGCGGCAGCTAGTCGGCGAGGCCCGGAACGCCGTCGCGCCCTCGGGCGAGCCGCACTGCGCGCTCGATCGCTTCCTCAAGGGCGGCGACCACGAGCATCTCGGCCTGCACCAGTGGCGCGCGCGGCCCGTCCATGGGCGAGAGCGCAAAGACGATGTCGCCGTCGAAGCTCGACCCCGCGGGCGAGATGCGACGGTGGTACGCCGCGGTGGCCCCACGCGCGATCTGCTGGAGCTCCACGCGCGAGAAGGCCGCGTCAACGGCGACGACCGCGAGGGTGGTGTTGGGCGCTGCGGCCTGTGCGGCCGCGGTGCCGAATGCCCGCTCGGGCCCACCGGCGGCGAGAACGCGCGCGGTGTCGGCGAATGTCCCGTTGGGCCGTCGCGCGCCGGCGATGATCCGTCCGGACGCGTCGCGCACATCCCCGAACGCGTTCACCGCGACCATCGCAGCCGCGGCGCAGCCCGCGGCTGCGAGCACGGCCAGACCGAAGCCGCCCTTCATCGCGCCGTCCTTCCCGAGCGCCTTGCCCACCGTGAGTCCTGTCCCTGCGCCCACCGCACCCTCAGCGATCGCATCGGATGTCGCGTTCTCACACGCCGATTCGGCCATCTCCGCGGTGGGACGCGCGTCGAATCGACCGCAGGGACCGAGGTCGAAGAGCACCGCCGCCGGCACGATCGGCACTACGCCAGCGCCGACCGGGAAGCCGCGACCGCGCGCTTCCATCCACCGCATCACGCCCGCCGCGGCATCGAGGCCATACGCCGAGCCGCCGGCGAGCATGATCGCGTCCACGCGTTCGACGAGATGCCCGGGCTCGAGGAGCGCGAGTTCGCGCGAGCCGGTCGCGCGACCGATCACGGCGACGGCGGCCCGATGCGGCGCGCTGATGCCGCGCACGACGGTGCAGCCCGTGCCGCCAGCGACGTCGGCGGCGTGGCCGACCGCGAGTCCGAAGCGTGCGAGCGAGGTCATCGGCGACGACTCGGCCACAGCGGCGCGCACCTCATGACTGCGCGATCGTCGCGGGCGCACCCTTCGCGAGCTCGTCGGTGCACTTGGCGCAGCGCGTCACGCCACGCAGCGAACAGACCTGGCAGATGAAGGTGCCGCAGCGCTCGCACGGATAGCCCTCCGAGGCGCGCTCTTCCTTGCTACACGACCGGCAGACCATCACATCGCGTTCACTCATGTGTCCTCCCAAAGGCGACTGGCCGCAGTACGACGATCATCGCGGCTTCTCCGGCAGATCGTACTGGCGGATCTTCTTGATGAGCGTCGCGCGCGCGATGCCGAGTTCGCGCGCGGCGTAGGTGCGGTTGTGTGCGTGGGCGCGCAGGGTGCGATCGATATGCGCCCGCTCGACATCGGCGAGCAAATGCGGCTCGTGATGCGCAACGGCACCTCCGGTGGCGCCCTGCACCTCGCGCGGCAGGTGTGGCACATCGATCTCGGAGAGGCCGCGGGCGACGAGCATCGCCCGCTCGATCACATTGCGCAGCTCGCGGATGTTCCCGGGCCACGGGTACCGCAGCAGCGCATCGAGCGCCTCGTCCGTGATCAGGGTCGGCGCGCCCGGCACCGACGACGCGAGGGCATCGTGCACGGACGCGACGAGTTCCACGAGGTCCTCGCGCGCCCGGTCACGGAGCGGTGGCAGCTGGATCGGCATCACCGCGAGGCGGTAGTAGAGATCCTCACGGAAGCGGCCCGCCGCGACCTCAGCGCCCAGATCCTTGGACGACGCCGCGATCACGCGCACGTTCGGGGTGAACTCCGCGCTGCTGCCGACGCGCCGGAACCCCTTCCCCTCGAGCACCCGCACGAGCTTGGGCTGGAGCGCGAGGTCGAGATCACTGATCTCGTCGAGGAACAGCGTTCCGCCGTCGGCCACCTCGAACGCGCCGAGTGATGCCCGGAGACCACTCGCGTCCCCCTCCACGCCGAAGAGCTCGGCGTCGAGCGACTCGGGACGCAGCGTCGCGCAGTTGACTTCGACGAACGGATGCGCGGCCCGCGGGCTCTGCGCGTGCATGAAGTCGGCCGTGCGTCCCTTGCCGGCACCGCTCTCGCCGAGCACGAGCGCCGTCGTGCGATCACTCGCGGCCAGCAGCTGCACCTGCGCCTGCAGCTCGCGCATGGGTGGCGAGGCGCCGAAGATGACGCCCTTGCCGACGCCGCGCTTCGCGGTGAGCCAGCGACTGAGCCGCCGCAACTGCGCCTTCTCGAGCGCACGGTCCGCCGCGGCAGAAAGGTGACTCAGGTCGACCGGCTTGGTGAGGAAGTTCTCGGCGCCACGGTGGAGCGCGTCAACGGCCATCGGGACATCGCCGTACGCGGTCACCATGATGACCACCGGATGGTCGTCGCGGATCGCGTCGAGGACGTCGAATCCCGTCATGTCAGGCAGACGGACATCAAGGAGCACGAGGTCAGGACGCAGCTGGCGATACGCGTCTATGCCCTCCTGACCGGTGTGCGCCTCGGTGACCTGATGGGCGCCGTCATGCCGGAAGAACATCGCGAACGCCGTGGCGATCGCGACCTCGTCGTCGATGATCAGGATGCTGGCCATGCGCTCAGACGGGGACCGGCACGGGTGGGGAGACGACCGGGAGAATGACCTCGAAGAGCGCCCCTGCTCCCAGCTCCGACTGCACGCGGAGCGTCCCGTCGTGCCCTCGGACGATGCCGTCGGAGATCGAGAGGCCGAGGCCGGTCCCGATGCCCCGCGGCGTGGTCGTGTAGAATGGATTGAAGATGTGCGGGAGATGCGCTGGCGCAATGCCGGATCCCGAATCACGGACGCCGCCGACGATCTCGCCAAGGGCCGCGAGTTGCTCCCGCCGCACCACCTCCGCCACCGATCGGTGCTCCTCGGTCACGTCGGCGGGATTGGCCATGAGCAGCGCGCCGTCGGAGTCGCGTGGCGTGCGCGAGGCCCCGTCCGCGCCGCTCACGCTAAAAGCGCCAGGCGCGGAACAGGTCGAATCCGAACTGTTGCGGGGTGGGGACGAAGCCACGCGCGTTGATGCTCTGCGAACAGAGCACCGCACTCGTGGGCGGCTCCATGCCGGCGGAGAGCGTCAGACCACGTTGCAACAGATAGTCGATCTTCACGCCGATCGAGTTCGCCAGGGCGCTCGCGGTGCCGCTGCCACCGCCCTGCACCAACTGGCCCACCTGGCAGAGGCCGGCGTCGAGGCGGACGAAGGCGCGGTCACCGATCTGCTTGCCGCAGTTGAAACGTGTGCCTTCGAGCACGGCCGCCGTGCTGCCGCGGATCCCCTGCCCTCCCTCCTCGATCCCCGAGGTGGAGAGACGTGCATCGTCGCAGAGTCCGCCGGCTTTGCCCCCGAGCACGCTCCCCAGCGAACTGATCAGCACGCGCGCGGCGGTGGAGGTGTAGTTCGTGCTGCGGCCGCCGATCTCGAAGCTCGGGCCGCCGGTGACGAGGTAGCTGATGAGGTCGGCGGACTTCACGCGTGACGAGTCAGGAGTCGAGAGCACGGCGGTCGGCTCGAGCAGGGTCCCGCCGATGTTCACACGCACACGGACGTCGGGCTGCGATCCCTGCTTGCTGTACTGGCGCACGGTGTGCAACGCACCGATGTCGAGCGACGGATTGAACACGAAGTCGGCGTCGCCGAACCAGCGGATCTCCCCCCGCTCCACTTCGAACGTACGCTGCACTGGTCCGAGGTCCAGCCGGTAGCTGCCGCGGACGGTCTGGAGCGCCCCGGTGAGGGCGATCTGCGCCTCACGATCGGCGCGGCCGCGGGAGTCCTGCGCGCGCGTGATCGAGACCTGCCCACCCAAGTTGATGTTCGCTTCCGCCGACCGCAGCCAGACATCGCGTCCCATCCGGATCGGCACGTTGCGCACCGTGAGGTTCCGGACGACGACCGGCAGGGCGGGCGGCGCGAATCGACGATCGAGGAGTCGCGTGGTGTCGATCACGCCGAACCGATCGAACTCGGCGAGTGAGATCACACTCTTGGTCGCGATCTCCGGGATGCTGATGATCGCGCGGTCGACCGTGAGACCGCCCCGGAGCGTCGCCGCGCTGAGCGTGCCGTCGATCCGCAGGCTGTCCGAGAGGTCGATGTCGGCGACGTTGCGGACCTTATAGGCGTGGAACGCCGTGGCCCGCGCGGTGAGGTCGAATCTCGGATTCTCGAGGTCGTCGATCGTCATCCAACCGGAGATCGATGCGCGCCCGTCGCGTCCTTCGACGCTCGACGTCGCCGAGAGGCGGCGGATCGCGAGACTGTCGCCGATCAGCCCGATGTCGGCGGTGATGTTGCGCCAGCGCACGTCACCGAGCGGCGCGATCGCGAGGTCCCCGTTGCGCACGGTGAGGCCGCCGTCGATCCGCGGATCGCGCCAGGTGCCACCGAGATCGAGCGTGAGCGCGAAGTTCCCCGGGTCGCCGGAGTTGCGCGTGGTGAGGGACTCGAAGAGGCGCAGGCTCACCGTGTCGGCGCGAACGGTCGCGCTCACCGGCGAGTCATCCAGCATTCCGGGACCCGCACCGTCGAGCCGCAGTGCGAGTGGCAACGTCCCCTCGGCGCGCATGATCGGTCGCGCCGGCGGACCCAGCACCGCGGTAAAGCGCAACGCATCGGCGACCGCGGTGGCGGTGAAGTCGAGCGTGTCGAGGCGCACGCCGGAGATCAGTCCGTTCCGCAACGAGGCGCGCGCGTCCAACGTCGGCACGGCGCGCGTGCCCTGTAACCGGCCGTCGAGATCGATCCGGCCCTCCTGCGTACCGTCGACCTGCAACAACTCCGCCAGGTCGGCGACTGGGAGGCCCCGTGCACGGAACGCGAGGTCGAGCGCGCCGTCGCGCGGCACACGGCCCGCGATGCGGAACATCGACGAGTCGCGCCCGCCGATCTGGAACGAATCGACGAGAAATCCCTGCGGCCCGCTCGTGAATGTGGCGGGCCAGCCGAGCGACCAGCGCTCCTGCCCGGTGCGCAACATCAATGAGTCGAGCAGCACCTGCAGCGTATCCGCCGATCGGGCCACGCGCGCGCGTGCCTCGGCGCGCGTGCCGTTGGCCGCGGTCAGATCGAAGTCGAGCGTGCTGCGATCCGTGCCGTCGAGCGTCACGCGCATGAACGCGCGATCGATCGCGAACCCGGCGGCGCGCATGGTGTCGGCGGCGATCGTCAGCGTGCCCTTCGGCGTGGTCGGGAGGCCGGTGAGCTCGGCGTCCCCCGAGAGCAACCGCGCGCTCGAGGCACCGCTGAGCAGTCCCGCCCCGTCGAGCGTCGCGTCGAACGCGAAGTCGCGCACCCACCCTGTCGCGATGCCGTCGAGGCGCAACGCGCCGGCGAGTGAATCGGTGACGTTGGATGCGACCCAGCGGCGCACCCCGCCGAGCGAGTCGGCGCGGGCACGCACCGTCACCGAGTCGCGGCGCCCCGCATGCAGGCCGAGCGCACCCGAGGCATCGAGTTCGAGCGCGGTCGTCTCGAGGTGCAGCGTGTCCACGTACGCCTTCCCGTCGGCGAACCGCAGGCGCGCGTCTCCGGCGAAGATGCGGACGCCGGACAGCGTCGACCGGTCGACGACCACCGAGGCACTCCCTTCGAGATCAGCGAGCGAGTCGCCCCGGATGTCAGCGACGAATCGCGCCGTGAGCTCGCCGCTCGGCAGGCTCAGATCGTTGAGCGCGACCTGCGGATCGAACTGTGTGAGGCGAGTCTCTCCGGTGAGCCGGTAGCGCGGCGCCTCGGCGTCGATCCCGACATCGGCCTCGATGCGACCCGCCTCGCTCGACAGGTCGGTGACGACCAACAGGTCGCGGAGCGTGCCCGAGATCTTGAGCGGCCCCGAGAACTCACCACGCAGAGGGATGCCGGGGAACGACTTCGCGAGCGTCGTCATCGAGATCGGCTGCGCCTCGAACGCGACGTCGTAGGCCATCTCGATCTCGCCCGAGGTGAGCCGGCCGCTCCCCGTGAAGCGGGACTCGGGCAGATCGCCGTCGCGGTGCGTGAGGTCAGCCTCGGAGAGCCGCACATCCAACCAAGAGGAATCGAGCACGACAACGCCAGCCATTTTACCAGCGAGTGCCGGGAAGTCCGGGTTGATCGCCTGCGGCGTGCGCAGGTCGAACGAGTCGAGTTCCACGGTGAAGCGGCGAAAGGTCGCGTTGGCCGGCACGAGGATGTCGAGCTCGCCGCGCGCGCGTCCCTGCGCGACCGCGCCGGGGACGTTGCCGTCGCGATAGAAGATGCGCAGGTCGTCGATCATGAACCGGTTGAGCGGTCCCCCACGGCCCCGCATCCGAGCGGTGATCTGCCCGGCGAACGGATACGGGAACGGCCCCTGATTGAATCGCTCGATCAGACGGAAGTCGATCGGCAGCGCTTCGAGATCGACGTCCTTCAGGATCGCGACCGGCCCGCCGATCACCCAGGTCATCTTGCCTCGCACCCGCGACTTGTGCGACCGCACGTCCATGCCGGTGATCGCGTACTGCAGCCCATTGGGGACACCGCGCGCGTTGCTGATGTCCAGCGTCATGCGCCCGTTGCCCTCGGTGGGCAGCGAGGGCGCGATCCACGCGACGTCGGCGAGCGCGACCGAATCGCCTTCGACGTGCACCCGATAGTGGGTCATGACGCCGGGCTGGATCCAGACCTTTCCGTTCGCGCGACCCGACGAGTTGGTGAGCGCGAAGTGCGGGAGGTCGAACCAGATCGAGTCGCCTACCCAGCGTACCGTCCCCCGTACGTCACGGAACTTGAATGGCGGGTTCGCCTCGGCGGCGTCGAGCCGCGCGATGTCGAAGAACCGGCCCACGGAATCGGGATACGCCAGGCGCAGGCGCGGGATGTCTGCATTGATGCCGCGCCATCGCAGGGTCCGCGTGAATCGACGCGGTCCGGCGCGACGCGTCTCGGAGTAGCCATCGTTGAGCACTGCCGTGATCGCCGAGTCCCGGGCCGCGCCGCGGAGCGAGTCGGCAGGCGCCCACGGTTGCGTCGCGGAGTATTCGCCTTCCGTCACCTTGACCTGCTCGAGCACCAGCACGCTGGCGAACGACGCCCGTCCCTTGAGGCGCCGCGGAACCTCGGGCTTCGGCCAGATCCGGTCCGTGTTCCAGGCACCATTCAGCTCGCGGCGCATGGCGACGCGCGGCCGCGCGATCTCGACCGAGCGGATGATCAGGCGGCCGTCCATCAGGTCGCGCGGATCGAACGTCACGCGGATCGGGCCCGCGGCCGCGAACAGTGAGTCGCCCTCGTCGCGGATCTCGATCGAGTCGACCGTGAGATCGGTGATGAACGACCCGCTGAGCGTCCCGAGGTGGAACGTGCCCTTCACCGATCGCGCGAGTTGCGCCTGAACGACGCGCCGGATGAAGTCACGGCCGCGGTCGCTCTGCGTCGCCATCGCGAACGACCCGATCACCACCCCGCCGATGACGAGCATCAGCAGGGCGCTCACGAGCGCGACGAGGCGGCGGCGTCCCATCGGCTAGAACGCCTGCCCGATCGCGATCGAGGGGCGGAGGCGACTGAGGAAACTGTCGCCGCGCGGCGGCTGGAAGCTGCTCGGACAGGGGCCGGTGATCTGCGTGAGGATCGTCCGCGCGGCGTTCGCCGGGTCGACCTGCTTGGTCACGGTGAGCGTATTTCCGGGACTCACGCAATAGAGCGCGCCGCCCTCGGTGAGTGGCGCGTCGAAATAGGCCGCGCCCGACGGCCGCTCGTACGGATTGTAGGCGAGATCGACGCGCAGGTAGCCGATCGGTGTGCGGATCCGCACGCCGAACCCCGGCGTTGCCGCGAGCGTCGCGAACTGGAGCCGCTCGGAGCCAGCACCACGGTTCCACACGCGGCCGACGTCGACGAACGCCGTCCACTTGAGCAGCTCGGCCAGGAACGGGCTCACGAAGCGGAGCTCCACATTCCCCACGACCATCGCATTGCCCCCGGTCGGCACGGCGCGCTGTCGCGACGCATTGTCGGAGCGGAACCAGACCTGCTGTCCGATCGCGATCGCACCGGCCACAGGCAATCCCGTCGCGACCGCGATCGTGTCGTAGCGCTCGGGGATGTAGACCGCTGGTCCGAGCTCGTTCTGCTGGAAGCCGCGCACGGTGCTGGGACCACCGGCGAAGAGCCGCTCCTGCGCCGGCACGAAGCTCGCATTCTTGTCGAGCGCGAGCGTGGGGCCGAGCACACCGCCGACCCGTACTCGCACCGCGAGCACGATGTCGCGACCGAGCGGCCGGTACACGGTGCCGTCGGACGAGATGCGCGCGAACTGCACCGCCTCGTCGGACCCGGTGAACCTCGACGCGTATCGCACGTCGCCGCGCGCCACGACGCCGCGCGAGGGATCGCCCGAGTTGTCGGCGAACTCATAACTGGTGGCGGCGCTGAGCACCGCGACACGCTGGAGCTGCTGCAGCGCCAAGCGATCGGCCTCGACGCAGACGCTGAAGACGGCACAGAAGAGCGCGGGCTGCGCCTCCGTGCGGCCGAGCTCCACGCTGTAGCCGAGGTTGAGCGATCGCCGCGGCATCGTCCGGTTGAGCGCGAGACTCGCGCCGATCGGCGCGGTGCGCAGGAACGCCTTGAACTCCGATCGCCGCTCCGAGTAGAGCGAGAGCGTCGGTACGAAGCTCGCGCGCTGCAGCGAGGGCTGGCTCAGCGTCACACTCGTGTAGTAGTTGAGGAACCGCCCGTACGTGTCCTCGGTCGCCGTTCGGCTGCAGAGCCGTTCGGCGCCGCCCAGCGGATCTCCCATGCCGATCTTCGAGACGCGGCTCCGGAGCTCGAGCCGGGTCGCGGTCTTGAACAGGTTGGCCTCGGTGAGCTCGGCGGTCGTGCGGAAGCAGTCGAGCGTGCCCCAACCGCCGCCGAGCCGCGCCGAACGCAACGCGGCCTCGGTCACGTCGATGTCGACGGTGAACAGCGAGTCGGTGCCGACCGGCCCCGGCTGCACCTCCACCTGGGTGAACGCCTCGCTCTGGTAGAGCGTCCGCTTGGCTCGTTCAAGATCACGCTCGCGATAGAGATCGCCCGGCTCAAGCCCCGCCAGTCGGCGTACCGACCGCTCCGTTACCTCGGACGGGCGCCCGTTGAGACCGGTGCGCGTGAGATCGATCCGCCCGATGCGGCGACGCGGACCCGGCAGCACGGAGAAGATCACCGTGGCCGAGCGCGCGGTGGTACGGAGATCGTAGCCGAGGAACGCCTCGGCGTCGGGATAGCCTCCGTCGCGCAACCGCCGGGTGATCGTGTCCTTGGTCGCGCGGTTCGAGTAGCGGTCGAACCGCCCGCCAACGCGTGCCGGAAGCCCGGCGATGATCCGCGCGCGCTCGGGCACGGCGTCGAGTCCCTCGAAGCGCACAGTGTCGACCACGACCGGAGAGCCCTCGGTGATGTCGAACCGGACCGCAACGCGTCTCACGCCCACACGCGTGACGACGGTGTCGACCGTCGCGTCGGTGAACCCATGGTTGCGGTACCAGAACGTGAGGCGGAGGACGTCGAGCGGGAACTCCTTCTGGTCGAGACAGTGCTTCGTCCCCACGAGGCGGAGGACGCGCCGCGCCCAGGTCGACGGCGTTGTCACGATCCCCACGGCGAGCGTGGCGTCGTTGAACGCCCGGTTGCCCGAGAACGCGAGCGACATCACTTCGACGTCACCGCGCTCGCACCGGGTCTCCTGCGCGCCGACGGCGGACGCCGTCGAGAGCAACAGCGCCAGTCCCGCCAGGCCGGAACGGCGCCGTATCATCGCGTCAATCGTCCTTCTGGCCGAAGACGGCGAGGTTGGAGGAGTGCCCCGGATTCACCTTCTTGTCCGGATACACCCAGTGCACTGCCTGGTTCACCGCGATGCACGACTCGGCGAAGCCCGTCGCGATCAGCTTGAGTTTGCCCGGGAAGGTATTCACGTCCCCGCAGGCCCAGATCCCCGGTCGCCCGGTCTCCATCGTCTGCGACACGGCGATCTCGTCCTTCACGACCGTGAGCCCCCACGAGAGGAGCGCCCCCATGTCGCTCACGAAGCCGAGCATCGGGAGCACCACGTCGCAGGCGACGCGCTTGATGGTCTTGGCCTTGATGTCCTTGAGATCGATCGCGGCGATCCGCCCGTCCTCTGCGATCACGTCGGCGAGTTCGTGGAAGGTGTGGACCGCACTGCGGCCCGCCGCCGCCGATGCCAACACCGCATCGATGGTCGCCTGATGCGCACGGAACCGATCGCTGCGATGCACGAGCGTGACTGACTGCGCGATGCCTTCGAGCTGATGCGCCCAGTCGAACGCCGAGTCGCCGCCGCCGATGATCGTGACCCGCTGACCCGCGAACTGTTGGGGCTCGAGCACGACGTCGTGGATCCCCTTCCCGTACCACGGCTCGGCGCAGGCCTGCGGCAGGCGCCGCGGCGTGAACGCACCGATCCCGGCGGCGATGATCACGGCGCGAGACGGAAAACGATCGGTCTCGGTGACGAGCGTGAAGACGCCGTCGGCCTCCTCGAGGCCGATCACCCGCTGCCCGAGATGGATCGGCTGGCCGAACTGACCGGCCTGCTGCACGAGCGAGGTCACCAGGTCCTTCGCGAGCACCCTTGGGAAGCCCGCCACGTCGAAGATCAGCTTCTCAGGGTATAGTGCAGCGAGCTGGCCGCCGGGCTCCGGGAGGGCATCGAGGATTTGCGCTGAGGCCCCACGCATGCCAGCGTAGAAGAGCGCGAAAAGCCCTGACGGTCCGGCTCCGATGATCGTCAGGTCGCGAATTTCGTGGGTTCCCATCTTATTAAGTTCGCCGACTGAAGCCGCCCGGACAACGGGCACTCCCCCACTGACTCAGAGCGAATGACCGTCGACAAGGAACTCCGCGTCGCGAGCAGCTTCCGCCTCGTCCGCGAGGTGGCGCGCGGCGGCATGGCCACCGTCTACGAAGCCGAGCAGATGGGCGTCGCCGGATTCAGCAAGCGAATGGCGGTCAAGATCATCCACGACCGATTCGTCAGGCACTCCGAATGGCGCCAGTTGTTCATCGACGAGGCCAAGCTCTCGGCCAACCTGGTGCACGGCAACATCGTCCAGATCTATCAGCTCGGCGAAGTGGATGACTCGTTGTTCATCGCGATGGAACTGATCAAGGGGCTCACGCTCCGGACGCTGATCAACACGCACCGGGCGCAGCGGATCCCCATGCCGACCGACGTTGCCGCCTATTGCGCCAGCCGCATCTGCCGCGCGCTCGACTTCGCCCATCACTTCGTCGACGACGCCGGCGTGCGGCTCGACATCGTGCACCGCGATGTCTCGCCCGGCAACGTCATGCTCACGTGGGACGGACACGTGAAACTCACCGACTTCGGGATCGCCAAGGCCCGCACCATGTTCGACCCAGCCGCGTCGCGTCCGCTGCTGCTCGGCAAGAAGCACTACATGAGCCCCGAACAGCTCATGGGCTCGGAGGTCGATGCCCGGACTGACGTGTTCGCGATGGGCGTCGTGCTCTTCGAGCTCTTCGCTCTACGCTCGCTCTTCACCGAGGATGAGACCATGGCCGCGATCGACGAAGTGGTGGTCGGCCCGTCCCCCGATCTCTCCACCCGTCTCCCCGACGCCGACCCCGAGATCCAAAGGCTCATCGCGCACGCGATCCAGAAGCGGCCGGAGGACCGTCCCTCGGCCGCCGTGCTTGGGCGTGCGCTCGACGCCTGGTGCGCGAACCGCGGGACCCCGGGCTCACCGGAGCGACTGCAGGCGCATCTCGCGGTGCTCTTCCCCGACAGCTATCAACCGTCCACTCGCACGACCCAGGCCGTTCGCACCTGAGCTCGCGCGGATCGATCGGGCCGACCCATGACCTCACCCTTTAGATTCCACGCATGACGATGAAGATCTACACCAAGACCGGCGACGAGGGCGACACCGGGCTCTTCGGCGGTGGCCGCGTCCCCAAGGACCATCCCCGCGTCTCCGCCTACGGCGAGATCGACGAGCTCAACGCCGTGATCGGGATGGCCCGGTCGGTCGAGATGATGCCGCGGATCGACGAGGTCCTCGCGCCGGTGCAGCGTGACCTCTTCGCGCTCGGGGCGCTCCTCGCGACTCCTGACCTCGAGAAGATGAAGGAACAGCTCAGCAAGGCGCGAATCTCCGACGCGCGCATCGCCCAGATGGAGCAAGCGATCGACGACGGCGAAGCCGAGCTCGAGCCGCTCAAGGCCTTCATCCTCCCCGGTGGGACGCCGAAGGCCGCAGCGCTGCACGTCGCGCGCACGGTCTGCCGGCGCGCCGAACGCGCGGTGATCCATCTGCAACGCGAAGCGGAGATCCCACAGATCGTGGTCGTCTATCTCAACCGCCTCTCGGACCTTCTGTTCGTGCTCGCGCGGGTCGCCAACCGGCGCGCCGGCGCCGGTGAAGTGACCTGGTAACGTGCCCCAGTCGCTGACGCTCCACGGCGCGACGATCGAGATTGCGCCCGGTGCGCTCGACGCGCTCGGCGCGCGCGTGCGCGGACTCGCCCCGGAGCATCGCGTCGCGATCATCGCCGATCAGACGGTGGCCGCACTCTACGGCGAGAGCGCGCGCGCGTCATTCGGCGGAGGAGACCCCGCGCCGCTCCTTCTCACCTTCCCCGCCGGCGAGCGTCACAAGACGCGGCAGACCTGGGCCACGCTCAGCGATCAGCTCATCGCGGCCGGATATGGCCGCGACACCGTGATCGTCGCGCTCGGTGGTGGCGTCACCGGCGACCTCGCGGGTTTCGTCGCTGCGACGTATCTGCGCGGCGTGCCGTTCATCCAGGTGCCGACAACGCTGCTCGCGATGATCGACGCCTCGATCGGCGGCAAGACAGGCGTCGACACGCCGGCGGGAAAGAATCTCGTCGGTGCCTTCCATCACCCCACGCTCGTCGTCGCCGATCCGCGGCTCCTCACCACGTTGCCACCGCGGGAACTGCGCTTCGGTCTCGCCGAGGCGATCAAGCACGGCGTGATCGCCGACGCCGCATACTTCTCATGGATCGCTGCTGGGCTCCGCCAGATCCTGCACGCCGACACACCCGACGACGTCACGCAGCTGCACCTCGTGCGTCGGTCGATCGAGATCAAGGTGCAGGTCGTGCGGCAGGACGAACGCGAGAGCGGGCTGCGCAAGGTGCTCAACTTCGGACACACCATCGGTCACGCGATCGAGCAGGTGACCGGCTACGGAGTGGCGCATGGCGAGGCCGTCGCGATCGGAATGGTCGCCGAGGCGCTCCTCGCCGAGCGTCTGCATCTCGCCGAGAGCGGGCTCGCCGATGCGATCGCGACCGTATGCGACGCCGCCGGTCTTCCGGTGCGCTTGCCCGACGGCGTGAGTCCCGCCGAAGTGGTCACGGCGACACGCACCGACAAGAAATCACGCGGCGGGCATGTCGAGTTCGCGCTTCCTCGAGCGCTTGGCGAGATGGCGGGAAGCGAGACGCAGTACGGTGTGCGAGTGAATGATGCCGAGACCTTGCGCGCGCTCGAACATTTGTGACGGGACCTAACTCGTTTAATGTCAACGAGATGGCGCATTGACGGCGGGACGCTGTCGCCTTGGCACATTTCTTGGGTGTTGACCGGACTCGCGCACTTCGTATAGGCTTGGCTTCCCGGGCAGTCCGAGCCGGACCGAACGTCCCTGAATGCGTCCAGCGTGATGTTGGTCACAACATCACCTCTCCTTCACACGCGGTTATGGGGTTGGGTATGCAGCACGCGACCGAGTCGAGATCAAAGGGCTACTTCCGTTCCTCACCCTCTTCCGCGTTCGACCAGTATCTCTCGGACATCCAAAAGCTCCCGCTGATCACAGACGTCAATGAAGAACGACGACTGGCACGACTGGCCCAGAAGGGCGACGAGGCCGCCGCCGAGCGGCTCGTCACCGCGAACCTCCGGTTCGTGATCAGCTACGTGAAGAAGTATCAGGGCCATGGCCTCGACCTCTCCGAGCTCGTCGCCATCGGCAACGAAGGACTGCTCAAGGCAGTCCGCAAGTTCGATCCCGACCAGGGCGTGAAGTTCATCTCGTACGCTGTGTGGTGGGTGCGCCAAGCGGTGCTCAAGGCGCTAGCGGAGCAGACGCGCTCGGTCCGCATCCCGCTCAACCAGAACTCGCAGTTGATCCGCCTGTCGCGCGCGGAGACGGTGCTGGCCCAGGTGCTCAATCGCGACCCGACCAACGCCGAGATCGGCCGCTTGCTCGACGAGACGCCCGAGCAGGTCCGGATCGCCAAGCAGATGTCCTCCACCGAACTCTCGCTCGACGCACCGGTGGATCGTTCCGACCGCGAGGCCTGCACGCTCGGCGAGCGCTTTGCCGGCGGCGACGGCGTGGAGATCGAGGAACGGACCGACTTCAAGCTCATGCGCGAGTGCATCGACCGCGTGTTCCGCCACTACCTCACGCCGCGCGAGCGCAAGATCCTCAACCTGTACTACGGGCTCGACGAGGGTACCGAGGCAATGACGCTTGAGAAGATCGGCGCACTCATGGGCGTGACCCGCGAGCGGATCCGGCAGATCCGCGAGCGCGCGTTCGACAAGCTCCGCACGTCGCCCGAGGGGCGTTCTCTCGCCGGCTTCTGGGCGATCACCTGATCGCCGGGTGAACTGGTCGTCGCTGCGTGCCCGGTGATCACGCGGCGTCATCGCAGGGGGTCCGGATGCGAATCCGGGCCCCCTTCGTATAGCTTCCCGTCGTGACCTCCCTCGCCGCGGTGCTCGGCCGCATCGTCGGGGACGCGCACGTGATCGCGCGCGCGACCCAACTGCTCGTGTACCGCTCCGACGCGCTCCCGGGACTCCAGCGCGCGCCGGCACTCGCGGTCTTTCCCGGCACTCGTGACGAACTCATCGCCGTGGTGCGGGCACTCGCCGCTGCCGGCGCGCCCTTCGTCGCGCGCGGTGCCGGCACGGGACTCTCCGGCGGTGCGCTCGCCGACGAGATCACGCTGCTGGGCCTGCACCGGCTCAAGCGGATCATCGCGCTCGATCCGATCGGCCGCACCGCGACGGTGGAGCCCGGCGTGGTCAACGCGACGCTCACGCGCGCGGCCGCGCCGCACGGGCTGCACTACGCGCCCGATCCTTCGTCGCAGACCGCGTGCACGATCGGCGGGAACATTGCCGAGAACGCCGGCGGCCCGCACTGCTTGAAGTACGGCGTGACGCTCGACCATGCCGTGTGCGCCACTGTCGTGCTGCCGAGCGGTGAGGTGGTCACGCTCGACCGCGGCGATGTGGACCGCGACGACGGGACCGATGCCGGCTACGACCTCCTCGGTGCGTTCATCGGCAGCGAGGGCTGCTTCGGCGTGGTCGTCGACGTGACGGTGCGCCTCACGCCCGATCCCGAGCGCGTGATCACGCTGCTGGCGGACTTCATGCGCGTGCGCGACGCGGCCGACGCGACGTCGCGGATCATCGCTGCCGGGATCCTGCCGGCCGCGCTCGAGCTCATGGACCAGCCGACGATCGAGGCGGTGGAATCGAGCGTCTATGCCGCGGGGTATCCGCGCGATGCGGCGGCGGTGCTGCTCATCGAAGTGGATGGCGCAGCGGCCGGCCTCGTGGACGACGCATGCGCGGTGGAGCGACTCTGCCGCGAGGCCGGTGCGCGCGGCGTGCGCATTGCGCACGACGCAGCCGAACGGGCGCGGCTCTGGCAGGGTCGCAAGAAGGCCTTCGGCGCGATGGGGCGCTTAGCCCCCCACCTCGTGGTGCAGGACGCCGTGGTGCCGCGCTCGCGACTCGCGGAGCTGCTCGACGAGATCGCGGCGATCGGCGAACGGCATGGCGTGCGGATCTGCAACGTATTCCATGCGGGCGACGGCAACCTGCATCCGAACATCCCGTACGACGCGCACAATGCCGACGAGTCGGCGCGCGTGCACGCGGCGATGCGGGAGATCATGACACTGTGCATCGCCACAGGCGGCACGATCACCGGCGAGCACGGCGTGGGACTCGACAAGCTCCCGTACATGGACCAGCTCTTCACGCCCGACACGCTCGACGCGATGTGCTCGCTTCGTGCGGTCTTCGATCCCGACCGGCGGGCGAATCCGGGGAAGGTCGTGCCGGTGCGGGCGTGCCGGGAATGGCATGGCGTGGTCGCCGCGAGGCCAGCGACGCAGCGCGGGACGGTGCGGTGAGCCCAATCCTGCGGCACGACCCGACATCCGCGGCCGAGGTCGCGGCCATCATCCGTGCGGCCGCCGCTGCGGGGCGTGTATTGAGACTCGTCGGTGCCGGTACCTGGCTCGAGGCCGGTCACTCCGTGCGGGCCGATGCCGAACTCTCCACGACGCAACTCGCCGGCATCACCGCGTACCGCCCGGAGGACCTCACGCTCTCGGCGGGCGCGGGCACGACGCTCGCGGAACTCGAAGCGGCGACGCGCCAACACGGACAGTGGTGCCCGTTGCTCCCCTGGGGCGACGACCGGGGAACGATCGGCGCGACGCTCGCGACTGCGACGGCCGGGCCCTTTGCCGAACGGCTCGGGCGGCCTCGCAGCCTCGTACTCGGGCTGGAGTGCGTCGACGGCACCGGACGGATCATCGCAGCGGGCGGGCGCGTGGTGAAGAACGTCGCGGGGTTCGATCTCACGCGCGCGGTCACGGGTTCGTGGGGCACGCTCGGGCTGATCACGCATGTGCACCTGCGGCTGCGCGCCCGACCGGTCGTCGATGAGAGTTGGGCGGTCGACGCGTTCGCGGATGCACGTCAGTCGATCCGAGCATTCGCGGACGGTCCGTTCGCACCGCTCGCCTGTGTGAATGTCGCAGCCAACGGCACGCCCGCGAGCTCGCCTGCCGACCGCATGTGGATCGTGCGCCTCGGCGGGAACGAGGCGAACGTCGCCGCGGCGCGCGCCTCGCTCCGTGCCATCGGCACGATCCGCCCGACCGCTCCGACGATCTGGGACGAGCTGCGCCGGACGCACGCGCCGGTCACGCGTGCGCTGCGGTGGCGCTGGGATGCGCTCTCGTTGCGTCTGCGGGCGCGATTCGATCCGGCACAGGTACTCAATCGCGGCCTGCTCGGGGGGGTCGCGTGAGCGCGCACGACCTCGTTCCACAGAAGCACGGGCACATGAGCGCGCACCGGCTTGCACCTCTTGAAGGCGCGAGAGCCGGACTCGACTCTTGCGTCCACTGCGGCTTCTGTCTGCCAGCCTGCCCTACCTACCTCGCGCTCGAGGACGAGAACGATTCGCCGCGCGGTCGCCTTCTGTTGATGGGTGCGCTACTCGACGGCAGCGTGCGCCCCGACGATCCCGCGGTAGGCAAACATCTCGACCAGTGTCTCGGGTGTCGTGGGTGCGAGACCGCCTGCCCGAGTGGCGTGCCGTACGGCCAGTTGCTCGAGGCAACGCGTGAGTCGCTCTTGCCGCACCGTCCGCTGCCGCTCGTTGCACGCCTCGTGCTCGGCGTCTTCGGTCACGAGTGGGCGCTCCGGCCTGCGTTCGCGCTCGCGCGCATGGCGCGCGGCAGCGGGATCGCTGCGTTGCTCGGGCGCCTGCTGCCCTCACGCCTCGCGATGCCGTTCGCGATGCTCGCGTCGACGGCGCGCCCCTCGCGCGACAACTATGAAGCGCGAGGCGACGGCGCGCGTGGCACCGCGTCTCTGCTGACCGGTTGTGTCATGGAGGGGCTCTTCGCCGACGTGAATCGCGCGACGGAACGTGCGCTCACGGTGAACGGATGGACGATGCGCGCGACCGACGACCAACGCTGCTGCGGCGCGTTGCACGTGCACGCTGGAGACGCCGCGACCGCACGCGAGCTCGCGCGCGGGAACATCGCGGCCTTCGAGTGCAGCGGCGCCGACGTCGTCGTGCTCAACTCCGCCGGCTGCGGCGCGATGTGCCGTGAGTACGGACATCTGCTCGCCGGCGATCCCGCCTGGGCCGCCCGGGCGGCCGCGTTCGGCGCGAAGGTGCGCGACGTGCACCAGCTGCTCGCGGCCGCGGGGCCGATCACCCTGCCGGTCGTCGTTGGTACGACCGTTCGCGCCGCGCCCAGCGCCACGCGCGTCGCGTACGACGCACCCTGTCACTTGCAGCACGCGCAGCGGATCGTCGAGCCGCCGCTCGCGGTGCTCCAGGCCGCACACGGTATCCGGCTGGTGCCGCTCTCCGACAGCGACCAGTGCTGCGGCAGTGCCGGCATCTTCAATCTCGTACGTCCGGAGGTCGCCGAGCGCGTGCTGGCACCGAAGCTCGCGCGGATCGCCGAGTCAGGTGCCGAGATCGTCGCCACGGGGAACCCCGGCTGCCTCATGCAGATCGGCGGCGGCCTGCGGCTCTCGGGGAGTGAGGTGGAGGCTCGCCATCCGGTCGAACTATTGGACGAGAGCTACGCCCGGGCGCAGCAGCCCCATTAGGATTCCGTACTATGGATGTCCCGGTCCTCCTGATCGAGTTCGAGGGCGTTGTCGCGTGCACTGCGGTGGCGCGCCGCGCCGCGCTCGTGGAATCGCTCGCCGTCGAGGGGATCGCGGTGGATCAGAGGATGCTCGCGCTCGCGGCCGGCCACGCGACCGAGGATGCAGTGCGTCGTGTGCGCCGTGCGGCCGGCGCCGCCGATGACGAGACCGCGGTCGAGCTCGGGCGCCTGCGCGCCGAACGCGCGTTCGCGGCACGCGCGGGCAAGGGGCTGTCTCTCTCACTCGACGCGCGTCCTGCGCTCGAACGGCTCGCCTCGCACTGCCGGCTCGCGCTGGTCACGCGCGCGTCACGCCGCGAGGTCGAGTTCATCCTTGATCTCGCTGGACTGGAGGGGCTCTTCCGGACTGTGATCGCGGCGGAAGACGCGACGCCGCCGAAGCCGGCGCCTGAACCTTGGCTCGTCGCGCTCGCACGCGTGGGTCAGCTCTTCCCCGGTCAGCAGTTGCGTGCGCTCGCGGTGGAGGACACCGTCGTTGGGCTCCGCGCGGCGCGCGGCGCCGGTATCGCCAGCGTTGGCGTCGGTCCTCTCCCCGCGCACGAAGCGCTCGAGGGCGATGCGTGGGTCGAATCGCTCGTGGACCTCACACCGGAGCGGGTGCGAGAACTCACTGGCGTGAGCTCGGGCGGACGGCGATGAACGCGGCATTCATCGTCGAGCGCGGCGACCGGATGCGCATGACCTTTGCCGGCGACAGGGCCAAGGAAGCGCTCGGTGGACTCGTGACCAACGACGTCGCGGCGCTCCGTGCGGGCACAGGGCATCGCGCGGCCGCACTCACACCCAAGGGGCGCGTGATCGCGCTCTGCCGCGTTTTCGACCGCGGACCCGATCTGCTCGTCGACTGCGACGCGGCGGCGGGCGAGGGGTTCGTCGCGATGGTCCGGAAGTACGTGAACCCCCGGCTCGCGAAGTACGCCGTCGTCACGGCGTCGTCGGATTGCCTGGGGGTGCACGGCGATCGAGCGTCGACGGGACTCGCGCGCGCACTCTGCGGAGCCGCCACCGATGTCGCGGGTGCTGACGCGACCATTGAGGGGGAGGTCAGACGACTCGACGCGCTCGGCGCATTCGCGGGATGTATGATCGGCGAAGGCGACGCGGCGTGCTATGTCGTGCGCTCGGTGGATCTCAGCGCGCCGGGCTTCGAGGTCTTCGGCGCACGGGCGCGCATCGCGGAGCTGCGCACCGCACTCACGGCGGCGGGGACGCGCACCGCCTCGCCCGACGAAGTGAAGGTGATGCGCGTGGAGGCGGGTCTTCCCGAGTGGGGCACGGAGATGGACATCGAGACGATCCCGCAAGAGGCCGTGCTCGACGACCTCGGCGCGATCTCGTTCAACAAGGGTTGCTACACGGGACAGGAAATCGTGGCGCGGATCCACTTCCGCGGCCATGTGAACCGACTGCTGCGTCTGCTCACCAGCGGTGCACCGCTCGCGGTCGGTGCGCGCGTGCTCGATGCGGCGGGTGCGGACGTCGGCGAGGTGCGCACGAGCGTGGTCTCCGCCACGCGCGGTGCGCTCGCGATCGCAATGGTGCGCCGCGAGGTCCCGCTCGGGAGCGAGGTCTCGGTCCGCTCGGAGTCGACGGACTCTCGTGCACTGGTCGCGCCTCTCGTCACAGCGGGGGCGACGACTCCGTAGGAGTCGGCGCGATTCGCGCGCACGAGTGGAGGGGAAAGCAGAACGCGCGATCCCGAGGGATCGCGCGTTCTTCGCGTCCGGTCGGAAGCGGCTTAGTGCTTCGGCGCTTCGGCAGGGGCGGCAGCCGTCGAGTCGACCTTCGTCGAATCGATCACCGCGGCCGAATCGGTCGCCGGGGCGACAGTGGCAGCAGCGTCGGTGGCCGGCGCGGCCTCCTCGGCCTTCGGGGCGCAGGCGGCGAACACGAACAGGGACGCGACAAAGGCAATGCGCTTCATTGGAAGTCTACTCCGTAGTGTGGTCGTGCGACGTCACGCGAGTAGTTCGCGGTCTCGGCACAGCGTTGAACTTAAATAGGAAGGCTCGTGCGGTCAATGACTGTCGACTCCATAAGTCGTTACTCGACAACGTTTTGGCATTAACAGGAGGTTAAGATTCATTTATTCGACGGCGGGACCTTGAGACCCGCCGGTCGCAGCCAGGCCTCAGATGCAACGGTGAATCCTCTATAACGCTATTCCTGCCAACAGGTTACGGATAGCGGTGCGGCGCGGCCGCGCGGCATTAGCTTGAACTGGTCCGTTACCACTCCAGCCTGGGACTCGAGAGCATGACCACCACCGCCTCGACGGAGACTGCGCGCGTAATACGCGGCGCTTGTCCCCACGACTGCCCCGACACCTGCGCGACTCTGGTGACGGTCGAGAATGGACGCGCGACGCGCATCCAGGGCGACCCGGAGCATCCCTTCACGCAGGGATTCCTCTGCACGAAGGTGAATCGCTACCTCGAGCGCACGTATCACGCCGATCGCGTGCTGACGCCGTTGCGCCGGGTGGGACCCAAGGGCCGCGGTGAGTTCGTCGAAGCGTCCTGGGATGAAGCGCTCGATGCGATCAGCGCGCAGCTCAACGCGATCCGTTCCTCGAGCGACGGTCCGCAGGCGATCCTACCGTACTCGTACGCCGGCACGATGGGCTTGCTGCAGAGCGAGGGCTTGGACCGCCGCTTCTTCCATGTGCTCGGCGCGTCGCTGCTCGACCGCACGATCTGCGCGACCGCGGGCATGATGGGGATGCGCATGACCGTGGGCGCGAGCATCGGCGCCGACACCGAGGCGGTGGCGCTCAGCGACCTCGTGATCCTCTGGGGCACGAACACGCTCACGAGCAATCCGCATCTCTGGCCCAAGATCCTCGAGGCCAAGGCGAAGGGGGTGAAGGTCATCTGCATCGACCCCATCCGCACGCGCACCGCCGAGCAGTGCGACGAGTGGATCGGCATTCGCCCCGGCACCGACGGCGCGCTCGCGCTCGGCATGATGCATGTGCTCTTCGCCGACGGGATGCAGGACGACGACTATCTGACGCGCTACACGCTCGGTGCCGCAGAGTTACGCGAGCGCGTGAAGGAGTACCCGCCCTCGCGGGTCGCGGCGATCACCGGCCTCACCGAAGCGCGGATCGTCGAGCTCGCGCGCGAGTACGGCCGAGCGAAGGCGGCCTTTGTGCGTCTCAACTACGGACTGCAGCGCCACGGCGGTGGAGCGATGGCGGTGCGCGCGATCGCCTGCCTGCCGGCGGTCACAGGCCACTGGCGTCGCCCTGGCGGCGGCGTGCAACTCTCGTCGAGCGGCAACTTCGCGTTCAACAAGAATGCGCTTCAGCGCCCCGATCTCGTCCCGCCGGGAACGCGCACCGTCAACATGTCGCTGCTCGGCCAGGCACTGAGTGCGCCCGATGCCGGCGTCGGCGGTCCTCCGGTGCGCGCGATGATCGTTTACAACTCGAACCCCGCCGCGATCGCGCCCGACCATCTCGCGGTGATCGACGGCATGAAGCGCGAGGACCTCTTCATGGTCGTCCTCGAGCACTTCCGCACCGACACCTGCGACTACGCCGACTGGGTGCTCCCGGCGACGACGCAGCTCGAGCATCTGGACGTCCATTGGTCCTACGGGCATCTGTACGCCTCGCTCAACCTGCCGGCGATCGCACCGCTCGGCGACGCGCTGCCCAATACCGAGATCTTCCGTCGCCTCGCCGCGCGCATGGGACTCGATCACCCGTGCCTCCAGGACGACGACGATACGCTCGTGCGCGCGTCGCTCAACACGACCGACCCGCGCATGGCATCGGTCACCTACGACGCGCTCAAGGCGAACGGCTGGGTGCGGCTCGCCGTGCCGTCACCCTACACACCGTACGCCGAGGGAGACTTTCGCACGCCGAGCGGAAAGTGCGAGTTCTACTCCGAGCGCATGAAGGAGATGGGGCTCGACCCGCTGCCCAACTTCACGCCGCCACATGAGTTCCCCGAGAACGTGCCAGCGTTGGCGGCGCGATTCCCGATCACGCTGATCTCGTCGCCGGCGCACCAGTTCCTCAACTCGAGCTTCGTGAACGTGGGACCGCTGCAGCGCGCGGCGCGCGAGCCGGAGGTCGCATTGCACCCGCGCGACGCCGAGCGACGCGGGATCGCCGACGGCGTGATGGTGATGGTCGAGAACGAGCGTGGGCACTTCCAGGCACGGGCGCGCGTTCGGGAGGGTATCCGCGAAGGAGTGGCGTGGGCCCCGGGCGTCTGGTGGGCCAAGCTTTCTCCCGACGGCCGCAACGTGAATGCGACGACGAGCCAGCGCCTCACCGACATGGGTGCGGGCCCCGTCTTCTACGACAACCTCGTCGAGATCCGACTCGCCAGCTGATGAGCAACCAACTTCCCGCCACGTTCGGCGCCCTCAGGACGTCCCTCTTCGGCGCGGCGGAGCGGCGCGGTCGCTCGGTGCGCGATGAGATCCGCAGCAACCTCCTCGCTCGCATCGCCGACGGCAAGCCGCTCTTCAAGGGCGTGCTCGGCTACGAGGACACGGTCATGCCGCAGATCGTGAATGCGCTGCTCTCCAAGCATCACTTCATCCTGCTCGGACTCCGCGGCCAGGCCAAGTCGCGGATCCTGCGCGCACTCACCACACTGCTCGACGCGCAACTGCCGGTGATCGCCGGGAGCGAGACCAACGACGATCCATTCGCGCCGATCAGCAAGTACGGCCGCGATCGCCTCGCCACGATGGGAGAGGACACGCCGATCGCCTGGCTCACACCCGACCAACGGTACGTGGAGAAGCTCGCGACGCCTGACGTGACAGTCGCCGACCTGATCGGCGACCTCGATCCGATCAAGGCCGCGCGCGGCGGGCACCTGCTCTCGGACGAGCTCTCGATCAACTACGGCATGTTGCCGCGCGCCAACCGCGGGATCTTCGCGCTGAACGAACTCCCTGACCTCGCCGGCAAGGTGCAGGTGGGCTTGTTCAACGTGATGCAGGAAGGCGACGTGCAGATCAAGGGCTACCCGGTGCGCCTCGCGCTCGACGTGGTGCTCGCCTTCACGGCCAACCCCGAGGACTACACGGCGCGCGGCAAGATCATCACGCCGCTCAAGGACCGGATCGGCAGCGAGATCATGACGCACTATCCGGCGACGGTCGACCTCGCGATGACGATCACGTCGCAGGAGGCGTGGACCAAGCGCGACGGACTCCCGCTGCGCTTGCCGGAGATCGTCTCGGAAGTGGCGGAGCGCGTCGCCTTCGAAGCACGTCAGGAGAAGCGGATCGACCAGCGGTCGGGTGTCTCACAGCGCCTCTCGATCACGTTGCTCGAGAACGTGATCTCCAACGCCGAGCGCCGCGCGGTGCGGCTGGGTGAGAAGGAGATCGTCCCGCGCCTCGCCGACGTCTATGCGGCACTGCCGGCGATCACGGGCAAGATCGAGCTCGAGTACGAGGGCGAGTTGATCGGTGGGGCAGTGATCGCGCGCGAGTTGATCCGCCGTGCGGCCGACGCGACGCTCACCGCGCGAGACGACACGCTCGACCTGGACGAGATCGTGATGTGGTTCGACCGCGGGCAGGCGCTGCAGGTGAGCGACGACGCGAGCGCGGCGGTGGCGCGGGCGGGCTTCGCGACGGTGCCAGGGCTGATCGACCAGATCACCGCGGCCGGTCTCGGCGTGACTGACGACGCCGACTCGGTGGTGGCGTGCGAACTCGTGCTCGAGGCGCTCGTCGCGCGGCGGAAGCTCTCACGGTCGGAGAGCGGGCAGTACGGCCGTTCAGTGCGCCGCAAGCACTCGCAGCAGGAGCGCGACGAGTAAGGGGATCGGGCTGCGCGACGGCGAGCCTGATGAACAGCAGCACCTGAGCGGAGCCGGACAATGGCCCCGCTCAGTTCGTCTGTGTCGGCTCCCCGAGCCTGAAGCGATCGATCGCGGAGTCCACCACTCCCTCCATGCTCCCACGCTCGGCGTACGCGCTGCGCAGGTGGCTCGCGTCGCTGCACTCGTGCGCGATGCGGTTGATGAGGTCGAGCGCCGGCGCGGCGTTCACGGCATCGGCGTACGGTTGCACCTGCCTCAGCGTCGCGAGGATGTCCTCGCGCAGCGACACCGCCGAGAGCGTGCTCGGCGGCACGATCGTGCCGTCGAGGCCGAAGCGGCAGGCTTGGAAGCGGTTGTAGCTGTAGACGAGGTAGTCGTCCTCCACCGGCGGCGGCCCCTCGCGCTCGAGCAACCAGCGGCAGAGCGCCTGGAGGTACCACGCGAGCGCGGCCGCGCGCTCGACGGTGAGCGGCGTGTCGCAGACGCGCAGCTCGATCGTGCCGTACTCGGGCTTGGGCCGGAGGTCCCAGTAGAAGTCCTTCATGCTCTTCACCACGCCCGTCCGTTCCATCTTCGCGAAGTAGTCCTCGAACTGCGTCCACGTCAGCAGGAAGGGCGCGCGCCCGCTGAGCGGAAAGGCGGAGACCGAGTTGAGGCGCGCTGAGTTGAAGAGCGTGTCCCGTCCCTGTACGAAGGGCGACGATGCTGCGAGCGCGATGAAGTGCGGCACATAGCGACTCAGCGCGTGGAGCAGGTAGAGCGCGTCGTCGCCGTCGGTGCAGCCCAGATGCACGTGCTGCCCGAAGACGGTGAACTGCTTGCTCAGGTAGCCGTAGAGCGCGGAGACCTCCTTGAAGCGCGGCTTCTTGAAGATCCGGCGGTCGGTCCACTGCTGGAACGGATGTGTGCCGCCACCGGCGACGCCGACGTTGAGCCGCGCGCCCGCGCGAACGAGCGCGTCCCGGATCTCGGTGAGCTGGCCGAGGAGCGCGGGGTGGTCCTTCTGAACGCTCGACGAGACCTCGATCATGCTCTGCGTGATCTCGGGCGTGACGTTGCCGGGGAACGGCTTGCGCCCGAGCAGTTCCAGCATGTCGGGGCTCGCGGAGGTGAGGTCGAAATCGCTCAGGCTCACGAGCTGCAGTTCCAACTCCACGCCGAGCGTGAGCGCCTCGGACTTGGCGAACGGTTCGAGCGGCATCTCAGGTCTCCGAGGTGTCGGGCGTCTCTTGTGCGAAGTGCAGCGCGCGCCCGACGACGATCGGACCGAGCATCTCCATGAGCAACGAGGCGGCGGCGAGCGGGGCCAGCTGTTCGAGCATCCCGATGTCGAGCTGGCGCGACTGCTCGAGCACGAGGATGATGATCGCCGACATCGGCGCCATCGCGAGCCCGGTGAAGAGTCCCTTGCGCCACGTGATCCCGCTCAGGAAGGCGAAGCCCCCGATCGCGAGCACCTTCGCCGCCTGCCGCACGAGGAGGATCGCCAGACCGAAGCCAAGTCCGGTCCCGACCTGACGCCACTCGAGCGACACCGCCACGAAGACGAAGAGCAGCACCGCCAGGATGTCGCCCATGGTGCCGAAGCCGCGCTGCGACGGCGTGAGGAAGACGCGGCGGTGGCGCGAGACCATTCCGAACGTGATCGTGGCGAGGATGGGCGAGAAGTCGAGGCTGTGGTTGAGCGCGACGAGGACGATCACGGCGAGCGCATACGCGACCGTGCTGTCCTGCGTGGTACGCCGCACCGCCTTGAGCATCGCCGGCACGAAGGCGCCCATCAGGAGTCCGGAGAGAACGGCGGCGCCGAGGAGGAGCACCGTGTCGTACGTCTGCTGCGTGACCTCCCCCACCGAGTCGCTCGGGGTGAGGCCGACGAGCACCTTGAGCAGGAGCACGGCGAGCGCGCTGTTGAGTGCCGACAGATGCAGCACGCGCTCCGTGACCTGCCCGGAACTGCGCAGCTCGTTGATGACGCGAACGATCGTCGCCGGGGAGCTCGCCATCGCGAGGGCGGCGAGGAGCAGCGAGGCGTCCTCCGGCATGCCCCGCCACCGCACGAACGCGTAGACCGAGAGGAACGAGAGCGCCGACTCGGCAATGCTCGTAGCCGCCAACCAGGGGTTCGCGCGCAACCAGCGCAGGTTGATCCGGTAGCCGGCCTCGAAGAGGATCAGGCCGAAGGCGATGTTCGCGAGGAGCAGGATCCGCTCCGACGGGGTGGGCGGCAGCAGCCCACCCTGCGTGGACGCCAGCGCGAAGCCGACGATCGCGTAGCAGCTGATGCGCGGGATCCGCAGCCAGCGACGCCCCAACTCGCCGGCGACCCAGGCGATGAGCAGTGTGAGTGGCCAAGCGAGATCCGCCGCGAGCGTGAGTGGGTCGATCACTGCTGCGTCCTCCGGAGGCTTGAGAGCGGCACGGATGAAGGCTCGGCGTGGCGGAGATTGCGGCACGCGACGCGAGCGGCGCCCGAGGGCACCACGAAACGTTCCCTACCCCAGGGTCAGGCCGGATGTTCCGTGCGGCGGCCCGCTCGCACCGGCGGCCTCAGTGCTCCGCGAGCACCGGATGCCGTCGGAAGGCCCAGATCGCGAAGAGTAGCATCAGCACCGCTCCGCCACCGATCGCCCAGTCCACGCCGGCCACGCTCGCCACCCAGCCGCCGACGAAGGAGCCGATCGGAGAGCCGCCCACGTACACCATCACGTAGAGCGAGAGCACGCGTCCGCGGATCGCGTCGGGGACGAGTTCCTGCAACCGCGCGTTCACGAGCGCGTTGTTGATGATCATCGCCACGCCGACGGCGAAGAGGATCACCCCATTGAGCACCGGCACGCGCACGAGCGAGAAGACGAGGAGCAACACCGCGAAGCTGAACGACGCCGCACGGAACACCTTTCCGCGCTGCGCACCGCCGCCGGTCGCCGCGATCACGAGCGCGCCCACCACCGCGCCGAGCCCCAGACAGGCCATGAGCGCACCGTAGCCGTCGGCACCGAGTCCGAGCTGGTCGCGCGCGACCACAGGCAGCAGCGTGATCACCGGCACGCCGAGCACGGAGAAGACCGTCGCGATCGCGAGGAGCATCGGGAGCGGCGGCGTGGTCATCACGTGGCGGATCGCCTCGCGCATGCCCTCGAGCGAGCTCCCTGCGGGCCGCGATGCGGCGCGCCGCTCGGGCAGCTTGATCATCGCGAGCCCGACGATGACCGCGAGGTAGCTGAAGGCGTTGAGCCCGAAGGTCCACGAGACGCCCAGCCGCGCGATCACCACCGCGGCGACGCTCGGACCGAGCACGCGCGCAAGGTTGAAGCCAGTGGAGTTGAGGCCGATCGCCTGCGCGATGTCCTCCTTGCCGACGAGCTCCACCATGAGCGACTGTCGAGCGGGGATCTCGAACGCGGCGAGGAGCCCCCCCACGAGCGAGAGCGCGAGCAACCAGCCGATGGTGAGATGTCCGGTCGCGGAGAGTGCCCAGAGCGCAGCCGCCTCGAGGAGCATCAGCGCCTGCGCGACACGCACCACGCGGAGCTTCGAGTTCCGGTCGGCGACGACGCCGCCCGGAAGGGAGAAGATCAGGATGGGGAAGGTGTTGGCCGCCGTGACCAGGCCCACCATGAACGGATCGTTGGTGAGCTCGAGCGCGGTCCAGCCCACCGCCACCGTCTGCATCCACGATCCGACGAGCGACGTCGTCTGGCCGAGCCAGAAGATCCGGAAGTTCCGGTACTTGGCGAGGGTCCGGAACGGGTTCAGCGAGCGGGACAGGAGGGGCGCGGTCATCGGGGCCCGAGAAAGGTCGCCGGGTGAGCCGCGCCGTGACAGGCCCCGCCCGTTGCTTCCTCAGTCGTCGCGCACGACCGGCTGGCGGATACGCAGGAGCAGGCGCTGCCCATGTCCGTCGGCGAGCCTCACGCCGATCGTGTGGCTCCCGGGACCGAGCGGGATCCTGATGCGGTCCCGGTCGCCCAGCCGCAGGTCGCCGAGATGCGCGCTGGTGTCGACGAGCGACGTGAGTGCGCGCCAGTCGGCAGGCTGTCCGTCGATGGTGATCGCCACGACGAAGCGTAGCGAATCGTCGGTGACGTTGGGATGCACGAGCCGAAGCTGGATGTCGGCCTCGGGACCCTCGACCGTCGCCGTCACGGGCACCTCCAGCCCTGCACTCCACCAACGCTGCTCGCCGTCGGCTCGCGTGATCCGCACCATCTCCGCCCCGGTGAGCTCGACGGTCTCCCAGTCGACACTGGCGGGCCCCACGCGCGTGCTGGAGAACCAGCCGAGGACCGCGATGGCCGCGACCGCCGCGCCGACCGCCGCCCAGCGTGTGCGCTTCCAGTAGACCTGCTTCCGCCAGCGTCCTCGCCAGATGACCGGCCAGACCTCGCGCCGCGCGACGTCGAGGTCGTAGGGGAAGTCGATCTCCGTCCAGGCCTTGCCGGCGATATTGAGCCCGTACAGCGTGACCTCCTTGCAGACCGTGCGCGTCGCCTCGATCACCCAGGCATTCTCCTGCCCGTCCGCGATGAGATGCTTGGCCGTCGCGATCATCGCGCGGGCGCCCTCGGCGTCGAACTTGATCATGCCAAGACTCTCGCCGCGCGCCGACTTCGCGGGCAGGTCCTTTCCGAGGTCCACCACGCGCCGCTCCTTCAGCGCGACCTTCGTCTGTTCGCGCCCCCGGGACGAGGTCGAGTCGTACGCGAGCACGTTGCCGCTCTGCTCGAGCAGGTCGTCGAGGATGCGCGGGTCGAAGAAGAGGTCGCAGTTGAGCAGGATGAATGGCCCCTTGATCCAGTCGCGTGCGAGCCAGAGCGAGTAGAGGCTGTTCGTCTCCGCGAATCGCTCGTTGAGCAGCACCTCGGCGCGGTCGCCGATCACCTCCTGAAGTGCTTGGGCCTCATGGCCGACGATCACGAGCACCGGCCCGACACCATGGTCGGCCAGCGCCTCGAGCGTATGCAGCAACAGTGGCCGGCCGCCGATGTCGACGAGCGCCTTCGAGCCGCCGCC
>JANOTB010000010.1:0-46658 GCA_031416115.1 Gemmatimonadota bacterium
ATGACGCCGCGCGTCAGTTCGTCGGCGACGGGTTCCGCCACATCCTTGGTGGGATCGACCACCTGCTCTTCATCGTCTGTCTCGTGCTGCCGGTGCGCCGGTGGCGCTCACTCGTCGCGATCGTCACCGCCTTCACGCTCGCGCACTCGCTCACGCTCGGGTTCGCGGCGCTTGGCCTTGCTCCGACCGCCGGCTGGTTCCCACCGCTCGTCGAAATGCTCATTGCCGCGTCGATCGTCTGGCTCACGCTCGAGAACATCGTGCTGCCGGCGGATCGTCTCGAGCACCGCTGGATGATGGCCTTCGGATTCGGCCTCATCCACGGCTTCGGGTTCTCGTTCGCGCTCGCGGAGCAGTTGCAGTTCGCGGGCAGCCACCTGCTCATGGCGCTCGCGTCGTTCAACGTGGGCGTCGAGATCGGTCAATTGCTGGTGCTCGCGCTCGCGCTTCCGTTGCTCGGGTGGCTGCACCGCCGTGTGGGTGCCGACCGCGAGCGGTTGCTCACCATCGTGGGCTCGGCGGTGGTCGCACACACCGCCTGGCACTGGATGACCGAGCGAGGGGCGACGCTCGGCGAGTATCGCGGGAGCTTCGGCCTGCCTGCTCTCGATGCGACTTTCGGCCTGGACCTCCTGCGCTTTGCACTTCTCGCGGCGCTCGCGCTGGCCCTCGCGCTCGCCCTGCGTCAGATTCTCAGGACCGTGTGGCGACCCTGAGCCCTTCTTCCGTTCCCTTCGTGCGACTCCGTCTCGCCCTGCCACTGATCAGCATCGCCGCGCTCGCGGCGGCACAGTCCATCCCCCGATCAACGGCGGACGGCGTGTACACGACGGCGCAAGCCAACCAGGGACGCGAGCTTTGGGCGTCGGCCTGCCAGAACTGCCACACGCCCCACGCGGGCCCACCGTTCAAGAACAAGTGGATGGGGCGCGACCTCAGTGCGCTGTTCACCTACACGCGCAACGAGATGCCCAAGTCCGACCCCGGCTCGCTCTCCGACGAGGAAGTCACGCTCTCGATCGCGTACCTGCTCCGCGTGAACGGGATGCCGGCCGGCAACACCGAGCTCCCCGCCGACTCGGCCGCTCTGCGTCGCATTCGCTTCGATTCCCTCCGTACCATCCCCACCTCGACCGGTCCCCGCCGATGAATCTGCGACGCCTTGCTCTCGCGCCTCTCTCGGCGCTCGTGCTTGCGAGCGCCCTCTCCACTGCCGACGCGCAACTTGCGCGCCCGGCGAGCGCCCCGGGCGGCACCGCGCCCGTGACCACCGGGCTGCAGCGCGGCAACGCCTTCGGCGAGTGGCGCTACTGGGCGGGCGACGCGTTCAGCACGCGCTACTCGCCGCTCGATCAGATCAACGCGACGAACTTCAACTCGCTCGCCGTGGCCTGGCAGTGGAACGCCGGCACCTTCGGCCCCGATGAGTACTACCGCACCACGCCTCTCTACGCGAATGGCCGGATCTTCACCGTCGCGACCACGCGTCGCTCGGTGATGGCGATCGATCCCGAGACCGGCGAGACGCTCTGGATGTATCGCTTGGAGGAAGGGATCCGCTGGCAGAAGGCCGCGCGTCAGTTCGCCGGAAGAGGTCCGTCGTACTGGACCGACGGGCGCGAAGAACGCGTGATCGTGGTGACGCCCGGCTACCACATGGTCTCGCTCGACGCGAAGACCGGGCTCCCCGATCCGAAGTTCGGCAAGAACGGCGTGGTCGATCTCATGGACGGGCTCGGATTCGCGCTCGTTCCGCTCGCGGTCGACGACACGGGCTCGCTCGTCATCTCCGACGCCGCGCCGGCGCGGCGCGCGCGCGCGGGCGAGACCTGGGACCCGGTGAAGAAGATCGGCGCCGACGGCACCATCGGCATCGACCCGGTGAACGGTCAGATCGCCGCGAGCTCGCCAGCGATCCTCATCAACGATGTCGTCGTCGTCGGCAACTCGAGCATCCACGGCTACTACCCGATCCGCGTCCGCAACATCCCGGGCTTCATTCGCGGCTTCGACGTGCGCACCGGCCGCCAGATCTGGAAGTTCAACCTCGTCCCGCAGCCGGGCGAGTTCGGCGCCGAGACGTGGGAGAACGGTTCGAAGATCGGCACTGAGGGCGTCGGCAAGAACGATGCATGGGCGACCTACTCGGGCGACCCCGAGCTCAACATGGTCTACATCCCCGTGGGCATGCCGCTCATGGACGAGTACGGTGGCCATCGCCCGGGCGCGAACCTCTACGGCAACTCGCTCGTCGCGCTCGACGCGCGGACCGGCGTGCGGAAGTGGCACTTCCAGATGGTCCATCACGACATCTGGGACTACGACACACCGATGGCGCCCAACCTGATGGACGTCACGGTGAACGGGCAGCGTCGCCGCGCCATCTCACAGAGCACCAAGCAGGGGTGGCTCTACACCTTCGACCGCGTGACCGGCGAGCCGATCTGGCCGATCGTCGAGACGCCGGTGCTGCAGAGCGACGTACCGGGTGAGAAGTCGTGGCCGACACAGCCGATCCCCTCGCGTCCGGCTCCGTACTCGCAGCAGGGACTCGTGGAGAGCGACCTCATCGACTACACACCCGCCATCAAGGACTCGGCGCTTGCGATGGCGCGCCGCTGCCGCATGGGACCGTATTTCATCCCTGCGGTGCTGTCGGACGGGTCGAGTTCGACCGGCGTGCGCTGCTCCTGGTACGCTCCCGGCGCTTCAGGTGGCGTGAACATCGACGGTGGTGCGGCGGTGGACCCCGAGACGGGGATGCTGTACGTCGCCTCGATCAGCGGGCTCTCGACGATCACGCTGCAGAAGGATCCCTGCAGCGAGTTCCGCTTCAGCTCACCGCGCGACAACTGCGGACTCTTGGGCGCGCTCACGCCGCCGCCAGGGTACACTCCGCCGACAGAGCGTGGCGGTGGATTCGAAGGACGCGGCAACGCCTCGATGCTGCGCGGCGTCTCGATCCTCAAGCCGAAGCCGTACGGCGGCATCACCGCCTACGACATGAACAGCGGCGACAAGCGCTGGTGGATCCCCAACGGCGGTATGATCCCGACGACGAGCAACGATCCGTTGTTCGCGGGCGTGTCGCTCCCGCCCCGTGCGGCGGGCGGGCAGCAGCCGCAGGTGATCAACACCAAGACGCTGGTGATCTACGGCACGGGGCGTTCAGGCGGCGTTCCGGGATCCAAGCCGACGCTCTTCGCGGTCGACAAACGCACTGGCGCGCAGGTCGGTGCGGTCGAGATCCCCTCGCGGACGACGGCGATGCCGATGACGTTCATGCACCTGGGGAAGCAGTACATCGTGTTCGCGACGGGGGCGGGGACGACGGCGGCGTTGGTGGCGATGAAGCTGCCTGAGCTGCAGAGGTGGGAGGTGAGATGGGAGATGTAAGCGAGGGGCGGCGCCGGATGTCCGGTGCCGCCCCTCTCACATCTCACCTCTCACCTCTCACCTCTCACATCTGCCCCTCGCTCACTGAATGAACTTCCAACCTGCTTTGTAGCCCCGCGTCAACGGCGTCCCCATCAACCGCGCCCGCACCATCTCGATCGGCATCCGCCCGCCCTGCAGGATCGCATCATGGAACTCCTTGTTCGTCATCCGCCCGCCGCCCACCAACTCGCGGTGCAGCGCTCGGATCTGCAGCCCGCCCATCATGTACGCGGCCTGGTAGAGCGGTGAGTACGTCCCATTGAACGACCGCCGCACCTCGGCCTCGGCGTTGGCGCGCTCATGCCCCACCCGATCGACGAGCAGGTCGATCGCTTCCTGCGGTGTCATGCGACCCAGGTGCACGTTGAGCGAGAAGATGATCCGTGCCAGGCGATGCGAGCGCCAGAAGAGCATGCCCATGCGGTCCTCGGGCGTCTGCGGGAAGCCCTGATCCCAGAGCAACATCTCCCACCACAGCGACCATCCCTCGCCCCAGAATGGCGTGTTGAAGGCGCCGCGGTGCGTGTTGTAGCGCGACGTCATGTATCCCTGCAGGTGATGCCCCGGGATCAGTTCGTGGTGCACCGTCGCCATCGAGAAGTGCGGGTTGTTGCCGCGCATCGACATCATCTTGTCGGCGTCGGCCATCGAGTCCGTCGGGTACGAGACCTGGATGATCTCGCCACCGAGGAAGAAGGGCGAGACGAGCTGCTGCCGCGGCGTCATCATCTCCATGCGCCAGATCTCGTCGGAGAGCGGCGGCACGGTCACGAGGTTCCGCTCGGTGATGAACTGCGTCGCCTCGCGCGCGAGGCGACGGATCAACTCGGGCTGCTGACCGGGCGGCACGTAGGCCTGCTTGACCTTCTCGAGCGCGGCCCGCCAGTCGTCGCCGAAGCCCATCTCGCGCGCCGCCTTCTTCCGTTCCTGATCGATCCAGACGAACTCGCGCTCGGCGAGCGCGATGAGGTCGTCGGGCGTGTAGTCGATCAGCTCCGCTTCCAGATCCTCCCGGAGTCCCTCAGCGCCGATCGGGTCACCGATGATCGGCTCCTGCTGTCCGGCGGCCTGCCCGACGACCGACTCGCGAAGTGTGCGCGTGTAGCGCGCGATCGCCTCGTTCGCGCGACGGGTCGGGTCCTCGGTCCACCACGAGAACTCGGGATCGTAGCCGGCGTAGAAACGACTCCAGTTGCGCATGGTGCCCTGCAGGTCCTCGATGTAGCCGATCGCCCGCAGCGCCACGATCCGCTCGGCGCGGGTCGCACTGTTGGCCGGCTTGGCGCGTACGGCCTTCGCGAGACTGTCGGACACCGCGGCGATCTGCGCGAGGGCCTTGGCGGCCTTGGGGGCGTCGACCTTCTCGAACCGGCGGCGCGTCTCCTCGAGGTCGGTGATCACCGGCGCGAACGGCACGAGCGATTCCATCTCGCCGGCGAGCTTCTCTTCGCGGCCCAACTGCGCGAGCTCATAACGCAGCCGGTTGTCGAGGAGCACGTAGTCGATCCGCCCCTCCTGGCTCAGCTTGTTGAAGTCGACCTTCGCCAGTCGCGCGCGCCACTCGTTGAAGAACGTGGAGAAGCGCGCGCGGCGTGCCGGCGAGTACTCGACCGTCCAGCGGCGCCCGAGCGCGGCGCGATCGGTCGAGTAGAGCGCGACCGAGTCGCGGAGTTCGCTCGCGCCCACCGGGATCATCCCGATCCGGCGCTGCGCGCCGAGATCACCCACCGCGAGTGTGAGCAGCAGTACTGGCACCGCGAGCCGCGCATGCGAACGGAACGTGTTCATCGGTATTGACGGAGAGGAGATCGGATCAGGGAGTCTGGATTGCGGAGATTGTATCCATCAGCGCGGGCGGGCCTGAGCCGCCCGCCCGCTGCACGTCAGGGCTTTTCGTACCGCTTGAGCGCGCGTGGACCGACTTCTGCGCCATAGATCACGCCGCGGGAGTCCACGGCCACGCCCTCGGCCGCGCTTGTGTTGTTCGTCGTCGTGGTCGGGTCGGGGATGAACGCCGTCACCACACCCGTGCGCGCGCTGCCGATCCTGATGCCGCGCAACCAGGCGGTGCGGCTCGGTTCGATCGAGCCCGACTCCGAGTCGGCCACGTAGATCACGTCGTTCGCGTCAATGAAAATTCCGCTCGCGCGCGAGAACTGGAACCAGGTGTCGAGCAGTGTTCCGTTCGCCGAGAAGATCTGGAGGCGGTCGTTCCCGCGGTCGCCGACGAAGAGCCGGCCCTGCGAATCCATCGCGAGCGCATGCGGCTGGTCGAACTCGCCCGGGCCAGTGCCCTTTCGGCCCCAGCTCGTGATCAGCTTGCCCGTGCGATCGAAGCGCAGGATGCGCGCGTTCGCATCGGCGCCGGACGCGTGCCCTTCGGCCACGTAGATGTCGCCGTTGGGCGCGACGTACACCGCGTTGGGCTGGAAGAAGTACCCGGGTTCGCGTGCGCTACCGTCGGTGCCGAGTCGCATGAGCAGCGCACCCTGCGGCGAGAACTTGAGCACCTGATGTCCGAATATCCGCGCCGGCTGCGCGGGCGCTGGTGCAGCGGCGGCGGCACCGCGCGGTGCAGCCGCGCGATTGTCGCGGCCGTCCACCACCCACACATTGCCCTCGCGGTCCACGTGGATCCCGTGCGGCCAGTTCACCATCCCCTTGCCGAACGACCGCACGAGCGTGCCGTTCTTGTCGAAGAGCAGGATCGGGTCGAGATCGCTCCCCACGCAACTGTTCTGCCCACATCGCTCGCCCACCCAGACGCTCACTCCGTCCTTGTCGATCGCCACCGCGCTCGTCGAGCCCCACGTACGTCCGGCGGGCAGCTTGGCCCACCCTTCGACAGTACGGTATGGGTTGGGGCGATCATTCACCGGTGTCGGCGCCTGAGCGCCAAGGGTTCCCGCGATCAGCGCCAGTGCTGCAACGCCGTTGATCAGTCGCGTACGCATCAGTCATCATCTCCGCTAAAGGGTGATTCACCAGGAACGTATTCTTGCGACGGAAGCCGGAAGGCCGCGGCGAGGGCCGGATCACCGCTATCGCCCATCACGCGCCACGCCGCGTACTCGGCGATGACGATCGAGAACTTGAAGCCCTCGGCCTGCCCCATGCCCGTGATCCATGCGTTCTCGGCGCCGGGAACTCGGTCGACGATGAAATTGCGATTGACGCTGATCTCATAGTGACAGGCACGCGTCGAGAGCAACGGCGCTGCGGCCATGGCCGGGAAGTACTTGCTGAGCACGTTGCGCGAACCGTCGATGCGCTCCTGGTTCGTCCATCGCGAGCTGGTGTCGGGATCCTGTTGGCCCGGGTCAGGCCGTGTGTTCGGCGGTCTGGGAGGAGGCGCGGCCTCAGCGGCAGCGGCGGCTCCAGGCGGTGGAGGCGGCGCGATCGCCCCGCGCACACGGAACCCATGACTGTCCGCGGGGAGCGCCGCCCAGCCAGTGACGCCAGGCACGTTCCACGTCGGACAGTTGGGAAAGGTGAACCGCGCATCGTCGACGGGCGTGCCGAAGTAGCAGACGTGGCCGATCGGCAGGTTGGTGCGGTTGCGCAGCGCATCGGGGAAGACCTTTCCGAGCCAGGGCCCGCAGGCGAAGACGTACGAGTCGGCGCTGAGCTTCGTACCGTCCTGCAGCGTGACGCCTTGCATCCGGCCATTCGCGATCGGCCCCGGCGTCACGCGGCCCATGCGGAACTCCACCCCAGCGTCGCGCGCGAGTGCGACCTGCGCCTGCACCGAGTCCCTCGCACGCGCCACGCCAGCGTCGGGTTCGTGGATCAGGACCTCATGTCCCTCTGACCGGATCTGAGGGAACCGCTTCTTGGCATCGTCCGGAGTGAGGACCTCGTACTTCACGCCGAGCTTGTCCCAGAGTTCGCGCGACCTCGTGGTAAATGGCTCCGGCCGCTCACGGAGGATCAGGTCGCCGGTCTCGTAGTAGAATCGCGTCCCGAACCGTTTGCCGTGCTCGGCGTCGAACTCGCGCCATCGCTTGATGCTCTCACGCGCCCAGCTCACCCAGAGCTCGGGCGTGATCGTGCGATCTCCGTACGACGAGCGAATCCCGCGCGTCTCGTCGCCGGTGGTCGCGCGCGAGTTGGCGACGCCGTACTGGTCGATCAGCGTGACGCGATTGCCCTGCTTGCGCAGATGCCAGGAGATGAACGCGCCCCAGGCCCCAGCGCCGACGACGATCACATGGCTCGAGGGGCCTGCGCGGCCACGGCGCGCGGCCGGCGCGAATCCTTGCTGTGCCTCAACGGTGGCGGGCGCCACGCCGGAGAGCAGCGCTCCCGTGCCCAAGCCGGCGAGCCGAATGAAGTCTCGGCGGGGGAGTTCAGGGGCTGCGGTGAGACTGTCGTCGGAGGTGTCGGACATGAATGGGGCGAGGGAGTGTGTTGGGGATGCGCGAAGATCGCTCACGCGCCGAGGAGCCGCAATCGGCAGTGCGGCCGTAATCCAACGTGCCGTCTCTTGCACCCGTTGAAGCTCCTCGACAGCTTCCTGTTCGATGCCAACGCCCTCTCGTCCCCTATTGCGACCTCTCCCGGTCATTGCGGCCGTGCTCCTCCTTGCCGCAACGCTCGCCGAGCCCGCGCGCGCCCAGGACCCGGTGCGAGTCGACTCCGCCGCCGCTGGGGCCAAGCAGGTCGAGTTGGGCGAGCAGTGGTTCCGCGCCGCCTGCTTCGAGTGCCACGCGTCCGGTGGCCTCTCCAACGCCGACTTCCGTCTGAAATGGAGCGGCCGCTCGGTGTTCGAGCTGGTCGAGGCGATCCGCTCGACCATGCCCGAATCGGCACCCGGCTCGCTCACGCAAGGGACCTACATCGCCGTGGTCGCGTATCTCATCAGGACCAACGGCATGCCGGTCGGCACGAAGGCGCTCCCCTCCGACAGCGCCGGACTCACTACCATAAAGCTCACGTTCGCTCCCGCTGCATCCACTTCCCGCCGCTGACCGAGACGCCCATGCGCATCGCACCGAAGTTCATCCGCACCGCCGCACTTGTCGCGCTCGCCGCCGTCCCAAGCCTCGCGCAGGCGCAGCAGCGTGAAGCGATCGGTCGCTCGACGGCGACGCTCACACAAGCGATCCGCGTCGGCAACATGGTCTACGCCTCGGGTGCGCTCCCCACGGGCGGCGCCAACGCCGACACGACCATCCAGGGTCAGACGCGCAGTGCGCTCGGCAACATCAAGACCACGCTCGAGCTGGCCGGCACGACGATGCAGAACGCGGTCAAGTGCACCGTCTTCCTCATCGAGGGCAGCGACTTCCGCGGGATGAACGAGGCGTACGCCGAGTTCTGGCCGGTCGCGCCGCCAGCGCGCTCCACCGTGGTCGTGAAGGCCCTCGTGGTCCCGAATGCGAAGCTCGAGATCGAGTGCATCGCCGTGATGCCGGTGAAGTGAGCGCCGGCAGCAGGCACCTCAGCCGAGCGCGACGCGCAGATCGCGCTCGCTGAGGTTCCCGCCGCACATCACGATCCCCACGCGCTTGCCCTCCAGCTCCGGTGCGAGCTTGCGTAGCCCCGCGAGCCCGGCCGCCCCTGCCCCCTCGGGCAGGTTGTGCGTGATCCGGATCAGGTCACGGATCGCCGCGTAGATCTCGTCCTCGCTCACGGTGACGAACCCCGAGAGCCCCGCGCGCAGCGCGTCGAAGGTGAGATCATATGCTGAGCCCGTCGCGATCCCTTCTGCGAACGTGTTGATCGGCTGGTTCACGAGCTTCTCTCCGCGCGTCCAGCTCTCGTACTGCGCCGCCGCGCCCGCTGCGCCCACCGCGTAGATCCGCAACGAGGGCTTAAGCGCAGCCGCCACGGTCAACGCGCCGACCGACTGCGAACCACCGCCGAGCGCGATCACGAGCGCATCGAGCTCCGGCTCCTGCTGCACGATCTCGAGCGTCATGGTCCCCGCACCAGCGACCACGAGCGGATCGTTGGTCGAGTGCGCGAGCACCAGTCCACGCTCGGCGCCGATCCGCGCGCACTCGCGCACCGTCACGTCGTAGGTCTCGCCGACCTCGACGAGCTCAGCACCGAGCGCGCGGATCGCCGCGTTCTTGCCCGGGTTGTTGCCGATCGGCACACAGATGGTGACTGGCGTACCGGTGAGCCGGCCGCCATACGCGAGGCCCTGGCCGTGGTTGCCCGTGCTCGCGCCGATCATGCCACGTCCGCGCTGCGCGACGGTGCGGCCGAGGATCGCGTTCAACCCGTTGCGGATCTTGAAGCTCTGCGTCGGATGATGGTTCTCGTGCTTCACCTGCACGAGGATCTCGTGGCCGACGAGGTCGTCGAGTTGGTCGTAGTGGCGAAGCGGCGTGGGCGCGAGATGCGGCCGGATCCGTGCTTCGGCGGCGAGCACGTCGTTGAACGTGATCGGCAATGCGCCGGCGGCGAGTGCCTCTGCGGCTCCGGCGCTCATCGGCTGTGCGTGTACATGAGCTCCACGAGCTCGTCGTACATCGCGTCGGCTTCTGCCGGACCGGACCGGATCGCACCAGCGGCGCAGTGCTTGAGATGATTGCGCATGAGTTCGCGGCTCACACTGCGGAGCGCCTCCTGCACCGACGAGATCTGCGTCATCACGTCGGCGCAGTAGCGGTCCTCCTCGACCATCTTCTGCAGGCCGCGCACCTGGCCCTCGATCCGGCGGAGGCGCTTGAGATTGCGGTCCTTGATGTCGGCGTCCACGGCGAGCGCCTTGCGGCCGGAGTCGTCGCCGTGCGCACCGCAGCCGCAGGTCGCGCTGGGATGGTTCTTGAGTGCGGTCGCCATCAGTGCTTGCCGACGACGGCGTAGCCTTCGTCGGTCACGGCCTTGGTGATGGCGTCAGCGGAGACCCTGGCCTCATCGAAGTCGATCGTGGCTGAGCCGATCTTCACTTCTTCGACGTGCACGCTTGGCATGGCCTTGAGGGTGCGCGAGACTGAGGCGACGCAGTGGCCGCAGGACATGCCGGTGATGTCGAGGGTGAGCTTGGTCATGCTGTGAATGTACATACCCCCCTACCCTATTGGCAACCAGCCTGGCGCGAGGTCTGGACGAGCCGGTCGGCGGCACCTCCTTCTGCCGATGACACGCACACAGTACTCTCTACCGCATCGGCGGTCGCACCCTCGACGCGAAACGCCTGCCCCGTGAAGTGGCGCACCTGCGTGACGCGTTCAGTGCGGTCGCGCCCACTCGTGATCGGGTGCGTTGGGAGCGTTCCGTCGCCGGGGCGAAGAGCGTTGGTGTGGCACGCGCCGCCGTGAGAGCCGCCTCGCGCGCGCCGGCGGGTGCGGCGAGGACCACCGCAGTTGCTTCCAGCGCCGGTCACGGTCAACTTCCGCAGATGAGACCCTACGCCCTCCGCACCGTCGCCGCTGCTGCGGCCCTCGCCGCTACGCTCGCCGCTGCCACGCCACTCGCCGCCCAATCGCCGAACCCTCGCGCCCGCTGGGAAGCGCAGGCGCGCGCCCTCCTGAAGGAACTCGTCGAGATCAACACCACGCACAGCGTCGGCAACACGGTGACCGCCGCCGAGGCGATGGCGAAGCATATGCGCGCTGCCGGCTTCCCCTCAGAGGACGTCGTCGTGGTCGAGAACGCGCCGCGAAAGGGCAACCTCGTGGTGCGATACCGCGGCCGTAACACAGGACGAAAGCCGATCCTGCTGCTCTCGCACATCGACGTGGTCGAAGCCGACCCCAAGGACTGGACGCTCCCGCCCTTCGAGTTCATCGAGAAGGACAGCGTCTTCTACGGTCGTGGCGTCGCCGACGACAAGGACGAGGGCGCGATCCACCTCACGATCCTCCTGCGCATGAAGGCCGAGGGCGTCGTGCCCGACCGCGACGTCATCGTCGCGCTCACGGCGGACGAAGAAGGTGGTTCGGCGAACGGCGTCGCCTGGATCCTGCGCAATCGCCCTGAGCTGCTGCGCGCCGAGTATGCGTTCAACGAGGGTGGCGGTGGACGGGTGGAGGAGAAGAAGAAGATCTCGAACGACATCCAGGCGAGCGAGAAGAAGGTCGCCAACTTCACGGTCGAGACGACCAACTCCGGCGGCCACAGTTCGCAGCCGCGCCCCGACAACGCCATCTACCAGCTCGCGGCAGCGCTCTCGAAGCTCGGCACCTATCAGAACCCCGTGCACCTCAACGAGGTGACCCGCGAGTACTTCCGCCGTCAGGCCGCGATCGTGGGTGGGGAGACTGGTGCCGCGATGCGCGCGATCGTCGCCAACGAACGCGACTCCGTTGCCGCGGCGCTCATCTCGCGTGACCCGGCGAACAGCTCACGCCTGCGCACCTCGTGCGTGGCGACCATGCTCACTGGCGGCCATGCGTCGAACGCACTGCCGCAGCGCGCGACCGCGACCGTCAACTGCCGCATCCTGCCCGACGAGACGACTGCGATCGTGCAGCGACGCCTTGAGCAGGCGATCGGCGATACGGGCGTGCACATCACGACCCAGCGTGAAGCGGAGGACAGCCCGGCGTCACCGCTCACGCCCGATCTCTTGCGGACGATCGAGCAGACCACGCAGGAGATGTGGCCCGGGATGCCGGTGGTGCCGACCATGAGCACCGGTGCGACCGACGGCCGCCACCTCCGCGTCGCCGGCATTCCCGTGTACGGCGTGTCGGGGCTCTTCTACGAGGGCCCGAACGCGCACGGGATGAATGAGAAGATCGAGGCGCGGGCGTTCTACGACGGGCTCGAGTTCATGTATCGACTCGTGCGAAAGCTCTCGGCTGGGCCGGGGATGTGAACGAACGGCAGAGGTGAGATGGGAGATGGGAGACGGCTACCGACCCACGGCTGCCTTCTCGAGGCGTTCGATCATCCGTCGCACCGGAATACCAGGTTGTCCGGGGAGGATGTTCCATGCGTCGAACACTGCGATGAGATCCTTCTCTGGCAGTGCGACCGGGAACCGTCCGCCGAACTCCGAGGCCGTCCACGCGAACTTCGTCGGATCGCTCGCGAGCGGGTAGAGCCACCACTTGTAGCCGTACTTGGGCGCATTGGCTTGCGTCCCCACCGCGATCTGCGGCGCGACCGAGGCCCTGATCCAGTCCGACGAGACGACGCGCTTCCCGTTCCACGAGCCGTCGTTGAGGAACAGCGCTTGCGCTCGTCGATGTTCTTGACCTTGGTCGTGTCGAAGAACGAGAGCACCGGTGTGTCGAGGCTCGGGAACTCGCCGCGGGTCACCGCGGTGCCGATCACGACCGACGTGACGGTCAGCGCGCTGATCAAGGCCACTGGTAGCCCGCGCGTCCATCAGACGCGGACGTCGCGACCCGCGCGATTAGATTCCGCAGTGGAGCCGCACTCGGCGGACCTACCACCATTCGACCAGGAGCGACGCAGTGAATCACGGCGCAATGATCGCGATTCACGCCGCCGCGGCGGCAGCGAAGGCCCGCGCAGACGTGCTCGACGCCTTCCGCCTCAATGGCGCAACGGCCCCCGATCGCGCACGTGCCCTCTACGACCTCGGACTCCAGCTCGACAACCACGCATTGCGCGAGTTCTTCACGTCAGGCGTACTGCGCGGAGTCGACGCGCGCGGCCGCGCCGTCATGGCCGGCGAGATGTCCGGCGCGGGCGACCGGTTCTATCTCGACGAGGCGGCATTCATCGCCGTGCGCGACGGCGCCGGTGGAGCGTCAAAGCCCCAACAGGTCGGGCTGATCGCACTCGCCCTCGTCGTCATGCTCGTGGGTGGCATGCTCGCGTTCTTCATGGCGCGCCAGAACTGAGCCTGCGTTGCAACGCTGGGTCCAAGTGGGGGAGTGTCTGCAGGCACGGGCACCTGCACATCGACTCGCCAGTTGGGGTACAGCCACGGCAACATCGCCGCGATGATCAACACCAGCAGGATGTCGATCAACGGCAGGACGTTCGGTTCGCGGTTGAGTCCAGTCGAGCGCGGGGCCTCCATACGACACTCCGGGTGTGAGGTAGTCCTAACCTCACACCCGGAGATGACGTGGCCATTGCAGTGCCATGACGACGCGATGCACTGCGCGTTAGAAGTCACCACGCGCGACGAGTGGCCTCACAGACACGAACGTCCTACTTCGGCGGCCCCGCGTCCCGCAGCCGTTTGAGCACCTCGCCCAACCGCTGCATCTCGCGCCCATACGTCGCCCAGTCGTCGGCACGCTGCGCCGTACGCGCCGCGTCGTAGTGCTGCACCGCCTCGGCCGTGAGCGCCGCACGCGACTCCTCCGCCGTCTCGGCCGCGCGCGCCACGTTGCCACCACTCGCGGTCACCGCCGCCGCACCCGCACGCGGCACCGCGCCGCCACCGAACATCACCTGCAGCGCCCGCTCGAACGTCTCGTCCATCACCACACGCCCCTCGTGCGCGACGATCACGCGCTTGAGCTCGGGGATCTTGCCGCCGGACGCCTGCAGATACAGTGGCTGCACATAGAGCAGCGACGACTCGATCGGGATCACCAGCAGCTCACCGCGGATCACTTCCGAACCGCCCTGGTCCCAGAGCGAGACCTGGCGCGATACGTCGGTGTCCTGCGAGATCCGACTCGCCACCTGCGTCGGTCCGAACACCAGACTCTGCCGTGGGAAGCGATACGCGATCAGCTGACCGTACTTGTCGCCGTCGTTCCGGGCGACCATCCAGGCCGCGAGGTTGTCCTTCTGCCGCGGTGTGAACGGACGCATGAGGAGGTACTCGGCCACCTTCTCTCCCGGCAGCCGCATCACGATATGCCGCTGGAAACCAGTGCCTTCACTCGCGCCGGCGCCCGGGATCTGCCACTGATCCTCTCGATGGTAGAACGTCGCAGCGTCGGTCATGTGAAAGGTCGCGTAGAGCGAGGTCTGCGCGCTGAAGAGCGACTCCGGGTACCGCACATGCGAACGGAGGTCGGCGGGCATCTCGTCCATCGGCCGCAGCATGCCCGGGTAGATCCGCGACAAGGTGCGGACCATCGGGTCGTCCGGCTCGCTCAGGTAGGCACGGATGTCGCCGTCGTACGCGTCCACCGTGATCTTCACGCTGTTGCGCAGATAGTTCGTGCCGTCGCGCATCCGGGCCGAGTACGGATAGCGATCGGTCCGCGTGTAGGCGTCGAGCATCCAGACGAGATGCCCGCTGTCGGATATGACCAGATATGGGTCGGGATCGAACCGCAGGAACGGCAACGCCATCTCGGCGCGCTCGCGCACGTTGCGATAATAGAGGATGCGCGTGCTGTCCGTGAGGTCGCTCGAGAGCAGGATGTTCAGTGCACGGAAGCGCAGTGCGAAGAGCGCCTTGGCGAGCACTGACCGGATCGGCACACCCGCCTTGCCCGTGTACGTCGAGTAGACGCCCTCGTCGCCCTCCTTGGCCGGGTGGTCGAACTCGCGCTGCCGTGACGGCGCGAGCGCGAAGGAGCTCGGCAACTCACCGAAGTAGATCTGCGGACGCGTGATGCTGCGGTCCACGCTTGACGTCGGCGGGAGGTCCTGCACCCAGAGCACGGGCAGTCCCTCCGGCGTCACCTGGTTGGTCGGGCCCATGGTGAGCCCCATGCCGTGCGTGAAGGTGAGGTGCTCGTTCACGAAGGTGCGCGTGGGCAACGCCGAGACGTCGAGTTCGCGCGCCGACAGCAGCACGTGCCGGAGCGCCCCGTTCACCATGTACCTATCGTCGTCGACCGCGACGAACTCGTAGTAGGTGCGGATCGACTGCAACTGCCCGAAGGTGCGGAGCAGCGGCTCGCGGTCCCAGAGCCGCACGTTGTCGATCGTCGAGCGGTTCGCCTCCAAGTCGCGGGCCGTGAGCACCTGCGCGCCGTCGAGCTCGCGGCGTTCGACCTTGTCGAGCCCCCAGGCCTTCCGCGTCGCGGCGATGTGATGCGCGATCTGCGGCGCCTCGCGCGCGAGTTCGTTGGCTTGGACCACGAGCCGCTGGTAGATGGCGGGGATCACACCGGTGAACACGATCGAGAGCACGATATAGCCGACGATCACGCCGCCGGCGGTGCGCACGACGATGCCGCGCCGCGCGCCCCAGAGCACCGCACCGCACCCGATCGCGAGCAGCGCCGACATCACATAGAGCGACGGCAGCACGATCGTCACGTCGGTGAGGCTGGCACCCTGCAACGGCCCATGCGTGCCGAAGAGCAGCGACGGCGCCTGGACGAACGCGATCCTGACGGCCTGCACCAAGAGCAAGAGCGCGACCAACACCGCCGTGTGTAGGCTCACACCGGGATCGACGCGGAGTCCTGTGGCCTGCAGGCGGATGTCACCGCGCGCGACGTAGATCGGCACCACCAGCAGCACCAGCGCGAGCGCCAGCACCGCCGTCACGAGGTTGAGCGAGAGCACGAGCGTCGGGAGCGTGAAGACGTAGTAGGCGATGTCGCGTCCGAAGATCGGGTCGACCTCGCCGAACGGCGTACGGTAGAAGAACTGCACCAGCGTACGCCACTCACCCGCTGCACCGAGCGCGATCAACGCCGCGCCAGCGAGCGACACCGGGAGCGCGAGCATCTCGGCGAGCCGCACGAAGAAGCGCTCGCGCATCTCGAGGCCGCCCTGCGCGAGCACGCGCACATCCTCGCGCACCAGTTCGATCCCCCGCAGCGCCACCCGCGCGTTGCCGTAGAGCACCGCGAAGCCGACGATGCCGGCCAGCGCACCCATGCTCCACTGGGCCACGATCTGGAGCAGGAAGACTCGCTCGAATCCGACCTCGCGGAACCAGAGCCAGTCGGTGAGGCGGACCGCCACGCCACGCACGAGGAGGAAGGAGGCGAGGATCAGCGCGATCCAGATGATCGGCTGCGGGCGCGACTGGCGCGTGGGGAGGGACTTGGGCATCGGAGTGTGCTGGAGGGGAGCGGAGCGTTGTTGCGGTCGCCCCACCGCTTAACTCTGTGGTGCCGTACGCCGTCACGCCACCGGCACGAGGGAGTCTGGACGGTTTGTCGCGACGCCCGGCATCCCCGACCTCGAAAAGAAGCTGACGGAATCGGTGGCGGAGAAGGACTGAACTGACCAGTGGGTCTTGGGGATGTGGGGCCTCCGGTGGCGGCTGGCGCGCGACAAGCTGGCGGACCGGGCGGGAGGGGCCGTCAGGGGCTGAGGACGGCCCGCAGCGCCCGAAGCTGGCGCTCGAGGAGTGCCCGGTCACCGGCGCGCTGGTCCGGGGAGAGCTGCTGCGCGTCGGCCACGCCGACGGTCAGAGCGAACAGCATCGCCGCGAACAGCATCGCCGCGATCATGATCGCACGATCACTCGACCGACCGCGCGAACTCCCCCGTCACTCGCCGCTCGACCGCCGGCGCGGTGACGCCCGCCCGGCTTCGCCGCTCCAGGCGGCGCACCGCCATCGCCACCAAGCCGAACGAGGAGCACCAGGCCCAGTAGCCGATCTGAAGGTCGAGGAACTCGTCCCCACGCGGCCACACCCACTGCGCGTTTATCAGGAACGCCACCAGCAGCACGGTCGACAGCCGTTTCGGCGTCGGAAAACGGATCCGGGGCCAGCCCAACACGACCGTGAGCGCGTAGATCATCAGGAGGTTCGAGAGCGCGCTCAACGCCGTCAGCAACTCGCGCACGGTGATCAGGTCGAGCTCATTGAATCGGTGCAGCGTCACCGGCGCGAGGGCGACGAGGAACGCCTGATACCCCGGCAGGATGCCGTCCTGGATCCGCGCGGCGCCAGCCTCGACCGGCAGGAACCACGCGATCACGAACAACAATAGCGCGAACAATGCAGGCCGTTTCTCTTTCGCCATGGTGCCCTCCTCGTGCGGTACCATGCAGCACGGCGTCACTCACCGCAATCGAGGAAACCCCGCATGTCGTGCTACGCGACCACTGACATCGCCGCCGCGTTCGCCACCTTGCCGTCGAACAGGTGCACCTCGCGATCCGCATGCTGCGCATACCGCGAATCGTGCGTCACCATGCAGATCGTCGATCCGTTGCCGTTGAGCTCGCGCAGCAGCTCCATGACCGCCTCGCCGTTCTTGGAGTCGAGGTTGCCCGTCGGCTCGTCAGCGAGCAGGATCGCCGGGTCGCCCGCCACCGCGCGCGCGACGGCGACACGCTGCTGCTGGCCGCCAGAGAGCTGAGTCGGGTAGTGCTTGGCGCGGTGCGACATGCCCACGCGCACGAGCGCAGCGGCGACTCGATCACGACGCTCGGCGGCCGGCATGTCACGGTACGTGAGCGGAAGCTCGACGTTCTCGAACACCGTCAAGTCGCCGATCAGATTGAACGCCTGGAAGATGAAACCGATCTGCCGATTGCGGACCCGCGCCCGTTCGATCGGCGTGAGCCGCGCGACCGGCTCGCCCGCGAGGTCGTACTCGCCGCCGCTCGGCGTGTCGAGCAGGCCGAGGATCGAGAGCAACGTCGTCTTGCCGCAGCCCGACGGCCCACTGATGGCGACGTACTCGCCCTTGTTGACATGGAAGTTGATGTCCTCGAGCGCGTGCGTCTCCACTTCGTCCGTGTAGAAGACCTTCTTGATCCCCTGCATGTGGATCAGGGGCTTTTCCATCGTCGTCATCAGGAACTCCGAGAGGGTGAGGCGGGGTGGGAAAGCACGAAGGTCACTTGATTCGCACGCGGTCGACCGCGGCGTACTGCGTCATGTCGCTGAGGATCACGCGGTCGCCGACCGCGAGACCGCTCAGGATCTCCACGGTATTCACCGAGGTGCGGCCCAGCTCGACCGAGACACGGATGGCGGCCGACCCGCCGTCGATGAGCTTGAAGAGCCCCACGCGCCCGCTCGACGCACCGAACGCGGGGCGGCCGGTGTGCAGCACGTTGTCGAGCCGTTCGATCTGGATCGTGCCGTCGACCGAGAGGTCGGGCACCGCGCCCGACGGGAGCGGTCCGTCGAGCGAGACGTCGATCGTGACCGTGCCTTGGATCGCCGACGGATCCTTCCGGATCACCCGTCCCTTCACGATCCCATTGCGCGTGTCGACCGTCGCCGACTGACCGAGCACCACGTCCTTGGCCTGCGACTCGGGGATCCGCAGCACCGCCTTGAGGCGGCCCGGCTGCACGACCTTGGCGAGCGTGGTGCCCTCGGGCACCCACTGACCGAGCTGCAGATTCAAGTCCTGCAACACGCCGCCCTCGGGCGCCCGCACGCTGAGCGAGCCCAGCCGGTTCCGCTGCCGATCGGCGATCGCCTCGAGCTGTTGCACCTGTCCGCTCTGCGTCGCGATCTGCGAATCGATCGCCGCGCGCTGCAGGTCGAGGCGCTCGCGTTCGACGCGAAAGCGCGTGATCGCTTCCTCGGCCTGCGCCTTTCGATTGGCCGCCTCGAAGGTCGAGATGAGATTGCGACGCTGTAGCGAGTCGGCCGCCTGCGCCTCCTGCGTCGCGCTGATGTACGTCGTGCGGCTCTGCGCGACCACGCCTTCTTGCGTGAGGATCGCCGAGCGGAGATTCGTCTTGAGATTCAACAGTTCGATCTGCGCCTGCCTCACCTGCTGCTCGGCCTGCATCGTCTGGATCTGCAGGTCAGGGTTGCTCATCTCGAGCAGGACCTGCCCTGCGCCGACCTTCTCTCCGGACTCAGCGGCCTTGCGCTCGACGCGCGCCGAGGCCTGCGCGGTGATCCAGCGGATCTGTTCAGGCACGAGTGTGCCCGGGCCGCGAACCTCGCGGATGACGTCGCCACGGGCGACCGAGTCGATGAGGATCGCGACCCGCTGCACCGTGGGCGCGGCCGGATCGAGACGCGAGAGCGCGATCGTCGCAAAGATCACCGCCGCCGCACCAGCGCCAATGGCGACGTTGCGGCCCGTCTTCTTCTGGGGAGCGCGAGCGATATCCATCGTGGTCAGTCAGCCCTCAAGGTGATCGCCGGGTCCACCGCCGCCGCGCGACGGGCCGGCGCGAAGGTCGCGACCGCCGCCACCGCGATCAGCACGAGTGGGACCAGCGCGAACGTGATCGGGTCGAACGAAGCACCGCCGTACAACACACCCGCCAGTAGGCGAGCCGCCGCGAATGCGCCACCGAGACCGATCGCCGTGCCGACCAGGACCAGCGTGAGTCCCTGCTTCATCACGAGCCTCACGACATCGGAGGCCGCGGCGCCGATCGCCATCCGGATCCCGATCTCCCGCGTGCGCTGCGAGACCGAGTAGGCCATCACTCCATACATCCCGACCGAGGCGAGCAGGAGCCCCAGAATACCGAACACTCCGAGCGCCGCGCCAGTCAGCCGGGCCGGCAGGAGCGAGATCCCAAGGTGCTTGTCCATGGTACGGACATTGCTGAGCGGAAGATTCGCGTCAAGGGCGGCGATCTCCTCGCGGAGGATCGGAATGACCGCCGCCGGGTCACCGGTGGTCCGGATCACGATCTCCATGCTCGCGGTCCACTGCTGGGCCTGTGCGTACCACATGAATGCGCGCGGATCCTCTCCCAATCGCTGGTACTTCCCGGTCGGGACCACACCGACGACGGTATAGTCGCGCCCCGCCGTCCGGAATGTCTTGCCCAACGCGACTTGCCCAGGCCAAAAGCGCTCGACGAATCGCTCGTTCACGACGATCACCCGCACGGCGCCGGAGTCATCCTGCACGGTGAACTCACGGCCCGCTCTCAGCGGGATGCCCATGGTGGCGAAGTAGCCGGGACTCGCCATCGAGTAGTTGACCGACATCCCTTCGTTCTTCGCAGGCGTGTAGCCCGGGATCTCCACGTCACGGTCACTGTTACTGAACCCGAGCGGCACGTTGTCGATCAGTGCCACGGCGCGCACCTCGGCACGCGCCGTGAGGCGCTCCGCCAGGCCGCGGTAGAACTGCTCGCTGTTGCCGCGCGAATAGCCCTGCAACGACGGGTCGAGACTGGCGATCAACATGTTCGCGCTCACGAAGCCCTTGTCGAGCGCAGTCGCGCTACGAAGGTTCGTGAGGAACAGACTGGCGCACACGAGCAGTACGATCGACAGGGCCATTTGCGCGATCACCAGTCCCTTGCTCGTGCGCGATCGCGATGCGCCCGCCGGTGCCTCTCCCTTGAGCGCCGGTATCAGCGCCGGCCGCGTCGCCTGTAGCGCCGGGACGAGTCCGAAGAGCAGGCCGGTCGCGAGTGTCGCCGTCAAGGAGAACACGAGCACCATCGGACTCAACCGCAGGTCGGGTGAGAAGTCGATGTCCATTGGCAGCGTCACACCGTTCGCGAGGCTGATCGCCCACGTCGCGACGAGCAGTCCCACCGCGCCGGCCACGAGCGAGAAGCAGAGACTCTCCACCAACAGCTGCCGGATGAGCGCGCCGCGGCGTGCACCGAGCGCGAGCCGGATCGCCATCTCCCGCGACCGGTCCCGCGCGCGGGCGAGGAACAGATTCGCAACGTTCACACAGGCGATCAGCAGGAGGATCACCACCACCGCCATCACCACGGCCGAGAGTCCCACCTGCGCGCCACGCATGGTCGGATGGATCCCCGCTTCGTCCTGCTTGACCATCGTGATGCCGCTGTCCTCGTACCCCTCGGGGAACTCGGCGCGGAGCTCGAGTTCGAGCGCGTCGAGTCGCGCCCGCGCCTGCTCGTACGTGACGCCCGGCTTGAGCCGCGCGACGATGTTCATGTTGTTGTTGCCGCGGCTCTCGAAGTTGGCTGGTCGACCCGGGCGGATCTGCCCCAACTGCATTAGCGGGATCCAGAGCGACGGCTGCACCATCGGCATCGCGCCCTTGAACCCGCTCGGCGCCACGCCGATCACCGTGACGTTCTGGCCATTGAGCGGTACCTCCTTCCCGACGATGTCTGGATCGCCGCCGAACAAGCCCTTCCAGCCCGCCTCAGAGAGCACGATCACGGGATGCGCACCGCGCCCTTCGTCCTCCTCGGGGCGGAAGAGCCGGCCGCGCACCGTGGTCACGCCGAGCACGTCGAAGTAGTCGGCCGAGACCATCTGCGCGAAGACCAGCGACGGTCGCCCGTCGGCCGTGATGCTGACGTTCTCGAACGACCATGATGCCGCGCCAACGAAGACGTCCTTGGTGCGGGCGCGCACATCCCAGAAATGAGGGATCGAGTTGGAGCCGTAGAGCACCGGCCCCGGCCAGCGGCGATACAGCTGCACGAGTGCGCTCGACTCGCGCACGCCTTGCAAGGGGCGGAGCAACAGCGCCTCCACCAAAGAGAACACGGCCGTGTTGAGCCCGATGCCGAGCGCGAGCGTCACCACCACGACGCCCGTGAAGAGCGGACTCTTCACGAGCATGCGGCCGGCGAAGCGCAGGTCCTGACGCAGCGCCGAGAACGAGAGGAGCGGACCGGACTTGGGTGCGAACATGTCAGTCATACCGGAGGGCCTGCATGGGGTCGACCTGCGACGCGCGCCTGGCCGGGACGAAGCCCGCCGCCAGTGCGACCAACGCGAGCAGGATCACGCTGAGCGAGAACACCATCAGGTCATGCCCCTCGAGACCGTAGAGCAGGGAGCGCGCAGCCTTTCCGAGCCCGAGCGCGGCCGCGATGCCGAGCACGCCTCTCCCGACCGTGGGCTCGTTCTTCACGGCGAGGCTCGCGCCGAACGTCGTGTGCGCGGCGACACCGCTGAGCACGGTCTGCGTGCGTTCGAGATCGCGGAACATCGCGTAGCTGAATACCACGTCGCAGTCGCCGGCCTGCTGGCAGTTCTGCATGCCCGGCTTCGGTCCCGGCGCGCCGAGGTTGATCAACTGCTCGGGGACGGGCACCGGCAGCGGGGTGAGCAGGATCTGGTCGAAGAGCGAGAACATCGCCGCATTGGCCCCGATCCCGAGTGCGAGCGAGAGGACGGCGATCGTCGTGACGAGCGGGGTCCTGAGCAGCATGCGCGCCGCGAGCTTCAAGTTCCGCATTACGGACGGGGTCGGAGGGTCTGCGGGGCACGGGCCTGCTGGCTTTGACAAGCACACCGGGCGAATCGTTTGACCCCTGCCCCGACTACCTGCGTTCGTGCGAGCACTATCGGAGACCGGCCACTCGCCGACCCCGAAGTCGAACTGACGGTGCGTCGGATCATCGTTCGCTCTTCCACATCATGAGTTCGAGACCCGACCAGGTCTCGTCGATCGCACAGACGTCGCCCACCACGCCACTCAGCTCGGCTTGGTGACCGCAGTTTCGGGATCGCGCTCGACGAGGATCGAGTAGTCGGTCGCAAGCACCGCCACCGCCGCGACCGCTGCCCAGAACGGGAGCAGCGCGGCGCCGGCCAGCCCCGCGTTGAGCGGCATGTCGAGGAGCGTCCGCCCGTCTGGGTTCTTGAGGACCACGCGACGGACATTGCCCTCGTGGATGAGCTCCTTGAGTTTCGCCATGAGCTTGGCGCCGGTGACCTTGATCTCTTCCATAGGAATGCGACCTCGCCGCGCGGGGGCGGCTGTGTGAGGGAGTCACTCGCCCTACGGCCCGCCGTCCCGTTGGTGTCAGCAGGACCGCGAAGTAGGTAGCTTTGCACCATCGTCGGCCTGCCCGAGGTCCGACCACCGCTCTCCCCTAGACCCTTTTCGACATCATGGCAAAAATCGGCGAAACCGAATGGATCTGGCGCGACGGCCAGTTCGTGAAGTGGCGCGACGCCAACATCCACGTACTCTCACACTCCGTGCAGTTCGGCTCGGCCGTGTTCGAGGGTATCCGTTGTTACAAGACCCCCAAGGGGCCCGCGATCTTCCGGCTCGACGCGCATCTCAAGCGCCTCTTCAACTCATGCAAGATCTACCGCATGGATCCGCCCTGGACCATGGCGCAGTTGACGGAAGCGCACCGAGAGACCGTCCGGCGTAACAAGATCGAGTCCTGTTACATCCGACCGATGGTCCTCCGCGGGTACGGCGCCGCCGGCATGGTGCCATTCGAGAGCCCGATCGAGACCTTCGTGCCCTGCTGGCCTTGGGGCGCGTATCTCGGAGACGAAGCGCTCGAGAAGGGCGTCGACGCCTGCATTTCGACTTGGCACCGCGTCGCGCCCAACACGATCCCCGCGGCGGCGAAGATCGCCGGGAACTACCTCAGCGGACAGCTCGTGAAGATGGAAGCGCTCCGCAACGGCTTCGACGAAGCGATCGCGCTCGGCCCTGACGGCATGCTCAGCGAAGGCTCGGGACAGAACGTGTTCGTCGTGGACGGCGGTGTACTCTACACGCCGCCGATCGACGGCACGCTGCTCCCCGGCATCACGCGCGACACGATCCTCAAGCTCGCGAAGGAAGAAGGGATCGCCGTGCAGATCGGACCGCTCACACGCGAGTCGCTGTACACCTGCGACGAGGCCTTCATCTGCGGCACGGCGAGCGAGCTCACGCCCATCCGCAGCGTCGATCGCCTGCCCGTCGGTGACGGAAAGGTCGGCCCCATCACCCAGCGCTTGCAGAAGCGCTTTCTCGACATCGTCAACGGCCGCGAGGCCGACACATACGGGTGGCTCACGCTGGTCTGATGTCGGCGAATCCCGGTCTGGCACGCGTCATGCTTTGTAGGACTGTGCCTGACCGTCGAAACGCGGGGTTCTGTCCTCTCCGCAGGTCATAGTGGTCGATCAGGTGTGTCATTCAGAGAGCACCACGTACCGTAGCGCGTTGGCGAGGGTGGAACTTCCCGGAACTCCACCCTCGCGCCATGGTACGACCGGGTAGACCGTCACGAAGGAGACCGTATGACCCGCTCCACCGCAGCAATCCGCCTCGTGCTCGCTTTTGCGAGTTCCGCCGGCTCCCTCACTCTCGCGACCTCGGTCGGAGCGCAGGAGCCGACCGCGAGAGCGGAGTCCGTCCAGGATGAGCAGCTCTACACGGTCGAGGAGCTCGACAACCTCCTCGCGCCAGTCGCGCTCTATCCGGACCCGATCCTCGCGCAGTTGCTCATCGCTGCGACGTATCCGGAGCAGGTGCAGTTGGCCGCGCGCTATGTCGCGACTTACGGCACCGTCGGGATCGACGACCAGGCATGGGACGTGAGCGTCAAGTCCGTCGCGCGCTATGCACCGGTGCTCAACATGCTCACCGAACGCCCCAACTGGGCGACGGCGGTCGGCCGCGCGTACGCGCTGCAGCCGGGCGACGTCATGGCGAGCGTGCAGAGCCTGCGCCAGATGGCACGCCAGCAGGGAAACCTCGTCACCACGTCAGAGCAGCGCGTGGAGGTCGAGCGCGAAACGATCCGCATCGTGCCGGCGCAGCCGACCGTGATCTACGTGCCCGTGTATGATCCCCAGGTGATCTACTATCGCCCGGTGGATTACTTCAGCGTGCGCACTCCCTACTGGTCGTTCGGCATCGGGTACCCGATCGGCGGCTGGCTCGGCTACGATCTCGACTGGTCGACGCGCGTCGTCTACCACCACGGCTGGAACAGCTACGGCGGCCGACACAGCTGGTTCGACGTCTCACGTCCGTACATCTCGTTCACCAACATCTATTACAGTCCGCATCACACGGTGGTGGTGATCAACCGCAACATCGTGCATCGCCGCGTGGCCTACGACGGATTCGACCGTTACAACGTCGTGCATCGCCGGACGTCGTGGGATCGCCGCGATCTGCCTGGGCGCGGCGGCAATGACGTGGGTCGCTACGCGAAGCCGGCGTCGCCCGATCGCTACGGCATCCCGTCGCGACGGGACGTGGGCATCAGCAAGCCCGACAAGCGTGATCAGGAGCGCGGCAGTGTGCCGCGCGTCGGCGGCGATGCGTCGCGCGTCGGCAGTGTAAACACCCAGCCGCCGCGCGGCGGCGCGGCCAGCGAGCGCGTGAAGCCCATTCGCGCCGGCGGAAGTCGGCAGCCGCTCTATCCGCCGACGGAGGACATCGCACCCGATCGGACGCGTAGTGGAACCGTGGCCCGGCGAGAGACCTCGGCTGGCAACGGTACGTGGAACGCGCGTCCGTCCGTGGACCGTGAGCCCTCGTACAAGCCGGCGCGGGGGGGTTCCACGCCTCGCGTTGAACCGCGGAGTGCGCCGCGGAGCGAGCGGCGGAGCGAACCGCGCTACGAGCCGCGAAGCGTGCCGCGCGCCAGCGAGCCGCGGTCCCGCGAACCGCGGGCGAGTGAACCGCGGGCGAGTGAGCCGCGGTCGAGCGAGCCACGGGCTAGGGCACCGCAGGCCAGCGCACCACGACAGAGCGAGCCGCGGGCCAGCGTACCACGACAGAGCGAGCCGCGGGCCAGCGCGCCACGACAGAATGAGCCGCGGACCAGCGCACCGCGTCAGAGCGAGCCGCGGGCAAGCGCACCGCGTCAGAGCGAGCCGCGGGCCAGCGCACCACGTCAGAGCGAGCCGCGGGCAAGTTCTCCCCGGGGTGAGCGCTCTGCGCCGTCGACGCCGAGTGTCAAAGGCCCCCGCTCGCGGGGCCAGGACTAGCTGATCCGTCGACGCACCGCCTGATCGCGACGCCGCCGCTGTCCACGGGCGGCGTCGCGCGTTCCGGGACGAGTCCGCTGACCCTGCGTCAGGCTGGGTCAGCGCCGCCGCTGCGCTCTGTCTTGAGCCGTGCGAGCGTCGTGCGCGCCTGCTCGGCCTCGCGCGTGCCGGGAAAACACTCGATCAGTCTGCGCAACTCGACCAACGCGCGCCCCTCGTCCGCGAGCGGCCCGAGGTGGAGATCGATCACTTTCGCATGCGCATAGCGTACGAGTTCGCTACTCGCGCCGGGCAGGTCTCGCACTTTGAGGTAGTGCACGAGGGCCGTGGCCGGATCGTTGCGCCGCCGCAGATGGAACTCGCCTGCCTTCACCCAGACAAGTGCGTTGGTGGCGTGTTCGACGCACGCGTCGGCCCACGCCTGCGCGGCGCCGTCGAGGTCACCACGGATCTCGATCGCTTCGATGTGTGAGAAGGTCGGCACATAGGCGGTCGTGTCACCGCTCGGCATGTGCACGCCGGTCGCGATACGCGCGCTCCCTGAGATGACCGCGTAGTTGATGCCCCAGGCGATCCCGCCAAGAAAGACGCCACCGAGAAGCAGTACCAGCGCGCCCTGAGGGAGCTGACCGGTCCCCTGCAGCAGTCCCGTGAAGAACAGCCCGATGATGCCGCCGAAGATCCCTTGGGGGATTCCACGCTCGATCGCGGTGAGGCCGCTGTTCTGTTGCATGTGGCAAAGGGTATCACCTACTGAGTCCGTCGGCCAGCGCACGCACTCGATCGTCAGGGCGCAGGCTTCAGACGCGAGAACGGGAATCCGTTGCAGCCCACCCGCGGCGCGATACGCGGTCATGCAGAACCCCCATACATAGGGCGCCAGTCCGTCCAGCGGCATCCAGTCGATCCGCGTCCAGAGTCCCGCGTCGCCCGGGTTCGCGTCGTCGTTCCGCGCGATCAGGAACTGCCCGCTCGCATTCCACTCGACGACGTGGAATCGACTGCGCGGCAACTGTTCGATCCGCTCCGCCGCGATGCGGAAGTTGTTGCCGTAGTCGTAGTACCAGGGCTCGATGGTGAACACCATTCCCGGCGCCAGGGCTGCGTCGGTCAGCGCGTACTCGGCCGCGGGGAATACCGGGCGGGTCCACTCCGTGAGGCGCTCGGCGCGCTGCGCGTCTGCACTGACGGCGCCCAGTGCGAGCCCGAACAGCGCCGTGACGACCGTGTGTGCGCGCCAGCAACTGATGCCACCTGCGACCTACAGCCGGAAGAACCTCACGTACTTGGCCACGAACCCGCCCCGGAGCGGCCGGTCCCATGGGATCCCGCGGTCGAGCCCGGTCGGCCAGGTGCTGTTCCAGACCACATAGAGGTCGCTGCCGGGAGTCGAGGTCCACCGCAGCCGGGCATTCACCGCTGCGCGATCGGACTGATCGTCGAACTGCACGAACGCCGTCGCGGTGAGACGCGGCGACGCGGCGTAATCGCCGCGGAAGCGCAAGGTGTTGGCCGTGAAGTCCCCTCCGGGCAGCCGCACGTCGTTCCTCGAGCCCTCGAGCGAGATCTCCAGGTGCGGCTGTAGGCGCATGCGCCCGTTGACCGACAGGTCGGTGCGTCGCCCATCGTAGAACCGTCCCGTGCTGACCGTCGATCCGATAGTCCACCAGCGCACGTTGGCGCCCGAGTACTGGATCTCCATGCGGTCCCACCAGTAATCGCCGGCGGGGATGCTCACGTCAGAGGTGACGTCGAAGGCCGTCGTGGGGCCGTCGAAGACCCGCTGGAGGTTGAACTCGATCCGGTCCCCGGATTGGAACTGCACCCCGAGCGGCTTGACCTCGAAGTTCGCGTTGTCGAGCGCGCCGCCGATGGCGCGGACGACGCTGTACTCGAGGAGTCCGAACTCCCACCGGCGCACGATCGACGGTCCCTTCGGCCGCGGCGTGAAGGTGAACTGGCCGGCGAGCCGGTCGATCCCGCGCTGGGCGACGAAGCCGAGCGCGGGGTTGTACCCCGCCTCGATCCGATCGAAACGCGCGACGATGTCGGCCTTGTCGTTCGGATAGTCCACGACGAAGCGGTAGTTCGCGCCCGACGGGCCGCCGATGCTGTCGCGGCTGTACGCCGCGTTCCCGAGGAAGATCAGATTCTCCGTCCCACGGATGATCAACGGGAACTCGAAGTCCACGCCGCCGGCGACCGCACCCGGACGCACCGGCCGATCACTGAAGGTCCCCATGGCGCCCACGAAGCCGCGGCCGAGCACGTCGTGGCGCACCCGCGCCACGAGATCGGTCGCGTCCTCGCCCTGCCCGGTGCGCACGGCGAGCAGGCCGATCTGATTGCGCCCCAGGCGTCCCTGCATGCGCGCGCCGAACGGGATGGCGACCGGAGTCCCTTCGCCGCCCAGCCCGATGCGGCGAGAGTAGAAGAGTTGCGACTCCCGCGGGCGCCCGAACGAGAAGATCGCCGACCCCTCGGTGAAGAAGGGCCGCTGCTCCGGGAAGAAGAGCGGGAAGCGCGTGAGGTTCACTATCTGCCGGTCGACTTCGGCCTGCGCGAAGTCGGGGAGCACGGTGAGATCGGCGGTGAGCGTGTTGGTGACCGGGAGCTTCACGTCGAGGCCGGCGGTGAGCCCGCTCGACGGCGCGGCGCCGAGCGTCTCGACGCCGTTCACGTCGAACGTCCGGTCCTGGAACTTGGCGTCGCCCACCAGGAACGGGCGCAGCTCGGCGCGCGCACGCGGAGGGAGCGCGGGGAAGCCGGCGATGGTGCCTTCTTCCTCGAGAAAACGATAACCCTGCCCTCGCTTCCAGGCCCGCCAGAGCACCTCTTCGTTGGTGCGTGGCAGGAAGCGCCGGAAGTTCATCCCCATGGTGGAAACATCCTTGGGGTAGCGCAGCGTCGCCCATGGAATGAACATCTCGGCCGTCCACGCATCGGCCTGCACCGCCGTGCGTGCGTCCCAGATGCCGTCCCACTCCTCGTTGCCGCTCTCGAAGTTCACGTGCTCGCCGTCCCACAGCGCGCCGTTGGAGTTGGTACGGAAGTAGAAAGCGCTGCGTTTGTCGCTCAGGCCGTCGATCACCATGCTCACATAGTCGTCGGACCGGAGCTCGGCATCACGGCGCAGCTGCGAGCGGAAGCGGTTCGCGACGTCGTGATCGTAGTTCCACCATCCGATCACGAGACCCGCCGGTGTCGCGAGGAGTCGCACCACGGTGCGCTCACTCGGGGTGCCGCCCTCGGTCGGCTCTTTGGTCTTGAAGTCGGTGATCGAATCGGCGAGCGCCCAGTCGGGCTCGTCGAGCTTGCCGTCGAGTCGGACGTTGGCGCTCGTGGCGTGCACCCGCGTCGCGGGAACCGTGTGCGGCTCTTGCCCAACGAGCGCGGAGGAAAGGGCTGCGGTGAACGCGAATACTTTCAGGGGGAGGGCCAGTCGCATGATGCAGCCTAAACGGCCGACTACGCCTCGGCGTTGACGATCAGGCGTGCGCACCGCATGCGCGCTGCTACATCCTCGGTTTGCCCGACCTCAGGTACTCGGCCGCCGCATTCGCCATGAGTCGCACACCGATCTCGAGCGCAGCGTCGTCGGCCTGGAAGAGCGGCGAGTGGTTCGACGCCACCGTGCGCAAGTCGATCGCGGTCGGCGTGACACCGAGGCTGAACATCACACCGGGGATCCTTTCCTGGAACCGCGAAAAATCCTCGGCCGACATCGACGGCTCGGCGATCCCGACGTTCGCCGTGCCGACGGTGCGACGCAGGACCGGGCCAAGGAACTCCGCGAGCGCGATGTCATTCACCGTGACGGGGTAGCCTTCGACGATCGTGACATCGGCCGTCGCACCCGACGCGGCGGCGATGTTCTCCGCGGTGCGCTTGAGCCGGGCATGCACCTCCGTGCGCATGGTCGGACTCAGCGCGCGAATGGTGCCGATCATCACGGCGGTGTCGGGGATGATGTTCTCGCGCAAACCACCGTGGAACGCGCCGACGGTCACTACGAGCGGCGCCGACGCGAGATCGACCCCCGCGGAGGGCATCGCGCCATGCGTCTGCCTGCCGCGCACGACGATGCGGAAGTTGTCGGTGCTCGCCTGCAGCGGGCCACCGCGGTACCGTACGGCACCCAGCGGTCCCGGGCCGACGTGCAGGGCGAAGATCGCGTCGACGACCGGAGCGTCGAGCACCCCATCGCGGATCATCGGACCGGCGCCGCCTATGGGAGAACCTTCCTCGGCAGGTTGGAAGATGAACTTCACCGTGCCCTGTAGCTGAGCGCGCATTCCGGCGAGCACCTCGGCGGTGCCCATCAGGATCGCCACATGCATGTCGTGACCGCAGGCATGCATCACACCGGTCTCGACGCCATTGTAGACGGTGCGTTTGGTCGACTTGAAGGTCACGTCGACGAGTTCGGTCACTGGGAGCGCGTCCATATCGGCACGCAGCGCGACGACCGGGCCGGGGCGACCACCCTTGAGCACGCCCACGACGCCGTTGCCGCCAACGCCGGTCCGGACCTCGAGGCCGAGTGAGCGCAGGTGTGCAGCGACGAGGGCTGCCGTGCGCGTCTCTTGGAATGAGAGCTCAGGGTTCTGATGGATGTCGTGCCGCCAGTCGATCACCCGTGGGGCGATCTCCTTCGCGCGGCGATCGATCTCGGACACGAGGGGATCAGTGCGCTGGGCGACGAGGAGCGAAGGCAGCAGCGCCACAAGGGAGACGAATCGCAGGGAGCGGAGCAAGGGCGGGTCCGGTTCGGGGAGTTCCGCAAGTTGCGCGACCGTGCGGCCCGCCGCCAACTTGAGGGGCGCCGGGGCACCTCCCGGGGCTCAACATCTCATGAGGCTCCACATGCGCATATCGATCACACGCGCCGCGCGCTGCGCTGCGTCTCTCACGCTGTTCGTTTCGCTCGCATCGGTCGTCTCACCGATCGTCACACCCCTCGCCGCCCAGATGGCAGCAGCGGGCGCGGCGCAGGAGGTCCAGCGCACGCAGCTGCATGACTTCAAGATGGTGACGGTGGTGGAAGGACTCGTGAGCCCGTGGGGGTTCGCGTTCGTCTCCGCCGGCGACATCCTCGTCACGCAGCGTGGTGGCCAGCTTCGGCTCATTCGCGGCGGCAAGCTCATGCCGGAGCCTGTTGCCGGCGTGCCAGCCGTGCGCGCCTCGGGCCAGGGCGGTCTGCTTGACATCGTCACGCACCCCAAGTTCGCCGAGAACAAGCTCGTCTACATCAGCTACTCCAAGCCGAACGCCGACGGATCGCAGGGAACCACGGCGGTGATCCGCGCGCGCTGGGAGAACGATCGCCTGAACGATGTGCAGGAGATCTTCGAGGCGAAGGCCTGGTCGACGGGCCGCGGCCACTACGGCTCGCGTCTCGCGTTCGACCGCGACGGCTACCTGTTCATCACGCTCGGCGATCGGCAGGCGCCGGCGACCGGTGAGCTGGAGAAGCACCCTTCGCAGGACCTCACGACGCACCACGGCAAGACGATCCGCCTCAAGGACGACGGCGCGGTGCCAGCGGACAACCCGTTCGTGAATACGCCGGGCGCGTTGCCCGAGATCTGGAGCTACGGTCACCGCAACATGCAGGGCATCGCGATCCACCCCGTGACGAACGAGGTCTGGACGATCGAGCACGGGCCGCAGGGCGGCGACGAGCTCAACCTCGACGTGGCTGGCAAGAACTACGGCTGGCCGGTCGTCGGCTTCGGCGTGAACTACCGCTCGGGCACCGCCATCCACCCGGGCACCACGCACGAAGGGATGGAGCCGCCGGTGAACGTCTGGGTGCCGTCGATCGCGGTGCAGAACCTCGTGATCTACACGGGCGACAAGTTCCCCGAGTGGAAGGGGAGCTTCTTCATTGGCGGTCTCGTGGGAGAGCGGCTCGTGCGCCTCACCATCGACGGCAAGACGGTGAAGAACGTGGAGAACATGGTGCAGGGTCGCGGCCGGATTCGTGGGCTGCATCAGGGGCCCGACGGATTCCTCTACCTGGCGTTCGAGGACGCGGCAGGTGGGCCGTCGAAGCTGGTGCGGCTCGAGCCGGTGCGACGGTCGTAGCGCGCCGCACCGATCGAAGACGAACGGGGGGTCGCCAATCGGCGGCCCCCCGTTCTCGTTGCAGGACCACGGCTCAACGATCGCGCACGGTGATCTGAATCGGCGCGCTGATCAGCGACGGGCCGATCACCTTGTGCTCGAAGTCGGCGAGAACGAGTCGCAACGTGTAGCGCCCCGGCGCGAGCGTGAGCGAGGTCTCGATCTGTCCGCCGCCGAAGTGCCGGTGGAGCGAATCGGCCGGCACGACGACGCCAGGCGCTGGCGGCTCCACGTTGATGAGTACATGGAAGTGACCGGTCTTGGCGAGGTTCACGCCTGCGGGTGCGACGCCGTAGTTCTTGAGACCGAACGCAAGCTCGAAGGTCGGACCGACCACCGCCCGGTCGCGCGGGGCGCGGAAGTAGATCTGCGGCAGTGTCGGCTCTGCGGCCGGCGTCGCGCCGGAGGGCCGAGGCGGCGCTGGCCTGGCCTGCGCGCCGAGAGGCGAGGCAGCCAGCGAGATCAGGGCCACAACAGTGAGAACGGCATTCATTCGAGAGGTCATGAAGACATAAACACCTCGGCGCGGGAATCGGTTCACCGCGCGTCCACACGCACCACCGTGTTGAGCAGCATGTTCACGCCGTGCACGACATCCTCCGCCTTGGTGAACTCCTTGGGTGAGTGACTGATCCCGCCCACGCTCGGCACGAAGATCATCCCCATGGGGCAGATGTGCGCCATCTCCTGCGCGTCGTGCCCCGCGCCGCTCGGCATCCGCTGTCGCGAGAGACCGAGCAGAGTCGCGCTCGACTCCACCGCGGACATCATCGCCTCGTCGGCGATCGCGGGAGCACTGCTGGTGTTCTCACGGAACGTGAACGTCGTGCCGCTCGCCGCGCCGATCTCGCTCCCGATCCGTTTGAATCGCTCGGTGAAGCGAGCGAGCTTGGCGGGATCGAGGTCCCGCAGGTCGACCGTGAGCTCAACTCGCCCGGCGATCACGTTGCGCGTGTTCGGCGTCGGCACCACGCGTCCGACGGTCGCGACCTGACGGCCCGGTTCGCTGCGGATCGCGTCGTTGATCGCCACCGTGAAGCGCGCGGCCGCGAGTACCGCGTCCTGCCGCCGGTCCATGGGTGTCGCGCCCGCATGATTCGAGAACCCGTCGACGGTGACCTCGAAGAAGCGCAGTCCAACAATGCCCTGCACCACCCCGATTTGCAGCCCCGCCTGCTCGAGAAGTCCCCCCTGCTCGATGTGCAGTTCCAGATAGCAGGCCGCGCTCCCCGGTGCGCGCGCCTCGCGCTCAAGTGCGGCGACGTTGCCCCCGACGAGTGCGATGCCGTCACGGATGGTCTTCCCAGAGCGCGCGACGCCGTCGAGATCGACCGCCTTGAAGTCGCCCACTGCGAGTTTGCTGCCGATCACGCCGCCTTCTTCGTTGGACCACACCACTACTTCCAGCGCGTGCCGCAGCCGCGTGCCCTGTTCACGCAGCGTGCGCGCGACCTCGATCGCGCCAAACGATCCGAGCGGGCCGTCAAAGTTGCCGCCGTCGGTGACGGAGTCGACGTGCGAACCGATGACGATCGGCTTGAGCGCGCGGTCGGTGCCCTCGACGCGCCCGACGATGTTCCCCGCGGCGTCGATGCGCGGCGTGAGCCCTGCCTGCCTGAACAGATCGAGCGTGAAGACCCGGCCCGCGAGGTCGTGCTCGGAGTAGGCCACGCGATTGATCCCGCCCGGCGTGCGGCCGATCCGATCGAACTGCGCCAGCCAGCTGTTCACCCGTGCACCGTCAGAGTACAGGGGCAGTCCCCACTGCGCCATCCGGACGAACGGACCCGCACCGAACGGCGCCGCCGCGATCGCGGCCGCATGCCCGAGGAACGCGCGTCGCGAGTGCGTCATTGCTTGAGCGCCTCCAAGCCGCGCAGCAGCCCGGTGAAGAAGCCCACCGCCGTCGCGTAGTCCTCGACCCGGACCCGCTCGTTCACTCCATGCACACGAGCCACGTCGCCTTCCCCGAGCGGTACGGCGAGGAATCGGAACACACGATCGGAGTGCTCGTTCCAGTACTTCGCGTCGGTGCCCCCCATGACCAAGTACGGCAACACCGGCACGCGCTCGCCGGGCAGCATCGCTCGGATGGTCGACGCGATCAGTTGGAACGCGGGCGACGACGGATCGGAGACCGGAGAGGGATCGGTGCGCGCGCTGTCGGTGGGTTCGACGACGATCAACGTGTCGTCGATCGTCTCTCGCACGTACGCGATGACCGACTCCTGCGTCTCGCCCGGGCGGATGCGAAAGTTCACCACCGCGCTCGCCTCGGGTGGGAGCACGTTGTCCTTGATGCCCGCCGAGAGCATGGTCGGCGAGATCGTGGTGCGCATGAGCGCGGCGCCGAGTGGACTCGCGCCGAGTGTGCGTTTGACGAGCGGACCGGTGAGCCAGAGATTGGCGAGCACGAGCTTGTTCGGCCACCGCGAGTAGGGCGCCATCGCCTCGAGCATGCCTGTGGTGGGACCCTCCAACGAGAGCGGGAACGGATGCGCTTCGAGCGCAGCCACGGCACGACTGAGCGCGCCGACCGCGGTGCGTTCGGTCGGCATCGAAGAGTGCCCGCCCTGCGCCTGGGCCGTGAGCCGCAGCGAGAGATAGCCCTTCTCCGCGATGCCGACGATCGCCGCGCGCCCGTCGACGCCCGGCAGCACGCCGCTCGCGAGGAATCCTCCCTCGTCGATCACGAGCGCCGGCTTCACGCCGCGTTGGACGAGCTCGGCGACGATCGCACGCGCGCCGTAGCGACCGCCGACCTCCTCGTCATGCCCAAAGGTCAGGTACACCGTGCGCGGCGGCGTGTACCCCGCCGCGACGAGTCCCTCCACCGCTTCCATGGTCGCCAGCACGGTCGTCTTGTCGTCGAGCGTGCCGCGGCCCCACACGTACCCGTCGGCGACCGCGCCCGAGAACGGCGGATGCGTCCACTCCTTGAGATTGGACTCGGTGACCGGCACCACGTCCATATGACCCATCAACACGATCGGCGCCGCAGCGGAATCGGTCCCCGGCCAGGTGTAGAGCAGACTCAGTCCGCCCACGACCTCGCGCCGAAGCACCGAGTGCGCCCTGGGGAACGACGACTGCAGGAATGCGTGGAAGCCGAGGAAGGCCGCCGTGTCGATCGGAGCACCGGAGGCGTACGACACGGTCGCGAATCGTACCGCGGCACCGAGTCGCTCGGCGGCGACCGCCGCGTCGATCTGCACCGTGGCCCCCGCGACCGAGGGGGCCGCGGGAGCGGGAAGCCGCGCCACACGGACCGTGACCGCGAGCGCGACCGCGATCGCCAGCGCGCCAAGCACGACGACAACTGCCAAGAGTATGCGTTTCATGATCGCAAACCTACCGGTTCAATGTCGCACTGGCCAACAGCGCTCCCGTGTACTCGTGCGCCGGCGCACTGAACACCTGCGCCGCCTCGCCCTGCTCGACGATGCGCCCCTGCCGCATCACGGCCACGCGATCGGCGATCCGCTCGACCACGGCGAGGTCGTGCGAGATGAAGAGGTAGGCGATCCCGCGGGCGCGCTGCAGCGCGAGCAACAGGTTGAGCACCTGTGCCTGCACCGACACGTCGAGCGCCGACACGACCTCATCGCAGACGATCAACGCGGGCTCCACGGCGAGCGCGCGTGCGATGCAGACGCGCTGACGCTGACCCCCGCTCAGCTCGTGCGGATAGCGCGACGCGAGCTCGGGCCGCAGGCCGACCTCTTCGAGCAGCCGTTTCACACGCGCGTCTGCCTCGGTGCCTTCGGCGATCCGGTGCACCTCGATCCCCTCGCGCACGAGCGCGCCGACGCGCATCCAAGGGGAAAGCGCCTCGGCGGGATCCTGGAAGACGATCTGCATGCGTCGCCGCACGGCGCGCATCGCCGGCGCGTCAAGCGCTCGGATGTCGGTCCCATCGAAGTCCACGTGCCCTGCCGTGGGCTCGATCAGCCGCAGGACGATCCGCCCGGTCGTCGTCTTGCCGGACCCCGACTCACCCACGAGTGCGAGCGTCTCCCCCGGAGCGATACTGAACGAGACGCCGTCCACCGCACGCTGCGCGCCGAACACTTTGACGAGGTCGCGCGCTTCGAGCAGGGGCGCACTCATCGCGACGGCTCTGGCGCGACGAGATGACAGCGTGCGGCCTCGCCTCGCGGGCGCGCGACGAGCTGCGGTGCCTCGCTCGCGCACTGAGCGATCGCCACGTCGCACCGGTCGCGGAACCGGCACCCAGTGGGCCACGCGGTCGCGGCGGGTACCATGCCCGGAATGGCGCGGAACGGGCCTCGTCCGTCGCCGAGCCGCGGCAGCGATCCGAGGAGTCCGCGCGTGTAGGGATGCGCGGGTGCAAATGCCCCATCGATCACCGACAGATCCTCGACCACCTGTCCCGCGTACATCACGAGCGCCCGAGCGCAGGTCGCCTCGACCACGGCGAGGTCGTGCGTGATCAGCAGGAGCGCGGTCCCCGACTCGCGCTGCAACCGGCGCAGGAGCTCGAGGATCCCAACGCGGACCGTCGCGTCGAGCGCCGTGGTCGGTTCGTCGGCGAGGACGAGCGCCGGCTCGAGCAGCAGTGCCATGGCGATCAGTACGCGCTGGCGCATCCCGCCGGAGAGTTCATGGGGATAGCTGCGCGCGGTTCGCTCCGGCTCGGGGAGACCCGCGCGCTCGAGCATCACAAGCGTGCGCGCGGCCGCGTTCGCTCGTGATCGTTCCCCGTGTGCGCGCGCGACCGCCGCGACCTGGTCACCCACGCGCTGCAGTGGGTCGAACGCGGTCGACGGCTCCTGCACGATCATCGCGAGCCGACGCCCGCGGATCGCACGCATCGCGGCCGTACTGAGTGCGAGGAGATCCTGGCCCTCGAATCGGATCGCACCGCCGGTGATCCGGCCCGGCGGCGGGACGAGCCCCAGCAGCGAAGCCGCGAGCACCGACTTTCCCGCCCCGGACTCGCCAACGAGCGCGACAGCCTCACCGGCGGAGACATCGAACGACACCCGATCGACGGCGCGCGCTTCGCCCGCAGGCGTTGCGAAGCTCGTGCTCAGGTCGCGCACTTCGAGGAGGGCGGGCATCGCGGGAAGGTGCGACCGCGACACGATCGGTCGCAAGCGGCGAAGCCGGTCGCCGTGGTCGCGCGCGCCGGATCGACCTGCGCAAGGGGTTTGCGGTCCCTCGGGGCAAGAGTCACCTTACCGGAGCCATGACACACTCGCATTCACTGAAGCGGACGAACGCCCGCACCGTCGGGTGCACCACGCACTCAGAGCGGTACGCGGGCCTCCGCTCGAACCGTGTGCGGACCGGACTCGTATCCCTGCTGGTGCTGGTGCTGCTGGTGCTGCTGCCGGTCCTCGCCTGCGGTCCGCGCGCCGCACCAGAAGCCTTCGCCACGGTCGTCGACCGCTACCTCGACGACTTCGCACTCCGCCACCCGTCGATCGCCTCGGGGAACGGACTCCATCAACACGACGACCGCCTCGAGGACTTCTCAAGCGCGGCGATCGCCGACGAGATCGCGGCGCTCAAAGTCCACCGGGCCACGCTCGACGCCTTTCCCGACTCAGCACTCACACCGGACGAACGCGTCGACCGCCGCATCCTCGAAGGCGTGATCGACGGCTGGTTGCTTGAGCAGGAGACGCTCGAGAACTGGCGCCGGAACCCGATGCTCTACGCCTCCGCACTCTCCGACGGCGTGCATAACCTGATGACGATGGAGAACGCCCCCGCCCCGGTGCGGATGCGGCAGCTCATCTCCAAGCTCGCCGGCGTGCCGGCACTCGTCGCGGCCGCGGAGGCGAATCTTACACATCCTCCACGCCTCTTCGTTGCACGCGGCATCGGCATGTTCCGCGCGGCGGCGGCGATGCTCACCGATGACGTCCCACTCGCCTTCGCGTCAGAGGCTGGCACGCCCCTGATGGACTCGCTCACTCGCGCCACGACCGCCGCAGCACAGCGCGTGCGGGAGTTCGCCGACGCTTTCGAGCGAGACATCCTGCCCAAGGCTGACGGCGATTGGCGTGTGGGTGCCGCTCAGGTCGCGCGCCGGTACCGCGGTGAAGAACTGATCGACCTCTCACTCGACTCCATGGTCGCACTCGGCGAGCGCGAACTCGCCGTGGGGCAGGCGCGGTTCCGCGCCGCCGCGCGCCGGCTGGCACCGGGAGCCGACCCGCTGGTCACGTGGAGGCGCGTGCGACGTGACCATCCGCGTCGCGGTGAAGTCGTCGCCGCAACGCAACGCATGGTGGACTCGCTCACACGATTCGTACGCGACCACGGCATTGCCGACGTGCCCGCCGATGAAGCGGTGATCGTCGCGCCGTCGCAGCCGTTCTCGCTCGGCTTCGCGTCGATGCACGCGTCACCGCCGCTCGAAACCGTTCCGGTCAAGAGCATCTATTACATCACCGACGCCGACTCCGCCGACGCGCCCGCGATGCAGGACGCCTGGCTCGAACGCTTCAACTACTTCTCGCTCGCCAACACCTCCGCGCACGAGGCGATGCCGGGTCATTGGCTTCACGCGGTCCACATGCGCGAGACGCCCGGCAAGGTCCGCCGCATCTGGATCGGACTCAACCCATTTCCGCAGCCGTCGTCAGGGCAGGACGGGTGGGCGCACTACGCCGAACAACTGATGGTCGAGCAAGGCTTCATGGGCGGCGACCCACGGCTCGAACTCGCGCAGCAGAGCGACGCGCTCACGCGCATCTGTCGGTTGCTCTCCGGTATCCGGCTCCACTCCGGCACCTGGACTCTCGCCCAGGCTCAGGAGTGCTTCGAGAAACAAGCCTACGTCGCCGCACCTGCGGCCAAGCGGGAGGCCGAGCGCGGCACCTACGATCCGACCTACGGCGGCTACTTCCTCGGCAAGCGCGGCATGATCACATTGCGCCGCGACGTGCAGGCTGCCCAGGGAGCGGCATTCGACCTGAAAGCCTTCCACGCACGCATCATGCGGAACGGCATCGCGCCCCTGTGGGCGCACCGTCAACTCCTCCTCCCCGGCGACACTGCCCCGGTGATCCAATGACCCTCGCCAGAGTTCGCGTCGGCGTACTCGGCGCTGGCGCGTGGGCCGAGCATGCGCACATCCCCGGCTTCCTGCGCGACCCGCGTTGCGAAGTGGTCGCGATCGCCGACCCCGTGATCGAGCGCGCCCGTGCGTTCGCAGAACGGTTCGGTATCCCTGAGGCGTATGCCTCGCACGAAGCGATCATCGGGCGCAGCGACATCGACCTCGTGGATGTCTGCACGCCGAGTGCAACGCACTTTGAACTGTCGATGGCCGCGCTCGAGGCGGGCAAGCATGTGCTCTGCGAGAAGCCCGTGGCGTACGACTACATGGAGACGCGCCGCGCGGCGGGGATCGCGGCCGCGAAGGGACTGAAGACGAAGCTCGGCTTCACGTTCCGCTACGCGCCGGCGATGCGGTACATGAAGGCGCTCATCGACGAGGGATTCATCGGTGAGCCGTTCATCTTCAACGGCTACGAGCAGAACTCGCAGTGGCTCGACCCCATGAATCCATTGCGTCAGGTGGACCACGAGGCCGACCAATCGATCATCCAGGTCTCGTCGCTCGAAGGCTACGGCGCGCCGATCATGGACCTCGGGCACCTCTTCATGGGGAGCCGCTTCAAGGAGGTCGTGGGGACGATGCGCAACTTCATCCCCGAGCGGATGGTCCGCGCGACGAACACGATGATGCGGATGAACATCGACGACGGTGACATCTTCATCGGCGAGTTCGGCAACGGGGCGCTCGGTTCCATCCAGACGAGCTTCGTCACCGTGGGGAACTACCCGGGGCTCGAGGCGCGCGTCTATGGCAGCAAGGGGGCGCTCATCTGCCGCTTGGTCGAGGAGAATGGCGTCTGCGAATCGCTCAAGGCGGCCAGCGCCGACTCGGTCGAGTTCCGCGAGCTCGAGGTGCCGGAACGGTTCTACCCACCGGGCGGACACAAGCGCGAGTCGTGGCGGTCGCTCTTCTACGCGAACCTCGTCGGCTCGCTCATCTCGGAGATCCGCGGCGAGGTGGCCGGTAACGAGGGCAACTTCGAGGACGGGGCGCATGTGCAGGAGCTGATCAACGCGGTGGAGCGCTCGTATCGCGAGCGGCGCTGGGTCTCGATCCCGCTCGAGTCGGAGCGGACACCCTGAGCGTACCGATCGAGCGTTTCCTCGCACACTACAACGAGCGGAACCCGGTGAACGCGACGTTCACCGGCGTGCACGCACACGACCATCGGCTCCCCGACTGGACGCGCGAGGGCCGCGAGCGCGAGATCGCCGAGCTTGGCGGGCTGGTGCGCGATCTGCTGATCGCGCACCCCACACCGACGGCGCGCTGGGCGACGCTCGAGCGCGGGAGGCGCAGCGAGCCGCATGTGCCGCGCTTCAAGGGGCCTGATTGGCGCGCCCTTGCCGCCGATCCGCTCGCGCTCGATGCCGCGCTGGCCGGAGCGGTCCTCGCCGTACGCACCACCGAGTTCGACAGCTACCACTTCCACGACCGCAATCCGGCGCTCTGGACCGGCGAGGCGATCTTCGGCGCGGTCTCGCTGATGATCCGGCCCTTTGCGCCGCGCGACGCCCGGCTCGACGCACTCGAGGCGCGGCTCCTGGCGATCCCGGGCTTCCTGTGGGCCATGCGCAGCGTGATCGTCGGTCGGGTGCCACCGCGGTGGATCGACCGCGCGCGCCGTGAGTGCCTCGCCGCCGTGCGACTCTTCGATCGCGGACTAACGGAGTGGCTCGCGGAAGAACCCGTCGACCCGCGAGCCGCCGAACGCGTGCGCGTGGCTGGGCGGACCGCAGCGAACGCCTTTGCTCGTTGCGCCGACGAGCTCACCGCCCTGCGCGTCGCGAGCGAGCACGAGTACGGCGTCGGCGGCGTGGCGCTCGATGCACTCATCTCTGATGGCCACTGGTGCACCGAGTCGTTCGACGTACTCCTGCGGCGCGCGCTCGCCGAGCTCGACACGGCCCGGGCGCAGCTCGCGGCCGGAATCAGCGAAGTCGCGGGCACACCCGAGGCGTTGCACACCGCCCTTGCCGACGATCACACCAGCGCGGCCGGCTACCTCGGCGCCTTCGCCTCCAAGTGGGAGGAGTGCCGAGCCCATGCGCTGCAGCACGACGCCGTGCAGTGGCCCGACTGGCCGCTGCGCTACGCACCGATCCCTGCCTGGGCCCGCGACGCCGCACCGCACCTCTATTGGCTCTTCTATCGCTCGCCGGCGCCGTTCGATCCGTACACGACCCACGAGTACGTCGTCACACCGGTCGACGACACGCTGACCCAAGAGGAGCAGGAGCGGCGTCTCCGTGCCTGCAACAACAGCACCATCACACTCAACCATGTGGTGCATCACGGCGCGGTGGGTCACCATGTGCAGAACTGGCACGCGACGCACCGCTCGCGGTCACAGATCGGCACGATCGCCGGCGTGGACTGCGCGAGCCGCATCGGCCTCTTCCTCGGCGGCACCATGACCGAAGGGTGGGCCTGTTACGCGACCGACCTCATGGATGAACTGGGGTTCCTCTCGCCACTCGAGCGCGTCGCGGAACAGCAGAGTCGCGTGCGGATGCTCGCCCGCGCGATCGTCGACATCAGGCTCCACTCACACATCTACTCGTACAACGACGCGGTCACCTTCTACCGCGACACCGTCGGCATGTCGGACGACGCTGCGAACGGTGAGGCGACCAAGAACTCCATGTTCCCAGCGACCGCACTCATGTACTGGCTCGGTACTCGGGGCATCCGCAGCCTTCGCGAGACCATGCGCACACGGCGCGGCGCACTCTTCTCGCTGCGTGCGTTCCACGACGACCTGCTCGGCTGGGGGTCGATCCCGGTGCCGCTGGTGTCCAAACTGCTCACGGAGACCGTCACATGACTTTCACTCGACATGCGGCGCTCGTCGCCTGCTCGTTGATCGCCGGCGCACTGGTCGCCTGCTCTGGTGCGCCGCGCCGCACCGGCCCGACCAACGACCTCCTCATCGTCGGCTACGATCGCGAGCCCGACACGATGAACCGCTACGCGACGCACATCCTCGAGGACATCGAGTCCTGTGTCGTCGAGGGACTCGTCACCAACGACGAGCGCATGAACATCATCCCCGTCCTCGCCGCCGAGCTCCCAACGCTCGCGAACGGTGGCGTGCGCATGCGGGGCGACGGTGGCATGGACGTCACGTGGACGCTGCGCCCCGGCGTCCGCTGGCACGACGGAGTACCGCACACCTCCGCCGACGTGAAGTTCACGGTCGACGCGATCAACAAGGGTGATTGGAAGCCCGAGAGCGTGGACGGGTTCGATCGCATCAGCTCTGTCGACACCCCCGACTCGCTCACGGCGGTGGTGCACTACAGAGAAGTGTACGCACCGTATCTTCTGCAGTTCGTCCGCGGCACGCTGCCCAGGCATCTGCTCGAGGGCAAGGACCTCAACACGGCCCACGACTACGACCGTGCTCCGCTCGGCACCGGACCGTATCGCGTGAAGGAGTGGCGCACTGGTGAGCACATCCTCCTGGAAAGGGTCCCCGATCACTGGCGCGGCGCCGAGTATCCTCGGATCAAACAGCTCCTCTTCCGCTTCGTGACCAACACCACCACGCGGATCAATCAACTCAAGGCGGGTGAGGTGGACATGGTCGCGCTCGTGGCCTGGGACAAGGTCCGCGAACTGCGCGAGGTGCCGGGACTCCGTCTCAACCACGTGGTCGGCAACGGCTACGAGCATGTGACGCTCAACCAGCGCCACTTTCCCGCGTTCGCAGACGTACGCGTGCGGCAGGCCCTCGCGCACGCGGTGGACCGCGAGTTGATCGTGCGCACCGTGCTCGACGGTGAGGTCGAAGTGGTGAATGGCCCCGTGCAGCCGCTTTCAGTGGCGTACGAGCCGAACGTGCGCGCGTATGCGTACGACACGGCGCGCGCCAACACCTTGCTCACCGAGGCCGGCTGGACGCGTGGCGCGGATGGCATCCGCACCAAGGGAGGCACGCGGCTCTCCTTCACGTTGATCACGCAGGCGGGGTTCGCGATCCGCGAGAATGTCTCTCAGGCGCTGCAGCAGGCGTTCGCCGCTGTCGGAGTCGACATGAAGGTCCGCCTGATGGATGGCACCACGATCAGCGGCACCTGGTTCAGCGGCGAGTTCGACGCGATGCTGCACTGGTGGCAGATGGGCGCCGACCCCGAGTTGACGCTCTTCTTCGCCGGTGATCGCGCGCCACCCGCGGGACGGAACATCAACTACGTCAACGACGCGGCGCTGACCGAGCTGCTCTACCGCTCGGACCGCACGGTCGACGCGGCCGCGCGCAACGCGTTGCTGCGCCAGGCACAGCGGCGGATCGCCGAGCTCGCGCCCGAGATCGTGCTCTACAACACGGCGAAGATCGACGCAGTGCCAGCGACGCTGCGCAACTTCACGGGCAACCCCACCAACGCGGGGCCATTCTGGAACGTGCACCTGTGGGAGATCGGCAGGCCGTGACCGGGCGCACGCGCTGCGCAGCGTGAGACCGTGATCCGTCTCATCCTCCGGCGGCTCGCACAGGCCGTTCCGCTCCTTTTCGTCGTCTCGGCGATCGTCTTCGCACTGCTGCATGCGGTGCCGGGGGGCCCGCTCGCGGCGTATCTGGAGAACCCGAACGTCCGCCCAGAGGACATCGCGCGGCTGCGTGCGGCGTACGGCCTCGACCGGCCGCTCCTGGTGCAGTACGGTTCGTGGCTCGCTGCCTTCTTGCGCGGCGACTGGGGAGTGAGCTTCGCGGACGGTCGTCCGGTGCTCACGCGGATGCTCGAGCGGCTGCCGGCGACGGTCGAGCTTGCCGGCGTCTCGGGACTCGTCGCGCTCCTGCTGGCGGTCGCCGTTGCCGTCGGCTCAGCGGTGAATCGCTCGTTCGACCGCGCAGCGTCAGCCGTCGCCGTGGCGGGGATCTCGCTCCCGGTCTTCTGGTTCGGACTGCTGCTGCAACTGCTCCTCGCGCATCAGCTCGGGTGGCTTCCCTCTTCCGGGCGTACGACGTTCGGCGCCTCTGGGCTCGGCGACCGACTCTCGCATCTCGTGCTCCCCGTGCTCGTGCTCGCGTTCGTGCAGGCCGCAGCCTGGTCGCGCTACCTGCGACGCGCATTGCGCGAGGTGCTGGCGCGGCCATTCATCAGGGCCGCACGTACGCGTGGCATCGCCGAGCGTGACATCCTCCTGCGGCATGCGCTGCCCAACGCCCTCGGCCCGTTCGTGACCGTCGTGCTGCTCGACGCGGCGATGCTCGTGTCGGGAGCCGTCGTGACCGAGAGCGTCTTTGCCTGGCCGGGCATCGGCTCGCTCTTCACCGAGGCGCTGGGCAAGCGCGACTACCCCGTGCTCATGGCCTTCCTCATGCTCGGCGCTACGGCGGTCGTGCTGCTGAATCTCCTCGCCGATGTCGTCGTCGCCTGGATCGACCCGCGACTGCGGGAGCCCGCATGACGACCCCCGTCACGGTCGGGCGGCGCGCACCGCGGGTCGCCGCGCTCTTCCTCGGCGCACTCATCCTCGCGGCGATCGCCGCACCAGTCCTCGCGCCCTACGCCGCCGATGCACTTGATCTCGCCAACCGACGTGCCGCGCCCTCACTCGCACACTGGTTCGGCACCGACGAGCTCGGTCGCGACGTCCTCACGCGCGTGCTATTCGGCGCGCGCGTCTCGCTCGCGATCGGCCTGCTCTCCGCGCTCGTGAGTGTCGCGGTCGGCGTAGCGCTTGGCGCCATAGCGGGCTACGCGGGTCGGCGCATGGACGACCTGATCATGCGCGGGACCGATGCGGTGCTCGCGATCCCCCGTCTGCCGTTGCTGATGCTCGCGGCGGCCGTGTTGCAGCCGGGCGTGCCCGCCTTGATCCTGCTCGTCGCGGCCGTCGGCTGGATGGAGACGGCCCGCGTCGCACGCGCTGAGGTGCGGGCGATCGCTGCGCGCGACTTCGTGCAGAGCGCCCGGGCGATCGGTGCGACGCCACTGCGCGTGGTCCTGCGCCATGTGCTTCCGGGTGTGATCCCCGCGGCCTCAGTGGCGACGACACTCGCGATCGGGCGCGGCATCCTGCTCGAGAGCACCATGAGCTTCTTCGGCGTGGGCGTTCAGCCACCGGCCGCGAGCTGGGGGAACATGCTCTATCAGGCGCAGACTACCATGACGAGCGAGCCATGGCTCGCCATCTTCCCTGGGGTCTGCATCCTCGCCACCGTCCTCGCCTGCAACGCCGTCGGCGACGTCCTCTCTCCGTTCGACACCGAGCGCACCGTCTGATGCCCACTTCTTTCCCGCTCCCGTTCCGCCCGCGACGTGTCCTCGTGGGTGCCGCTGCACACGCCGAAGTGATCGCGTGGCTCCGGTCCCGCCGCGCCGACATCGAGTTCCGAGGCGCGCGCCACACCGACGTCACTGTCGACGATCTGGCGTGGGCAGAGGCGTACATCGGTTTCAAGCGCCCGCCCGCAGCGACCTCCATGGGCAACGTGCGCTGGGTGCACTGCACCGGAGCCGGCGTCGACTCCTGGCTCGGCGATGGTGCACTCGACCCTGCGATCCTGCTCACGCGCTCGACCGAGTCGTTCGGGCCGATGATCGCCGAGTGGGCGGTGGCGCGCGTACTCGCGTTCCAGCAGCAGCTGCGCGATCTCGCGGAGGCGCAACGCGCCGCGCGATGGGCACCGCGTGACCTCGCGCGCGTAGCCGGCACGCGCGCGCTCGTGGTGGGCACGGGAGACATCGGGCGCGCGATCGGCGGCGCGCTCGCAGCGCTCGGTGTGACAGTCACTGGCGTCTCGCGCAGCGGGGAGCAGGTGGGAGCGCCCTTCACGGCGGTGCATCCAGTGAGCGCGCTCCCGTCGCTCGTGGGCGCTGCTGACTGGATCGTGCTCGTGATCCCGTCCACGCCGGCGTCGAAGCACCTCGTCTCGCGCGAGCTGCTCTCGGCGTGCCGTGGAGCCGTGCTCCTGAATGCCGGCCGCGGCGCTGTACTGGAAGAGGCAGCGCTCATTGACTCTCTCGACCGTGGATTCCTCCGCGGGGTCGCGCTCGACGTCTTCGAGGCAGAGCCCCTGCCGTCCAACTCACCGCTCTGGGCCGACCCGCGTGTGATGATCTCGCCGCACATCTCGGGGCTCACGACCGTCGATGGCGCCGGAGCTGGGTTCATCGCGTGTCTCTCGGATCTCGAGCATGGATTGATCCCGAAGTGGCAGGTGGACCGTACGGCGGGGTATTGAAGCGAACCAGCGCTCACCGCACCGGCTTCACCGCCTGCATCATCAACTCGAATCCCCGGTCGAGCGCACGATCCCCGGCACCAGCACCGCGGTACTTGCCGATGCGCACCACCACGAGTCCGTGCGACGGGATGATCGTCGCGCTCTGACCACCCGCGCCCTCCATGGAGTACGAGTCGCGGGGCACCGGCTTGCCGCCATCACCGTTCACCCAGAAGAAGCCGCCCCCGTACTGAGGTCTCCCATCCGCGACCCAGGCCGGTGCCAGCGTGCTCACGTGCTTCACGTAACCCTCGGGCAGCAGACGCTCGCCATTCCAGACACCATCCTGCAGGTACAGATTCGCCAGCCGCGCCCAGTCGCGGGCAGCGACCATCTCGTAGCCTTGCCCGAGGAAGTTCCCGTACGGATCGGT
>JANOTB010000011.1:0-20038 GCA_031416115.1 Gemmatimonadota bacterium
GGCGTCGCTATTCGAATGCGCAGCCGCGTATGTGTTCGGACTCGCCAAGAATCACGGATATCAGGATGCCAACAAGCGGACCGCGTATATGGCCGGCATCACCTTCCTGTACGTGAATGGCTGGCTCGTGCAGGCGCCCGACGACGAGAAGATCCTGCTGATGCTCGATGTGGCGCAAGACGCGCGATCGGAGCCTGACATCGCGGCGTGGCTGCAGCGCCATGCGACCGCCCGCGTGTAGATCGTCGCGGCGAGCGCCACGCGCGACTCCCCTTTGGCTGGTCCTGCCCGCGAGGGGTCGCTATGATGCGCGTGTGACCGTCGCCCCGCAACTCCTCCTCGTCAACCTCGGCACGCCGACCGCGCCGACGCCCGAGGCAGTGCGCGAGTTCCTCGACGAGTTCCTCAGCGACCCCGACGTCGTGGACCTGCCCTGGCTGCTTTGGCAGCCGATCCTGCAGGGAATCGTGCTCCGGACGCGGCCCAAGCGGGTGGCCCACCAATACGCGTCCATCTGGACCGACGCCGGATCACCGCTGCGAGTCGCCACCGAGCGGATGGTCGGCGCCCTGCGCGACCGGAGTGCTGGGCGGTACACGGTGAGCTCGGCCTATCGCTACGGCGAGCCCTCGCTCGACACGGCGATGCAGGAGTTGGCGCGGACGGGCGGCGGATCGGTCGTGCTGGTGCCGCTCTTTCCGCAGCGCACGGGGGCGACGACGGGCACCGCCTTCCAGCGCGGCCGCGAGGCGGCCGCGCGTGCCGGCATCGCCAACCGGCTGGTCGAGCGCGCGATTCCCGCCGCCGCGCCCGGCTACATCGCGGCGATGGTCGCGCGCTGGCAGGAGGCGCTCGACACCGCGCCGACGCAGCCCGAGCACCTCGTCGTCTCGTTCCACGGTATCCCGACGCGCTACAACCGGCGCGAGAAGGCCATCTATACCAAGGACTGCGAGGAGACGACCGCTGCCCTCCTCAAGGCAATCGGCTGGCCGGCCGACCGGATGACGCTCGCCTACCAGTCCAAGTTCGGGCCGGAACCCTGGCTTCTCCCGGCCACCGCCGACGTGCTCGTGAAACTCCCGCGGCGCGGCATCACGAATGTCGCGGTCATCACGCCGGGGTTCGTGACCGACGGACTGGAAACGACCGAGGAGATCGGGATCCGCGGTCGTGAGGACTTCGAGGCGGCCGGCGGCCGGCACTACCTGCGCATCGCCGCCGTCGAGGACCATGTCGAGTTCCTGGACGCGCTCGAGGCGCTCGCGCTCGGCTGACCGGGCGGGTCGGGGAATCCCCCGGCCCTACGACGGGAGTTCTACTGAACTTGGTCCGCCATGACGCGGCTGTGACACTCCCCTCGACCGACCGGGATAGACTGTCTGCGGGCACCACGCGCAGACCGGCGACCGGAGGAGGCGGGCACGTGCACAAACTGGGGATCGTCGGCGTGTCCTGGCGACATGGCAAGGCAGAGACGCTCGGTGCGCTGACCATTCCGCGCGAGGAGCGCGCCGACCGACTGCCGCGGCTGGCTGCGTCTGCGGGTGTGCGCGAGCTAGTGTACCTCGCCACCTGCAACCGCGTGGAGGTCGCCTTCGCGCTCGAGGGTGCCAGTCCGATCACGGCCTGCCGTCAGCAGATCTTTGCCGCGCTCGCCGGTCGGCAGCCGCAGGGTGGCGAGGCCGAGCATACACTGCGGGTCTGGCAGGGCGAAGGCGCGGTCGAGCACCTTTTTCTCCTCGCCAGCGGGCTCGACTCGGCGCAGGTTGGCGAGCAGGAGATTGCGCAGCAAGTCCACGGCGCCTTTGAGGAGTCGCGCGCGCTCGGCCTCGTCGGCCGCCGGCTGGAGCCGATCTTCGGCGAGGCCTTTCGGCTCGCCCGGCGGGTGAGCCCGCTGGCACGGGGGCAGCGCGGCCGGGTGTCGCTCGCCGACGTCGCCGTGCGGCACGTCGTGGATCGCATCGAGCGCACCGGCGGGGCCGTGGCGCTGGTGGGGATCTCGCCAATGACCGAGCAGTGCGCGCGCTCCCTCGCCGTGCGGCGGATCCCGATGGTGATCGTGAACCGGACGTTGGAGCGGGCGGTGGCGCTGGCGGTCGAGGTGGGTGCTACGAGCCAGTCGCTCGCGGAGTTCCGCGCGGCGCCCGAAAGCGTGGAGGCGGTGATCGTCGCGACCGGTGCGCGCGAACCTGTACTGCTGCGCGCCGATCTTGAGCGGATCGCCGCTCGATCGGCGTCTGGGGAGTCGCCGCTGTTCGTGGATCTCGGGGTGCCGGCGAACGTGGCGCCGGAGGATGCTATCGCCGCCGACGTCCCGCGCCTCGGGATGGACGAGATCAGCGCAGAAGCGGCCGAGGAACGGCGCGTGGCGCTAGGCGAACTCGGTGCCGCGCGCGCGATGGTGGACGAGGCGCTGACCGACCTGCGCCGCCAGACCGCCGAGCGGCTCATAGGGCCGATGGTCGCGCAGCTGCGCCAGCGGTATCGGCACACCGCGCTCGAGGGCGTCGAGCGACTCTTCGCGCGCGACCTCGCCGGGCTCGGCCAGCCGGAACGCGACGCCATCCGTCGCTGGGCGGAGACCCTCTCGCGCCGGCTCGCCCACGTCCCCGCACTCGGGCTGCGCGACCTCGTCTTCCAGGTGGGGCCGACGGCGGTCGAGGTGTTCTTCGGCACGAGCGAGCCAGAGCTGGCGCGGGAGATGCGCGAGGCGATGGAGCGCGCCGACGTGGATCTCCTCGAGCCGGCGGCGGAGGAAGCGTGAGACTGCGAATCGGGACCCGCGGGTCGGCGCTGGCGCTCGCCCAAGCGGGAGACGTGGCGCGGCGCCTGGAAGCACTCGGGCACGCGACCGAGACGATCGTGATCTCGACCGCCGGCGACCGGATGACCGATCGCGCCTTTGCCGATATCGGGGCGTTCGGCATCTTCGTCCGCGAGATCGAGGCGGCCCTGATCGAGCGGCGCGTGGACGTGGCGGTGCATTCGTACAAGGACCTTCCGTCCGGCGGACCGGCCGCGCTGGTGGTTGCGGCCGTGCCTGAGCGCGTGGACGCGGCCGACGTGCTGCTGATGCAGGCGGCCGCGGTCGGCGACACGTCGGCCCCGATTCCGCTGCGCGATGGCGCGCGGGTCGGGACGTCGGCGGCGCGGCGGACGGCGCAGCTGCGCGCGGCGCATCCGGGCCTGGAGATCGTGCCATTGCGCGGGAACGTACCGACGCGCGTGCGGTCGCTCGTGGATGGGCGCTATGACGCGATCGTGGTCGCGGCGGCGGGACTGCAGCGCCTCAAGCGCGCGGCGGGCGATGGCGCCGAGCCGCTCGTCCCGCCAGGGCTCGTGAGGCGCCGGCTCGATCCGGCGCACTTTGTCCCTGCGCCAGCGCAAGGCGCGATCGCCGTTCAGGTCCGCGCCGACGATTCCCCGGTCCGTGACGCCGTCGCGGCGATCGATAATGCCGAGTGCGCGCGCACGCTGCGCGCCGAGCGCTCGGCACTCGCGCTCGCCGAGGGCGGATGCACGCTCCCGTTCGGCGCCTGGTGCCGCGTCGGGGCGCGCGGTGCACTGTGCCTGACCGTCGCGCTCGGGCGCAGTGACGGGACGATCGCACGTGCCGAGCTTACCGGCGACGACCCCGACGCGCTTGCCGCGGCGGCGTGGCGCGCAATCGCCACCGAGGCATTTCTGTGATCGGCAACGGAACGCTCAACGGGCGGCGGATCCTCCTCACCCGCGCCGCCGAGGACGCCGCCGATTGGGCGGCGCAGCTTGTCGCGCTCGGCGCCGCGCCGATCGTGCTGCCGTGCCTCACGACCGAGCTGATCGATGACGCCGCGACGCGGTCCGCACTTGCGCGCGCGGTCGAGGTCGCCGACTGGGTCGTGGTCTCGTCGCCGCGGGGGGTCGCGGCACTCGCGGCGATGTACGACGCCGCGCTCCCGCGGCGCGTCTCGGTTGCGGCGGTCGGGCCGGCGACGGCGCGGGCCTGCCGGGAACGACTCGGGCGGACGCCGCTTGTGTCTGCGGAGCAGACCGCGACCGGACTCGGCCGCCAGTTGGCCGCCGTTCTCGCCAACACCAATACGGGCACTACGAGGCAGGTGGTCATGGTGGGCGCTGTGGGCGGGCGCACCGACGCCGACGACGAGTTGGTTGCGGCCGGCGCCGCGGTGACGCGCGTGGATGTGTATCGCACCATCCCGGTGCCGCTCGTGGCGACCAAGCGCGACCTCACCGATGACGGTGTGGAGGATGTCTGGCTGGCGAGTCCCTCCGCCGTACAGGGGCTCCTCAACTGTGCGCTCGTGCCGCGCACGACCCGCGTGATCACGATTGGCCCGACGACGTCGGCGGCGGCGGTCGCGGCCGAGCTGCCGGTGAGCGCTGAAGCGGCGCGGCCGACATTCGAGGCAATGCTCGAGGCAATGACATGACCGACCTTCCGATCTCGATGCCCGGCGCGGTGCGGCCACGCCGCCTGCGCCGCACCGCCGCGTTGCGCGACCTGGTTGCCGAGACGCGCCTGCGGCCGGAGCAGCTGGTGATGCCGCACTTCGTGCTTCCGGCCACAAAGGGCGCCGAGCCGATCGCGTCGATGCCCGGCATCTCACGGACCGGCGTGGACGACCTGGTCCGCGCCGTCGAGGCGGACCGCAAACTCGGCATTCGGACGGTGCTCCTGTTCGGCGCGCCGCCGGAGGACGCCAAGGACGCCACGGGGAGCGCGAGCCACGCGACAGGCGGCGCGGTGCCGCAGGCGGTACGCGCGCTACGCCGCGCGCTCGGCGATGACCTTGTGATCATCACCGACGTCTGCCTTTGCGCCTACACCGACCACGGCCACTGCGGCGTGCTTACGAATGGGAAGGTGGACAACGATCGGTCGCTGCGGCCGCTCGCCGAGATGGCGCTGGCGCACGCCGACGCCGGCGTGGACCTCGTGGCGCCGTCCGATATGATGGACGGCCGCGTGGCCGCGCTGCGCGGCGCGCTCGACGCGCGCGGACATCAACAGGTCGGCATCATGTCGTATGCAGTGAAGTACGCGTCGGCCTACTACGGCCCCTTCCGCGACGCCGCCGGATCGGCGCCCGGGCACGGCGACCGCCGCGGCTATCAGATGGACCCGCGCAATGCGGCCGAGGGCGTACGCGAGGCGCTGCTCGACCAGGCCGAGGGCGCGGACATCGTGATGGTGAAGCCGGCGCTGGCCTACCTCGACGTGATCCGCCGCGTGAAGGACGCCTGCTCCCTCCCGCTCGCCGCCTACAACGTTTCGGGCGAGTACGCGGCCGTCAAGGCGGCGGCCGAGCGCGGGTGGCTTGATGAGGCGCTGGCGGTGCGCGAGAACCTGCACGCGATGGTGCGCGCCGGGGCCGACATCGTCATCACCTATCACGCCCGCGAGGCGCTACAAAAGGGGTGGCTGTGACTGCCGGTCCGCGTTCGCACGCCTGGATGGACCGCGCCACGCGCGTGATTCCCGGTGGCGTGAGCTCGCCGGTGCGCGCCTTCCGCGCGGTGGGCGGGACGCCGCTCGTCATCCGCTCGGGCCGCGGCGCGGAGATCGAGGACGTGGACGGGCGGCGCTACGTGGACTTCGTCGGCTCATGGGGACCGCTGATCCTCGGGCACGCGCACCCCGAGGTCCAGGAGGCGATCCGTGAGGCGGCGACGCGGGGCACCAGTTTTGGCGCGCCCTGCGAACCCGAGATCGAGCTCGCCGAATGGCTCGTGGCGGCGTACCCCGGACTCGAGCAGGTGCGGTTCGTCTCGTCGGGAACCGAGGCGGTGATGAGCGCGATCCGCCTGGCCCGCGGTGCGACCGGCCGCGATCTCATCGTCAAGTTCTCCGGCTGCTACCATGGCCACGTGGACCATCTGCTCGTCTCGGCGGGGTCGGGGCTCGTGACGTTCGGGCGCGCCTCATCGGCGGGCGTGCCCGAGGCGTTCACGCGCGAGACCGTCGTGCTGCCGCTCGACGACGAGCAGCAGCTCACCGAGCTGTTGCGCCGCGAGGGCGACCGGATCGCGGCGGTGATCATCGAGCCGGTGCCGGCCAACAACGGGCTGTTGCTGCAACGCCCGGAGTTCCTCGCCACATTGCGGCGGGAGACGGAACGCGCCGGAACGTTGCTAGTTTTCGACGAGGTGATCTCCGGCTTCCGGCTGGCAAAGGGCGGCGCGGCGGAGGTGCTGGGCATCACGCCGGACCTGGCGACCTTTGGCAAGGTGATCGGCGGCGGGCTTCCGGTCGGCGCCTTTGGCGGCCGGCGCGAACTGATGCGGCACCTCGCACCGGAGGGGCCGGTGTATCAGGCGGGCACACTCTCGGGGAACGCGATCGCGATGACGGCGGGCCTGACCACGCTGCGGGTGCTGGAGCGGGAGAACGGGTGGGCCCGACTCGAGGAGACGGGGCGCGCGCTCGAGGCGCTGCTGGCGCCGGTGCTCGCCAAGACGACCGCAGCGGTCCCGGCGCAGCTCGTACGGATGGGGTCGCTCTTCTGGCTCGCCCTGCAGTCGGGGAGCGCGCCGCGCTCGGCCGAGGTGATCGACGCCGCCGCGTCGGCACGCTACGCGCCACTCTTCCACGCGCTCCTCGCCGACGGCGTGGCGCTCGCGCCCTCCGCGTACGAGGCGGGGTTTCTCTCATTGGCGCACGAGCCGCACCACCTCACGCAACTTCGCGACGCGCTGGCGCGCGCACTTGCTGCCCCGGTGACGGCGCGATGAGCTGGCGCACCAGTTCCCGGCGGACGCGCTCGGTGCAGGTCGGTTTTCTCGTGCTGCTCGCCGTCTGCAGCGCGCAGCTCGCGTACTGGCTGATTGACGAGGTGTACTACACGGCGGGCGTGGTGGCGCAGCGTCAGGCGGCGTTCGATTCGCAGGTGGCGTCGGCCGAGGCGCTTCTGCGCGCGGGTGCCGCCCCGAGCAGCGTCGCCGCGATGTACCCGGACCTCATCGTGACCGGGGACCCGGTGACGGTGCGCGTGGTGACGGTGCGCGTGGCGCCGGAGGCGCTGGCGGCGGTCACCGACGCGCGGTTCCGTCGGCTCAACCGCTACGCGTGGGAAGGGGCGTTCTTCCTGGCCGTGCTCCTCGCCGCGATGGCGATCGTCTATCGCGCCGTTCGCGAGGAGGCGAATCTCCGTCGTCAGCAGGACGAGTTCCTCGCGACCGTCTCGCACGAGCTGCAGAGTCCACTGGCGAGTCTGCGGCTCTCGGCGGAGACGCTTGCGATGCGCGACCCGCCGCCGGCTCGACGCACCGAGCTGGTCGAACGGCTCCTGTCCGACCTCGGCCGCCTGCAGCGCGTGATTGCCAACATCCTCGACGCCTCGCGCCTCGCGGCGACCGTGCGGCGTGCCGAACCGCAGACGGTCGTGCTCGAGGACGAAGTGCGGACCGTGCTCGGTGAGCTTGGCGACCTGGCGCGCGAGAAGTCGCTTACGGTGAGCACGGAGTTCGGGGGCGCCGCCGTGATCCGCGCCGACCGGCAGGGCGTCCAGACGGTCATCCGCAACCTGGTGCACAACGCGATCAAGGCCTGCGACGCCGGCGGCGCCGTGCGTCTGGCGGTGCGGTCCGACAACGGTCGCACGCGACTCGAGGTCAGCGACGACGGCATGGGGTTTCCACCCGCCGACACCCTCCGGCTCTTCGACAAGTTCGTGCGGGTGGAGGACGAACGGCACGCGAACAGCGGCGGAACGGGGCTCGGCCTCTACATCGTGCGGCGCTGCGTGGCCCTGGACCGCGGCACCGTGAGCGCCGAGAGCGCCGGGGCGGGGCGCGGCGCGCGGTTCACCGTCACCTGGCCTATTGTCGAGGAGACACACCAGTGAACGCCACGTCGTCCCGCGTGCTGCTGGTGGAGGACGAGGTGAACCTCGCCCGCGGGATCCGCGAGAACCTCGAGGCGGAGGGGCACCTGGTGGAGGTCGTCGGCGACGGGCGCGTGGCGCTCGACCGCATCCGTCGCCAGGAGTACGGCCTTGTCATCATGGACGTGATGCTGCCGGGGATGGACGGCTTCACCGTCTGCCAGACGGCGCGTCAGGAGGGGCGCGACACGCCGGTGCTCTTCCTGACGGCCAAGGGCGGCCCCAACGATCGCATCCGCGGGCTCGAGGCCGGAGGCGACGACTACCTGATGAAGCCGTTCCACCTGCGCGAGCTGCTGCTGCGCGTAGCCGCCATCCTGCGGCGCCGCACGCGCTACGACGCGCTGACCTCGCTCGAGCCGGTGGTGCGGTTCGGCGGGAATGAGTTCGACTTTCGCAGTTTCCGTGGGCGCTCCTTCGACGGCGCCGACCAGATCCTGACCCAGAAGGAAGCGATGATCCTCAAGGTGTTGGTAGAGCGGGACGGCGAGGTGGTCTGGCGCGAGGACATCCTCGACCGGGTGTGGGGCGACGACGTGCTCCCCTCGTCGCGCACGATCGACAACTTCATCGTGCGGCTGCGCAAGCGCTTTGAGCCCGACCTCGAGCGTCCGCGCTACTTTCATACGGTGCGAGGGATCGGCTACCGCTTTGTCGCCGCGGGGGAGGGGTCGTGAACGACCGTCTGCTCCGGACGCTGCGCGGCGAGCCGACCGACCGGCGAGCGGTCTGGGTGATGCGTCAGGCGGGCCGCTATCTCCCCGAGTACCGGGCGCTGCGCGAGCGCCATCGGTTCGAGGAGCTTGCGGGGAACCCCGAGTTGGCCGCCGAGGTGACACTCCAGCCGTTGGCGCGCTTTCCGCTCGACGCGGCAATCATTTTTGCCGACCTCATGAGCCCGGTCGGCGCGCTCGGGCTGTCGGTCCGGTTCGATCCGGGTCCGGTGCTCGCACGTCCGGTGCGCACCGCCGCCGACGTGGATGCGCTGCGCGACCCGGAGCCGGACGAGATCGCGCCGGAGGTGATGGAGGCGCTCGCGATCGTGAAGCGGACGCTCGGCGGTCGCCAGGCGCTGCTCGGATTCGCCGGCGCACCCTGGTCGTTGGCGGCCTACCTCGTGCAGGGGCGCGGTCAGCCGGGATTCCCGGCGCTCCGTGCGCTTGCCGCCGGCGATCCAGGACTGGTGCGCGCGCTGCTCGAGCGACTGACCACGCTGGCGATCCGCTACGTCACGGCCCAGGTGCGCGCCGGCGCCGAGGCGGTGCAGCTCTTCGATACCTGGGCCGGCATCCTCTCGCTCGACCAGTGGACGCATCTCGTGCGTCCGCACCTCGTGCGCTTCCTCGACGCGACCGGCGGCCTCGGCGCGCCGCGGATCCTCTTCGTGCAGGACGCCCCACATCTCGTGGACGCCTACGCCGCGCTGAACGCCGAGGCATTGGCGGTGGACTGGCGCGAGGATCTGGGAGCGCTGCGCGGCCGGCTTGGTCCGGGCATGGCGCTTCAGGGCAATCTCGACCCGGCGATCCTTCTCGCCGGCCCCGGGCCAACGCGTGCGGCGACGCGCGCCCTGCTCGAGCGCGTGCCGGCGCGGGGGCACGTGGTGAACCTCGGCCACGGCATCCTCCCCGAGACGCCGATCGAGAGCGTGCACGCGCTGATCGACGTCGTGCACGCCGAGCGCGTGCACGCCGAGCCCGTGCTCGAGAACGTCGAGCGAGCGGACGGTCCGGCATGAGCACGGTGCCTGACCACCCGCCCAGCGCGTCGCGCCCGGTCGGCCGCGAGGTCACCGCCGAGTGGCTGGCGCGGTACGACTTGGCGGGCCCGCGCTACACGAGCTATCCAACGGCGGTCGAGTTCCACGACGGCGTGACAGTCGCGGACTATGGCGAGCGACTGGCCGCCGCCGACGCCTTGGGCGACGCGCCCCTCTCGCTCTACCTGCACCTGCCGTTCTGCGAGGAGCGGTGCCTGTTCTGCGGCTGCCATGTGATCGTGACGAAGCATCGCGAGGCGGCCGCGCCGTATCTCGAGTTGCTCAAGCGCGAGATCACGCTGGTGGCCGAGCGCCTACCGCACCGGCGCCACTTCGCTCAGCTCCACCTCGGCGGCGGGACGCCGACCTACTATACGCCGGCGCAGCTGACCGAGTTGATGGAGCACCTGCTGAGGGAGTTCACGCCGCTGCCAGGCGCCGAGCTCGCGCTCGAGGCCGACCCACGTGTGACATCGTCCGCGCACATTGACGCGCTCGCCGACCTCGGGTTCAACCGGATCTCGTTCGGCGTTCAGGACCTCACGCCGGCGGTGCAGGAAGCGATCAACCGCGTCCAGTCGCTGGAGCAGACGGCGGCGCTCCTCGAGCAGGCCCGCCGCCGCGGGTTCCGCGGGATCAACGTGGACCTCATCTACGGCCTGCCCCTGCAGACGCCGGAGACGTTCGAGCGCACGGTGGACGCGGTGGTCGGGCTCCGTCCCGATCGCGCGGCGGTCTATTCGTTCGCCTTCGTCCCCTGGGTCCGCGGCCACCAGAAGAAGCTGGAGGAGAACCAGCTCCCCGACGCGCAGACCAAGGTCGCGCTCTTCGCGATCGCCCGCGAGAAGTTCCTCCGCGCGGGCTACGAGCCGATCGGGATGGACCACTTCGCGCTCCCCGACGACGAGCTCGCGCGCGCCAAGCACGCCGGCCGGCTGCGGCGGAACTTCCAGGGATACGCGGTGATCCCCGGCGATGACGTGCTCGGGTTCGGCATCTCGGCGATCGGCGACGTGCGGGGCGCGTATGTCCAGAACGAGAAGAAGCTCTCGACGTACGAGGAGCGGCTTGGCCGCGGCGAGCTCCCCGTGTCGCGCGGTGTGACGCGGTCGGACGACGACGAGGTGCGGCGCGCGGTCATCCACGACCTCATGTGCAACTTTCGCGTGGACATCGCGGAAATCGAACGGCGGTACGGTATCGGGTTCGCAGAATACTTCGCCGAGGACCTCGCCCTGCTCTCGGTGTACGAGGCAGGCGGGCTGGTGCTGGTGGACGCGGCGCGCATCAGGGCGACACCGACGGGTGAACTGTTGATCCGCAACCTGGCGATGTGCTTCGACCGCTACCAGCGCGAGCGGCACGCGGCGGAAGCGCGGCCGGTGTTCAGCCGGACGGTCTGACCGTGCGCCGCCTGGTGGTCGTCGGGGCCGGGATCTCGGGGCTCGCGGCGGCCTGGGCGGCGCAGCAGCACGCGGCCAGCGTGCCGGACGGGCTCGAGGTGCTGGTGCTCGAGCGCGCCGGCGAGGTCGGCGGGAAGGCGCAGAGCATGGTGCGCGGGGGCTGGCTTCTCGAAGGCGGACCGTCCGGTTTTCTCGGCGGGCGCCCGGAAATGGAGCGGCTGATCGATGGCGCGGGGATGCGCGACGCGCTGGTCCCCGCCGACGCGGGCGCGGCGCGTCGCTACCTCTTCCGGGCCGGCCGACTGCGGCGCGTCGTCTCGAATCCGATCGGCTTCCTGCTGTCGGGCATCCTGAGCGCGCGCGGCGTGGCGCGACTCCTCGGCGAGCCGTTCGTCCCGGCGCGACTCGACGGGTTGGACGAGTCGGTGTGGGAGTTCGCCGCGCGCCGGCTCGGACCCGAGGTGGCCGACCGACTCGTGTTGCCGATGACGCTCGGTTTCTTTGCCGGCGACGCCAAGCGCCTCTCGGTCGCCGCGGCCTTTCCGAAGATGGTGGCGCTCGAGCGCGAACACGGATCGGTGATTCGCGGGATGGTCGCGCGGCGCGGCCGCACCAGCTCGGGTACGCTTCGTTCGTTCCGCGGCGGGATGCAACAGTTGCCCCGCGCCCTCGCCGCGCGCGGCGGATTCACCGTGCGGTGCGGCGCGGCAGTACAGGCGATCGTGCGTGCGCCCGCGGGATGGAACGTTACCGTCGCCCATGACGCCGAAGCTGTGCCGGCCGATGCCGTGATCCTTGCCGGCGAGCCTTGGGCAAGCGCTTCGTTGCTCCGCGCCGAGCTTCCCGTCGTGGCCGATGCACTCAGTGGGATCGCCTGTCCGGCGGTCACGGTGGTGGGACTCGGCTACGGACCGGCCGGGCGACGGCTGGTGCCCAGAGGCTTCGGTGTGCTGATCGCGCGCGATGAGGGGTACCGGATGCTCGGCAATCTCTGGGAAACCGAGACCTATCCCGGGCGGGGGCCACGCGACCACCTACTCATCCGCGCGCTCTACGGCGGCGCGGTGGACCCCGAGGCCGGGGCGATGGACGAGTCGACGATCGGCGCGCTCGCCCGGGACGAGGTGGCGCGACTCTATGGTGTGTCCGAGGCGCCGACGTTCGTCGAGGTGGTGCGCGTACCGCGAGCGATCCCGCAATACGAGATCGGCCATCGCGACCGCGTCTTGCAGATCGAGCAGGCGCTCACGGCGCTTCCGGGGGTCCACCTCACCGGATTCGGCCTGAGGGGCACCGCCTTTGCCGATGCCGCGAGCGACGGGGTGCGCATCGGCACACGCGCGGTCGAGGAACTGGTCGCCAGGCGGGGCACCCACCGCGCGACCTGACTCAGCGCGGCTTGGGCCCGGCGAGGCGCGGGTACTGGTCACCCTTCAATAGGAGCCTCTCCACGATGGGAGAGGACTCTTGCGAAATTATTGGAATGACCATATTTTTGTAGTCATACTTACTTATTCATCTACATGTCGACGAAACCATCGAAACAGAGCCGGACGATCTCGGCCACCGAGTTCAAGGCGAACTGTCTCGCCCTCATGGACGAGGTGCTGCGGACTGGCGATGAAATCGTGATCACCAAGCATGGTCGCGCGGTCGCTCGCTTGGTCGCGCCGGAGGGCGCGATCCCTTCGACCTACGGCTGGCTCAGCGGCACGGTCGAGTTCGTCGGCGATCCGACCGAGCCGGAGGACGTCTGGTCGCTCGAGACGTCGATATTCCCCGAGGAGTGACCATGGCGCGCCGCGCGGGTCGCGTTGCGGAGATCGCTTTCGCCGAGTACACGGCTCCGAGTAACCGGGTGCTGCTTGATACACACGTGTGGATCGGACACTTCGCTCCGGAAGCCTATCCGATGAGCGCCGACGCGCTGCGCGCGGTGTCTGCCGCCCAACAGTCGGGCGGAATGCTCGTCCCGGACGTGGCGGCGTGGGAGATCGCGCTGAAGGCTGGCCGCGGGTCCATGCGTCTGCAGCTACCGGTGCGCGAGTGGATCGATCGTGCGCGGTCGGCACCGGGCACGCGGATGGTGCCGTTCACGGTCGAGTTGATGATGCGAACGGCGGAGCTGCCGTTGGGAGCTCCAACAGATCCGTTCGACCGCGCGATCATCGTGACGGCGATGGCGGTAGGGGCGCCGTTGGTGACGGCGGATCGGAGGATCATTCAGTGGGCGGAGCAGAGTGGAAGCTTTCGAGTGATCGCGGCTCGTTAACGGCTCAGAGTGCGGTCTCGAACTGACCGAGACCGTGGCGCGCGCCGTCCAAGTCGGTCTGTCGATTCGTGTTGTGGATCTCAAACCCAGCGCCGCACCCGCGCGCAGTACTCCTCATACTCCGCACCGAACTTCCGCTGGAGGTAAGTCTCCTCGCGCGGCACGATCAGCAGCGCCGTCATCACGATCGGCACGAGCACAAACGCGACTACGGCGAGCTTGTCGCTCCAGACTCCAATCCCCACCTGAATGATCGCGAACCCGATGTACACCGGATTCCGCGACCACGCGAACGGGCCATCGCTCACGATCGCCTTGGTCGCCTTCCAAGGCTCGATCGGCGTGCGCTTAGCACGGAACACGACCTTCGCCCAGACAAGCAGCGAGACTCCGAGCGCAACGAGCGCAACGCCGAGGAGCATCCACCCACCAGGCCGCGCCTGCATCGGCCACCAGTGATGCACACCCACCCCGACCGCGATCGCCCCGAGATACGCGAACGGCGGCTTGTACGGAAGGTCGGGATGATCGGGATAGTCGGAATGATCGGGCTGGCCGGGCAACCGACTCGCCGCAGGGTTCACCTGGCTCATCGCATGCTCCTCAAGCCAACTGCCCCGCAACGACCTCGGCGATGTCGTACACCGGGACCTCGCTCCCCTTCGCCTTCACACCGTCCGCCATCATGGTCATGCAGAACGGACAGGCAACGGCGATCGAGCCGGCATTCGTGGCGAGCGCTTCTTCTGCTCGTTCAAGATTGATCCGCTTCCCTTCCTTCTCCTCCATCCACATGCGGCCGCCACCAGCGCCACAGCAGAGCCCCTTGTCCTTGCTGCGCGGCATCTCGACCAAGTTCATCACCGGCAACGCGCGCTTGAGCGTCTCGCGCGGCGCGTCGTACACATTGTTGTACCGACCGAGATAGCAGGAGTCGTGATACGTGAACGTACTCACCGGCGCGTGCAGCTCCTGCCGGATGGGCACGCGCCCCTCGGCGAGCAGGTGCTCGATGTACGTCGAGTGATGCACCACGTCGTACTCGCCACCGAACTGCGGGTACTCGTTGCCGAGCTGGTGGAAGCAGTGCGGACAGGCCGTGACCACCGTCTTCACGCCGTACTTGCCGAGCGTCTCGACATTGTCCTTGGCGAGCATCTGATAGAGGTACTCGTTGCCCATGCGACGAGCCGGGTCGCCATTGCACTTCTCCTCCTGCCCGAGGATCGCGAAGTTCACGCCCGCGGCCTGGAGGATCTTGGCGAACGCGACCGTGGTCTTCTTGGCGCGATCGTCGAACGATCCCATGCAGCCCACCCAGTAGAGCACATCGGGCTTCGCTCCACGCGCGGCCATCTCGGCCAGGGTCGGGATGTTCATTCCCTCGGCCCACTTGCCGCGGTCGCCCGGATCGAACGCCCACGGAGAGCCACTCGCCTCCATGGACTCGAATGCCGGCATCATCTCCTCGGGGAACCGCGACTCGGTGAGCACGAGGTTGCGGCGTAGCTCGTTGATCACCGAGAGCTGGTCGATCCCGACCGGACACTCGTAGACGCAGGCGCGGCACGAGGTGCAGGCCCAGAGTTCCTCGTCGGTGATGTAGCCGCCGAGCAGGGTCTTTTCGGCGAGACCGGCAGGTGCGTCGGGCGAGAGCGTCGCGACGCCGGCGGCGTCGGTGACCATCCACGGCGCCTTGGCCTCGAGGCGCTCGCGCACGTTGATCATGATCTTGCGCGGGCTCAGCATTTTGCCCGTGATGTGCGCCGGGCAGACGGCGGTGCAACGGCCGCACTCGGTGCAGGCGAAGCCGTCGAGCAGCGACGTCCAGCTCAGGTGCTCGACGTCGCTCGCGCCGAACTGTTCGGCCTCAGCGCCATCGAAGTCCATCGGGCGCATGGCCCCGACCGTACCGGGGCCGCTCGTGTTGGAGAGATAGGTGTTGGGGAGCGAGACCACGACGTGCAGGTGCTTGGAGTACGGCAAGTAGTTCAGGAAGCCGAGCACGAGCAGTGCATGCATCCACCAGAAGAGCTCGTGCATGAACACCGGCGACGGGAGCCCGGGAATGACCGCGAGGTTCACGAGCGCGACGGCGAGCGGATAACTCACCGGCCGCATCCCCGCGAGCGGCAACGGTTCGGCAGCGATCTGGAACGCGCTCGCGAGGAACATCGTCACCATGAGCGCGCCGATCCACGAGAGGATCAGCAGCGGGTCGTTGGGATGCGTCTCCTTGCCCATGAGGCGCTTGACGCGCTTGGTGAGTCGCCGGAAGAGAGCCATGCCGACGGCGGCGAGGACGATCGCACCGAAAGCCTCCTGACTCGCGACATAGAGCCAATAGACCTGCTGCGGCAGGAAGTTCGCGTAGCTGAACGAGGGGATCACGCCCTCGATGAGCAGTTCGGTGGTGCCCGCGCCGAGGATCATGAATCCCCAGAAGATCGCGGCGTGCATGGGTCCGGCGATCGAGTCGCGGAAGATCTTGGTCTGGAAGATGCCGATGCGGAGGAGGTTCCCTGCGCGCGTTGGGACGTCGTTCCAGCGAGTGTCGTCGAGTCGGCCGACGCGCAGGTACCCGATCAACCGCTGGACATTCGCGGCGAAGAACCCGATCGAGAGGACGAGAACGGCGAGGAAGACCGCGTTCGACGCATGCATTCAGTTCACCCGGACGCCTTGGCCTGCTTGACCGCGGCAGTGAGGACCGGCAGGATCTCGAGCACGTCCCCAACGATGCCATAGTCCGCGATCTTGAAGATCGGCGCTTCCTTGTCCTTGTTGATCGCGACGATCGTCTTGGAGGTGCGCATGCCGGCGAGATGCTGAATGGCTCCGGAGATGCCGCAGGCGATGTAGAGATCTGGCGAGACGAGCCGACCGGTCTGCCCGATCTGGTCCGAATGCGGACGCCAGCCGTCATCGGTCACGGCGCGCGTCGCACCGACCGCCGCGTTGCCGAACGCCGCGGCCAGATCCTCGACGAGCTTGAAGTTGGCGGCTTCCTTGAGGCCGCGACCACCGGAGATGATGACCGGCGCTTCACCGAGGTCGAGCTTGGCGGTGTTGCCGGTGGCCGTCTCGGTGACTTTCACACGGCTCGCGGACGGATCGCTCGCGGGGGCGAACGCCTCGACGGTGCCGGCCTTCGCGTTCTCCTTAGGTAGGAAGGCACCTGGACGTACGCTCACGACCGCCGGACTCGCTTTGAGCGTGAGCGTCTGCAGGATCTTGCCGGTGTAGCCGGGGTGCGTGACGGTGATCGACGTCGCGCTCGCGGTCATGGCGACGGCGTCGGAGGCCACGGGGACCTTGAGCTTGGCGGCGACGCGAGGGGCGATGTCCTTGCCGGTCGCGCTCGCAGCGCACACGAAAGCGCCGTAGCCCGCCATCTTCGACGCGATGGTCGCGGCAACGGCCTCAGGGTTGTTGTTGGCGAAGGCCGCGTGCTCGACGACGATCACGCCGTCGGCGCCATGCGCGCCGAGGCGGGCCGCGTGTGACCCGATGCCCGGTGCACCGAAGAGGATCGCGTGCACGGCACCACCACGCACATCGGCGACGGCGCGAGCGGCGGTGACAGCTTCGAGCGCGGCGCGGCGCAGATCACCACCGCGCGACTCGGCGAATGCGAGGACGTTGTTGGACACTAGAGGACCTTCGCTTCTTCCTTGAGGAGTCGGACGAGCTCGGGCACGACGGCCGAACCCTCGCCGATGATGCGACCGGCCGACCGCTCCGGAGGGAGCGCCATCGCGTCGAGCGCGAGGCGCTGCTCGGCGAGCTGGGCGGGCTTGGTCTCGAGCGGCTTCTTCTTGGCGGCCATGATCCCCTTGAGCGAGGGGTAGCGCGGCCGTGCGATGCCTTCGTCGATCGTGACGACGGCGGGGAGCGCGCACTCGACGAGCTCGTACGCACCTTCGAGTTCGCGACGCATCTTCGCGGTGCGGCCGTCGAACTCCAACTTGCTGATCGCGTTCACGACCGGCAGGCCGAGCAGTTCGGCGGTCATCGCGCCGGTGGCACCGTGCGCGGTGTCGATCGACATGCGGCCGAACATGATGAGGTCGTAGCCGCCGTCCTTGAGTTCGGCGGCGAGCGCGGTGGCGATCGCGTACGAGTCGGCGGGGACCGCGTCGGCCTTGAGTTGCACGGCGCGGTCGGCGCCCATGCTCATCGCTTTGCGCAGCGTCTCCTGCACGACGTCGGGGCCGAGAGAGATGACGACGACCTCGCCGGCGTTGAGCTTCTCCTTGATCTGAAGCGCGGCTTCGACGGCGTAGCCGTCGAAGTCGGAGATGTCGAATTTGAGCCCCGCTTCGTCGACGGCTTTGCCGGAGGGGGCGATCTTGAACCGGACGTCCATGTCGGGGACGCGCTTGATGCAGACGGCGATCTTCACGGGAATACCTAGTGTGTTGGACTGGTCGAAAACTACAGGGTGGTGGGTGGTCGGTGGAAGGTGACCGTCGACGGTCCGAGCGCGGTCCGGTTTTGAGATCACAGATCGTGATGTCCAACCAGTGACTCGTCTTGTGGGCGGTGGAAGCCGATCCGCCGCCGCGGCTTCGCCTCCTCGGCGACGAGCGCCCGGATCGCGTCGAAGACCGCCCGGAACTGCTGGTCATACCGTTGTTCGAGTGTGTCAAGACGGCGCACCAGATCGGCGCGTCCGGCCACCATCTCGCGGACGCGAACGAACGCCCGCATGATCTCGACGTTCACCTCGACGGCGCGCGGACTGCGCAGCACGCTCGACAGCATCGCGACGCCCTGTTCGGTGAACGCGTACGGTCGCGAGCGGCGGCCGCCTCTTGTCTTTGACATCACAGCTTGTGATGTCAAAGTCGCGGTCTCGTCAGTGGTGAGTTGGAACATGCAATCGCCGGGGAATCGCGCCGAGGATGCGTTCGGCGCGCTGGCGTCACATCAGCGGCGCGAGCTCCAGCTTGGTCAGCTCACCCCGATACGCCCACAGCACCGCGAGCGAGACCAGCGCGAACGCGAGCACGCTCCACACGACGAGCCCCGACGCCAGCCCGGTGTAGAGCAGGCCTCCGCAGGCGGCCGCGGTCGCGAGCAACCGCGCCGTCTCGAGCGAACGAGCCCACTTGGCACGCTCGAACACTCCGCCCACCCCAGCCAGCGCGAGCGCGACGAAGAAGGCGGGCGCCACCGCCAGTCCCACTGGGATCGAGTCCGCGCGCCGGAGCAGCAGGAATCCCGCGACGAGCGCGGACACGAACTGCGCGAAGCCGTACCAGGCGAGGGGGGCCGGGACTGACGGGTCGAACTTCACGAAGGTCTCCGTCGAGACCTCGCGCGGGCGCTCGATCGCCCCGAGCTCAGGCGGCCGCCACCCCGGACGTCCGAACACGATCCGGAGCTTGTCCATCCACCGCTCCGCGCGCCATGCGTCCGTCGCGATCTGCACGAACACGTGCACGTTGGCCCAGAGCGGATTCCAACTGCGCAACGGCTTGGTGATCCCATACACCGGCTCGTCGGCTTCTTGCACGAAGGTCCCGAACCAACGGTCGAACACAATGAACACGCCAGCGTAGTTCCTGTCCTGATACTTGGGATTCACGCCATGATGCACGCGGTGATGGCTCGGCGTGTTCATCACGTACTCAGTGGCGCGGCCCATGGTGCCGACTGCGCGCGTGTGGATCCAGAACTGGTAAACGAGGTTGATCGCGTTGCAGGCGACGAACATCCGCCAGGGCACGCCGATCACCGCGAGCGGCACGTAAAAGACCCAGCTCATGAGTCCGTGCAGGGCGCTCTGCCGCAGTGCCACAGGGAGGTTGTACTCCTCGCTCTGGTGGTGCACCACATGCCCCGCCCAGAGGATGTTGATCTCGTGAGCGCAGCGGTGCGACCAGTAGTAGCAGAGGTCCACGAGGACGAATACCACGCTCCAGCTCGCGAGCGCCACGATGTCGACGCCGAAGCCGGGAAAGCCCGTTGCGGCCAAGAAGGGCGCACGCTCCGGCCACACCGGCACGAACGGCACGAACAACTGGAGCGAAGCGCGCTCACCGACCCAGATGAAGATCCCGATCGTGAAGAGCTTGGTGAAAATGCCGGCGAGTTGGCTCAGGATCCCGCAACTCAGGTCGGAGAGCGAGTCGTTGAGGCGCAACACGCGGCGCCCACTCGCCTGACTCCAGAGGAGTTCGAGGGCGATGAGGACGAAGAAGATCGGGATGGAAGCCTGGATGATGCCCATGCCGAAGTAATTGTAGATTATCGCGTGCCCACGACCAACTCCGAGTCCACCCGCCCTCTCGCCGTCGTCACCGGTGCCTCCGCCGGACTCGGCCGCGAGTTCTCCCGCCAGCTGGCTGAACGGGGGTTCGACCTCCTTCTCGTGGCGCGCGACGCGGAGCGCCTCAAGACGCTCGGCGCTGAGCTGAGCGCGCAGTACCGCATCACCGCCGAGCCGTGGCCGGCGGACCTGTCGCGCGACGACGGGATGCGCACGCTGGGCGAGTTCCTCGCGCGGAACGAGCGGGTGATGCTGCTGGTGAACAACGCCGGCTTCGGTACCAAGGGAAAGTTCGCGACGCGCCCGCTTGGTGAGCAGGCGACGATGCTCGAGCTGCACGTGATGGCGCCGATGCTCCTCACCCGCGCCGTGCTCCCGGGGATGATCGCGCGGCGCGAAGGGCGGATCATCACGGTGGCGTCGGTGGCATCATTCACC
>JANOTB010000012.1:0-2370 GCA_031416115.1 Gemmatimonadota bacterium
CGGCCCCCTACGCGCTCACGGCGGCGAGCTACGATCCCTGGAACCGGCTCCAGAGCGTCACCAAGGGCGGGGTCGTCACGACCTACCGAGCGACCGCGAGCGGGCACCGGCTGGCGCAGCAGAGTGGGGGCGGGACGACCGGGGTGACGCTCCGCGAGGGGGCCACGGTGCTCGGGAGCGTGACCGTCAACGCGTCCGGAACGCCGACGGTCTGGCACTTCAACGTGCTGGCCGGGACGCAAGCCGTCGGGCGGCAGCCGAGTACGGGGGGTCGGCGTTACTACCACGCCGACCTCCTCGGCAGCGTGCGGGCCGTGGTGACGGGCACGACGGTGGTGGAGAGCACGGACTACGATCCGTGGGGCGCGGTGCTGGCGGGCCGGACGCTCTCTAGCGGGACGAAGGAGGGGTTCACCGGACAGCCGCGCGACTTGGCGACAGGGCTGGACGACTTCGGGGCGCGGACGTACCTGAGTGCATTCGGGCGGTGGGGGAGCGTGGACGAACTCGCGGCGAAGCATCCGGAGTGGGCGCCGTACACGTATGTGTTGGATGATCCCAACACCTTAATCGACCCCGATGGGAGACAGGAGAGTGCGAATCGAAATCCCAACGGCGCGAGAATGGTCGGTCCGGTGCTGCGACCACGGCCGGGAATGTGGGCAGGTGCCGCAGCGCGGGGACTCGCGGGAGTCGCCACTCCCGTCTTATCTGTCGCTCCCGGAACCAGCACCGTGGCGGATGCCACTGCAGTAGCGTTCGGCAGGACGTTGGACGGGACAGACCTGACCGCTGCGGACCGCGCGCTATCGCTCGTAGGGCTCCTGACGCCGCTCTCGGGGTCGATGCTGCGAGCCGGTGATGCGGCGCAGTCACTAGCACGCGGTGGAGCGGATGTCGTCCGCGTCGGACAAGCAGGCGAGGCGGCGGTCCGCGGAGTTGCTGCGATCGGCCCAAAGGTCGCGATAGACATCGCAGGACGAGCGCGCATTCCGGACGGATTGACGGGTACGGTCCTGACCGAAGTCAAGAATGTCGGTTCGCTCAGCTATACGCAGCAACTCCGCGACTTCGCCGCTCATGCAAGCGCGAATGGGTTGCGTTTCGATTTGTGGGTGCGACCGAGCACTACTCTATCCGAGCCTCTCAAGCAGGCGGTCGCGAACGGAACCATCAATCTCCGGGTCATTCCGTGAAGAAGCTCACTGCAGCTGAGTTGATCGAACAATTGAATGCCGATCCAGATTTTGCGGCTAGGCGAGCGCGCGAAGACGGCGAGCGCCAGAGGTGCGCAGAAGAGTGGCGGCGAGCTGAGTCACCCTTGGTCGATGAGTTGCAGGCATCCGGCGTCGCCGTGGAGTCTGCGTGGGATCTAGTGAACACAAGCGCCTCGTACTCAACGGCGCTTCCGATATTGCTTAAACACCTTGAACGACCGTATCCAGCCGCTATTCGCGAAGGAATCGCCAGAGCATTGGCGGTGCCGGAGGCGGCATTTGGTTTTGTGGCGCTGCAGCGATTGTACCGCCAAGAGTCGGAGGAACGCGTCAAGAGTGGACTGGCTGCGGCGATTGCGGCCACGGTGAATGACGAGACGATCGACGCCCTGATCGCTCTCGCGAAAGACGCAAGCCATGGGTCGAGCCGACTGTTGTTGCTGAGCGCTCTAGCACGCTCTATCGATCCGCGCGCTCGCGCCGCCCTGGTTGAGCTCGGGACCGACCCCGATCTGCATAAGGAGGTAGGCGTAGTTCTGCGGCGGTTGAAACCTGTGAAACCGTGACCTGCTCTGCGCGAGCATCAGACTTCGAGTTCTCACTCAAGCGCAACGCGATGTAGGACCAGTCGTCGTAGCGTCCGCTCTCAGGCGGGCCTGTATCTACGACGGCACCGGGAACCTGACCGGGCTCCGGCGGTATCGGTCGGCCGCGACCCTGGTCGACCAGCTGACCTACAGCTATCCCGGCGCGAGAAATCGACTGAACAGCGTGACGGCTGCGACCGCGCCGACAAGTGAAACATGGAACGCCGAGACGGGGAACTTCACATAAGACTCGAACGGGAACCTGCTCACCACGCCGGCCCCCTACGCTCAGCTGACCTACAGCTACTCCGGCGCGAGCAATCGGCTGAGCAGCGTGACCGATGCGATCGCGCCGACGAGCGAGCCGTGGGACGCCGAGACGGGGGGCTTCACGTACGACCCGAATGGGAACCTGCTCACCACGCCGGCCCCCTACGCGCTCACGGCGGCGAGCTACGATCCCTGGAACCGGCTCCAGAGCGTCACCAAGGGCGGGGTCGTCACGACCTACCGAGCGACCGCGAGCGGGCACCGGCTGGCGCAGCAGAGTGGGGGCGGGACGACCG
>JANOTB010000013.1:0-9580 GCA_031416115.1 Gemmatimonadota bacterium
AACGTAGACTTGAGGGTCGAAACCATCCTTTTCGCGCCCTCGCAGAGGCCTCAGGCATCGCGTGAAGCACCCTCGATTCCGGACCCGGCTGTTTCTCATTCTCGCGCTCTTCGCGCTCGTGCCCGCGATCGTGCTCACGGCCGCATGGAGCTACGCGGCGGCCTCCGCACTGCCGTACATGAGCGGGTCCGGTGCATGGGAGCGGGTCGCGACGAGTGGACAGCGGGCGATCGATCTCGCTCGGACTTCACCTGGCTCCGCCGCCGCATCGGCAGCGCTCGCCGAGCACGAGCAGTTGCTCGGCGAGTCACGGATGCAGGCGCGCCGCTTTGGACTGCTCACGCGCATCGCGCTCCCCAGGATCGTGGTGGCGGGCCTCGTGCTGCTGGCGATCCTCTCGCTCCTCGCCACCCGTGTGGCGGGGCACCTGAGCCGCCAGGTCTCGCGTCCACTGGACGAACTCGTCGGGTGGACCGATCGGATCGCGAAGGCCGAACGACTGCCGCTGCCGCACGAAGGGGAGGCCAAGGGCGCACCGGAGTTCGGGGTGCTGCGCGCCGGTATGCGGCAGATGGCTGCGGAGATCGAAGCGGGGCGCCGCTCGGCGATCGAAGCAGAGCGACTCTCGGCGTTCCGCGAGTCGGCACGTCAGGTGGCGCACGAGCTCAAGAACCCGCTCACACCGATCCGCTTCGCGATCACGAGCCTCCGGCGCTCGGTGCAGCCCGAGCAACGCGACGCAGTGGAAGTGCTTGAGACCGAGTCGGCGCGACTCGAGGCGATGGCCAAGAGCTTCGCGCAGTTCGGGCGGCTCCCCGAAGGGCCGACAGCGACGGTGGATCTGGCGGAGTTGGCCCGCGAGACGGTGCGGACCACTATGCCGCTGGAGATGACGGTGCGCGTCGACGGCGATGACGGGGTGCTCGTGACGGGCCAGCACGATGCGCTGCAGCGCGCGCTCGCGAACGTGCTACTCAACGCGGTCGACGCGACGCAGGGGCGCGGTGCGGTGGTGGTGAGTGTGCGGTCGCAGGGCGGGGAGTCGGTGATCGCCGTGCGTGACGACGGCGTGGGGATCTCCAGCGATCAGTTGGAACGGATCTGGGATCCGTACGTGACGGCGAAGACTGGCGGGACGGGCCTCGGGCTTGCGATCGTCAAGCAGACGGTCGTGGCGCACGGGGGTCGAGTGCAGGCCGAGAGCGAACCGGGACGCGGCACGGAGATCCGACTCCGTTTCCCTCGCGCGACACCAGGACCGAACGGCCCGGGAGGGCATGCATGACGGAAGACATGTACATGATGACCGTGTTCTTCGGCTCGGCGATCGTGATCGTGCTCGGGCTTCCGCTCGTGATCGCGTACGTGAAGCGACATGATCGCAAGCTGACGGTGTCTCCTGGCGAGGCCGAGCGGGATCAACGGCTGGCGCGCATCGAGACCGCGATCGAGGCGATGGCGCTGGAGACCGAGCGGATATCGGAAGGGCAGCGCTTCGTGACGAAGCTCCTCGCCGAACGCGAGCGCGTTGGCGGGGTACTGCCCTCGCGCGACCCCTGAGTCCGCTCGCGCGCCGCCCTCAACCCGCACCGACACGATGCCCTCGATCCTGATCGTCGACGACGAGCCGAACATCCGCCGCATGGTCGGTGCGCTGCTGGCCGCCGAGGGCTATGAGGTCCGCGACGCGAGCGATGCCGCCGCGGGATTGGCGCGCGCCGTGGAATACGAGCCCGACCTCGTGCTGCTCGACCTGATGATGCCGGGACCGACCGACGGGCTCGAACTACTCGAACAACTGCGCGGTCGCTTCCCCGATCTGCCGGTGGTGATGATGTCAGGGCGCGCCGGTCTCGCCGACGCGGTCAAGGCGACACGCCTGGGAGCAGTGAACTTCCTCGAGAAGCCGCTCACACCCGAAGGCGTGCTCCTCGCGCTCGCGAGCGCACTCGAGCTGCGTCAGGCGCGGCGCGAACGCTCGGCGTTGCGCGCCGACCTCGGCCTCGCCGGCGAGCTCGTCGGCGACAGTCCCGCACTGCGCAGCGTCCGCGAGATGATCGCACGCGTCGCACCGACCGACGCCCGCGTATTGATCGGCGGCGAGTCCGGCACCGGCAAGGAGCTCGTAGCGTCGGCGATCCATGCGCAGAGCCCGCGCAAGGACAAGCCGTTCGTACGCGTGAACTGCGCGGCGATCCCGCGTGATCTCCTGGAGAGCGAGATGTTCGGGCACGAGCGGGGCGCGTTCACCGGCGCGACCGACCGGCGGATCGGTCGGTTCGAACTCGCGCACACCGGCACGCTGTTGCTCGACGAGGTCGGCGAGCTCTCGGCGGAGGCGCAGGCCAAGTTGCTGCGCGCGATCGAAGCACGGGAGATCGAGCGCGTGGGCGGTGGCAAGCCCATCAAGGTGGATGTGCGGATCCTCGCCGCGAGCAATCGCGATCTCGCGCGCGAAGTGCGAGAGGGACGGTTCCGCGAGGATCTCTTCTTCCGTCTCAACGTGATCCCGATGGTGATCCCGCCGCTGCGTGAGCGCCCAGGGGACATCGCGGCACTCGTGTCGCACTTCGCGGCGCTCCACCGGCGGCGCTCCGGACAGGCCGCGCCGCAGTGGACGCAGGCCGGCGTGGACGCATTCTCGCGCTATCGCTGGCCCGGAAACGTGCGCGAACTCGCCAACATCGTCGAGCGACTCAGCATCCTCTTCGCCGGACAATCGATCGGCGCCGCTGAAGTCGCGAGTGTGCTCCCCGCCGGAGAGCACACCTCGGCGAGACCCAACGCGCTGCCCGATGGTGAACGGCTCGACATCGCGCTCGCCGACGCGCTCGACGAGTACGAGGGGCTGCTGATCACACGAGCGCTCTCGGCGGCTGACGGTGTGGTAGCCGAGGCGGCGCGACGCCTGCAGACCGACCGCCCGAATCTGTACCGGCGCATGAAGCGGCTCGGGCTCGGCGCGCCCGGTGACGGTGCACCGTGACACACCTGGCGATGCGCATGGCGACACACGTCGCGACACACGTCGCGACACACATCGCGACACGTCACGCGCGTCGAAGTCGCACGTGCCCGAAACGAACCACGCCGCAGGTGATGCGTTGACAATGAGTTGGAACTCAGCGCCTGTCAGAACCCGACGCGGCACGCGTCATGCCTTGAGCGTGAGCGTCCTGAACCTTTGGAGTCACTGATGCAGAAATCGATCCTCGTTGGCGCCCTCATGATCGCGGCCGCCACTTCAGCGGGAGCGCAACAGCGCGCCCGGCACGCGAGTACGCTGTGGGGCGCAGTCGCGATCTACAACGCGAGCGGGACGAGCCGGATCTCCGGTCCACTCGACGTCGCACAGGGGCGAGAGATCACCGGCGACGTCGCGGTACTCAACGGCCCGGTGGTCATCAGCGGCACGATCACGGGGACGCTCGTGGCGATCAACTCCGACGTGCGACTGCGGAGCGGCGCACGGATCGGCGAGGACGTGATCATCGTCGGTGGCGTGCTCACGCGCGACGACAGTGTGAGCATCGGGGGCGAGGTACGCACGCAGGCCGAGATGCTGCGCTACTCGCTCGACGGCGATCGGCTCGTGCCCGAGGAGGACCGCATGGGTGACTGGCGTCCGCGAGTGGAGCGGCCGGGAGAGAAGCGGGGCGAGTCGTACACCGATCTCTTCTTCGTCGCGGCGCGCACGTACAATCGCGTCGAGGGACTGCCCATACTGGTGGGACCTCGGTTCCGCCGACCGACCAACTGGGGTCGCGTCGAGGTCGAGGCGCTGGGTGTGGTCCGGACCGCAGGCCCGGTGAGGTGGGATCGCGGCACGCTCGGGCATGATGCGAGCTTCGACCTCCGACTCGGCGTGCGGAACGGACTCGTGCTCGGCGGTCGCGCGTTCGACGTGATCGCGCCGGTGGAATCGTGGCAGCTCACCGACAGCGAAGCGGGACTCGCGACATTCGTGCTGCATCGCGACCTGCGCGACCACTACGGTCGGCACGGCTGGGAAGCGAGCCTGGGCGGACGGATCGGAGAAGAAGCGTCGCTGAGCTTCGTCGCCGGGAGCGAACGGTGGCGCGCAGTGGAAGAACGGCGACCATACACACTGACGCGCGACACCGAGCGCTGGCGTGAGAACCCGTTCATGGACGTGGGACGCATGGACCTCGCCTCGGTGCGCCTCAAGATCGACACCCGGGAGCGCGTGCGCTCGCCGCTGCTCGGTGGCTGGTACGTCAAGGCCGACGTGGAACGTGGCAGCGGCACGGTCACCCGCGATCCGGGACCGTTGTTCGTGGGGCGGGTGCCGGAAGATGTGACGTACACGCGCGGATTCATCGACGGTCGTCGCTACAACAGGCTCTCGCCCGGCACGGAGCTAAATCTCAGGATCGTCGCCGGTGGCTCGATCGGAGGGGACCGACTGCCGTTGCAGCGCCGACTCTCCGTTGGCGGGCCCGGGGCGGTGGAGGGCTACGACTTCCGCCGCAACTCGAACGATGCCGCCGATCTCTTCACCTGCGGCGGCATCGCGGACTGGTCGGGGCGGCCTGCGCTCTGCGACCGGGTGGCGCTCGTTCAGATCGAGGTGCGTCAGGCGCTCAACTGGAACTGGTACCGCAACGGCGAGAAGTGGATGCGTCTGCGCGACCTGACGCCGGCGTGGGTGATCTTCGCCGACGCGGGGCGCGGTTGGACCACGCCCGCGACGGCAAGTCCGGAGAGTCATGGCAAGGGACTGCCACCGCTCTCGAGCTTCCGGACGAGCCTCGGCGTCGGACTCGATCTCGGTGACATCGGCGTGTACCTCGCCAAGTCGGTCTCGACGCCCAAAGAGGCGGTGAACGTCATTGTGCGGCTGGGGCGTCGCTTCTGATCCGGCGACTCCTCTCCGCCCTGCTGCTCGCGGCGAGCGCACCAGCGATCCCACTGGCGCCGCTTGCGGCGCAGGTGCGTCCGGGAGTGGAGGTACAGTTGCCAACGGCGACTCGACTCACCGCCGAGGGTCCGCTCGTGCGGTCGCGCGCGATCCTCGCGGACCCTTACCTGCGTGAGCTGCTCCAGAGCGGCTTCCCGGTGCGCTTGAGCTACCGCGTGGAGCTGTGGGCAGACGGACGGTTCTTCGACGAGCTGCAGCGGTCTGCGGAGTGGGAAGTGCGCGTCGTCTTCCGTGGGGTGCCGCAGACGTACGAGGTGATCCAGCTGGTCGGTGACCGACCGCTCTCGTTGGGCACGTTCGCGCGAGCCGAGGACGCCGATGTAGCCGCCGCGCGCCCTGTGCGCGTCCCGATCCGCGCTCCGGCCGATGACCGGCGGTACTACTACCTCGTGACGCTCGAGGTCGAAGCCTTGTCGATGTCCGACCTTGAGGAGTTGAACCGCTGGCTGCGCGGGGAGCTGCAGCCCACGGTGCGCGGCCAGCGGAACGCCGGCACGGCGCTCACGCGTGGTCTCCGCTCGTTGGCGACGCGACTGCTCGGCGGCGAGCGACGCGAGTACACCGAACGCAGTCCGAGCTTTCGGCCGTCGCGCTGACGGCCGGGCCGGTCAGATCGTCTGCGCCTCGGGAGGGAGCAGGCCGCCGTTCTTCCGCTCGATCGCCTCGAGCTGGCGCACCACGTCACCACCATAGAACAGCTTGATGTAGTGCGACTGCGTCGGCGTGAGTCGCCGCACCGCCCAGGAGAGGTGCACGAAGTGCGGCTCCACCGGCTGGTTCAGGAGCTGCATCCCGCACTCACTCAAGAGGTGATTCGCCTTCCGCGTGTTGCAGCCCGAGCAGGCGGTGACGACGTTGGTCCACACGTTCAGCCCGCCGCGCGAGATCGGGATCAGATGGTCGCGCGTGAGCGACTCGCGGTGACGCAACTCCCAGGTCCACCGGCCGCAGTACTGGCAGCGGTAGCTGTCGCGCGCGAAGAGAAAGGTGTTCGTGACCTGGCGGCGAAAGCGCCTCGGGACGTGCACGTACTTCCGCAGTCGGATGACCGCGGGCCGCGGCATCGCGATATGCTCGGAGTGGATCGTGCGATCACGATCCGCCTCCACGATCTCAGCCTTGCCGTCAATGACAAGACGAAGGGCCCGCTTGAGCGGGACCATAGTCAGTGGTTCGAACGACGAGTTCAGGGCGAGACAACCGACGACCACGCACACCTCCAGCGAGGAAGCGACCCCGAAGTCTAAACGGACGCGCGCGCGGCGCGCCACTGCACCAGACGTGCCGCGGCGGCAGTGACGCGCGCACGGACTGCCGGCTCCAATCCCTGCACGACACCGTCACGCACGCGCTCATGCCCCGCGACGACGACCCGATGCGCCACGATCTGCCCTGCGCCGAAGACGAGCGCCGCGAGCGGATCCGCGACCGGCGCACCGAGATCGCTCATGCGGAATGCCACGAGGTCGGCCTGCTTCCCCGGCACCAACGACCCGGTCTCGCCGTCGAGTCTCAGTGCTTCCGCTCCGCCGAGCGTGGCCAACCGGAACGCCGCTCGTGCGGGCAACGCGTCGGCCCGCTTGGTGAGTGCGCGTTGCTGCAACGACGCGAGTCGCGCCTCGGCGAGGAGGTCCATGGTGTTGTTCGACGCCATGGAATCAGAGCCCAGGCCGACGCGCGCTCCCGCCGCGAGGAACTCCTTGAGCGGCGCGATGCCGTGGCCGAGCTTGGCGTTCGACGCCGGACAATGCGCGATGCCACACCCGGTGTCGGCCATGCGGGCGACGTCGCTCGCCGACGCGCGCACACAGTGAATGAGCAGCGTGCTCCGGCGGAGAAGCCCGGCGGCGTCGAGCAGCTGGATCGGACCGTACGCGCGCCGCGCGACGGCGATGCCGCGCCCGCGCAGGAACTCGGCGAACGGACCCGCCGCGCGGATCACGAGGTCGTCCTCCGCTGCGCTTTCGGCGACATGCACCGCCAACGGGAGCGCCTCGCGCGCCGCGAACTCACCGATCGCCTTGAAGAGCGCGTCGGAAACGGAATAGGGCGCGTGCGGTGACACCCCCACGCGCACGAGCGATGTCGCTCGGCGCCGCATCGCCGCCACGGCGTCCATCAGCCCCGCGACCGACGCGTCGACCTGCTCGGGGTCGGGGCCGAAGACCTCGCGATACGCGATCCCGCGCGCGCCGAGCGTGAGGAGCGCGTCGAAGGCCGCGTCGTTGTCGCCAGTGTCGCCGAAGGTCGTGATGCCGCGGGAGAGTCCCTCGGCGACACCGAGCAGGGCCGCGGCGCGGAAGTCGCCCTCGGTGAGCGCCTCGCGTTTGGCCCGCACGAGGGTGCTCACCCAGTCAAAGAACGTCAGGTCCTCGAGCGCACCGCGCATCATCGTGAGGTCGAGATGCGTGTGCGCGTTCACCAGTCCTGGCGTGAGGATGCAGTCACCGAGTTCCTCATCGTGCCCGCCCACCGGCGCGTTGGCGCGCGGCCCCACCCAGGTGATGCGATCGCCGTCGGTGATGACCGTCCCATCCGCGATCGGCGGCGTCGCGACGGGAACGACCCAGCGCGCGTGCCGGCGGACGAGTCCGCTCACGGAAAGCGGCCACACTGCGTTTGCGGTTCAGTCCCGGGGAGAAAGAACTCGATCCGCACCGAATCCGACATGCAGCCCGGTCCCGCGAGCAGTCCCGTGGTGGGATCGATCAGCACGCTCTTGATGCCGAACGGCCGTGGCCAGTCGGGAGCGGCGGGCTTCCGTTCGTAGACATCGCGCATGAACGCGGTCCACGCGGGCGCGGCGAGTCGCCCGCCCTGCGCGTCATTCATGATGCGCTTGGGCTGGTCGAATCCCATCCACACACCGGCGACCAGATCAGTCGTGTAGCCGATGTACCAGACGTCGGAGTACTCGTTCGTCGTACCGGTCTTCCCCGCCGTGGGCAACGTGAAGCCGCCGCGGCGCACCGAGGCACCCGACCCGCGGGTGACGACGTCCTTCATCATGTCGACCATGATCCACGCCTCTTCGCGCCCCAACACCTGCACGCGCTGGGGGTCGGCCTCGAAGAGCCGACGGCCGTCGAGCGTCTCGACGCGGAGGATCGGCGTGGGAGGCACGCGCCAGCCGAGGTTCGCAAAGGTGCCATACGCGGCGATCATCTCGATCGGATAGACGTCGGCGGAGCCGAGGGCGATCGACGGATAGGGTGGGATCTTGGTCGTGAGCCCGAAGGCCTTGGCCATCTCGACCACACCGCTCTCGCCGAGCTCCATGGCGAGCCGGATCGCCGGGAGGTTGCGCGACTGATAAAGAGCGCGCCGCATGGTCACGCGTCCCTCGAACTTGAGGTCGTAGTTCTGCGGTGCCCAGAGCGAGCCGTCGAGCTGCGGCACTTCGATCGGTTCGTCGTCCAAGAAGTAGCTCGGCGGGCGACCCGCCTGCACGGCGGTCGCGTAGACGATCGGTTTGAAGGTCGACCCCGGCTGGCGCAGTGCGCGCGTGGCACGGTCGAACTTGCTGTCGTCGAAGTCACGCCCGCCCACGAGCGCACGCACTGCGCCGGTGCTGGGATCGATCGCAACGAAGGAGCCCTGCAGATAGGGCGAGTTGGCAGCTTCGACCTCAGCGCTGCCGTTCTGCGCCTTGGCGAGGTACGCCTCGTACGTCACATGCGGGAAGGTGCCGTAGGTACCCGCCTCAATGGCGCGGAGCTGCCGTTCCATTGCCCGCTCGGCCGCGGCCTGCATGTCGAGATCGAGCGAGGTCATCACGCGCAGCCCCTGCTCGTAGGCCTGGCGGCCGAACCGCCGCACGAGCTCGGCGCGGACCCACTCCACGAAGTAGGGCGCGATCTCCCCGGTGCCGCCTCGCGCTGGGCGATTGAGCCTGAGTGGATACGCTTTGGCTACCGATGCGTCGGCGTCGCTGAGTGCACCCTCGCGGCGCATGAGCTCGAGCACCGTGTTGCGGCGCTGGATCGCACGATCGGGGAAGCGGCGCGGGTTGTAGCGCGACGGTGCCTTGGGGAGCGCCGCGAGCATCGCGCCCTCGGCGACCGTGAGTTCGTTGATCGGTCGGCCGAAGTAGCGCCGCGCGGCCGACTCGACGCCGTAGGCGCCTGAGCCGAACGGGATCTGATTGAGATAGAGCTCGAGTATGCGCTCCTTGCTGAAGCGCGTCTCGAGTTCGCGTGCGACCTTGGCTTCACGGAACTTGCGCACCAGACTCGCCATGGCGCCCTGCGCCTTGGACCGCGACGGCAACTGCTCGGGGAACACATTGCGCGCGAGCTGCATTGTGATCGTCGAGAAGCCCTCGGAGAAGCCCATCGCTTTCACGTTGGCCCAGACCGACCCGAGGATACGGACGTAGTCGATGCCCTCGTGTCGGTAGAAGCGCTTGTCCTCGGTGATCACGAAGGCGTCGATCACATGCTGCGGGACCTGTTCGAGCCGCACGACCGAGCGGCGGTCTTGGCCCACCTCGGCGATGAAGCGACCGTCGGCGGCGTAGAGGCGCGCCGGCTGCGCAGGGCGGTACTCGTCGAACTGCGCGATCGACGGGCAGCGGTCGCCGGCGCACAGGAACCAGGTCCAGTAGGCGGCGAAGCCGATGGCGCCGACGACGCCGAG
>JANOTB010000014.1:0-1818 GCA_031416115.1 Gemmatimonadota bacterium
TCCAGTGATATTGCGGCCGGAGCGCGAGCCGGAGCGGATCCTTGAGCGTGCGGAACACGCCTTCAATCACCGCTTGGCCGCGGTAGGCGCCAATGATCTCGGTGGTCGTCCACTCGTGCTGATCGGTCATGAGGACGAGCCGTCCAAACCACTCCCGCTCGAGGCGATCGAGCGCGGCATGGTCCACGGTGTACGCGAGCCCCAGCGTCTTCCCTCGCCCGGTGAGGCGGACGCTGAGGATCTCGCGCAGGTGCTGGCCCCGGAGTCGCTCGGCCACCTGCGCCTCGATCGTGGCGCGCGCGCGCCGCTGCGTGCCGCGCGCGAGCGTGGCCTGCAGCTGGTCCAGCCAACGGATGGCCGTGGCGAGGTGCTGTTCGACGCCGCGGCGCTGGCCCTGTTGGAGGCGGGCCGACACGAGGACGACGAGCGTGCGCTCCGCGCCCCACACGAGGCGTCGCGAGCGATAGACCGGGACGGTCTCCTCCGGACTGAGCACGAGCGGCGCGAGGCGCGGCGTGGCCTCGGCGATCAGCGCGCGCTGACTCGCCGCCGTGAGCGCGGCGACATAATGAATGGGCAGCGCATCGACCGTCGCCTGGGTGTGTTTCGCGACGTTGCCTTTGTCATAGACCACCGTGATGCCCTCCAGGCCGCCGCCGAGTGCGACGAGCCGCTCGCGGAGCTGCGGCAGCACGTCGGCGAAGACGCGCACGTCGGGGCGCGCGCCGCCGTAGACCTGATGGAAGAGCGGGATCGCCGGCTCGCCCGCGCGCCCGCGCGTACAGCAGAGGGCGACGCCGACCTGTCGCAAGGCGTGGCGTTTCTGCTTGTTGTGCCCGCGCGCCGGGAGCGTGGCGCGCGCGTTCGTGGTGGCGAGAAAGGTGAAGAAGTTGGTGGCGTCGTAGAGGACGGTGTCGACCGGGAGGGTGAAGTGCGCGAGCACCCGCGCGACGAGCGCCGTCTCGATCGCGGCCAAGGCCGCGACGGGGACGCGATGCATCTGGTCCCAGAAGTGCTGGCTCGTGAGGCGCGTGACTGCCACGCCCGCGAGGTCGCCCAGCGTCGTCGTCGCCGCCCACGGGGCGAAGCCGCGCTTGCTGGTCGCGTGGCACGCGCGGCCCACGGCGGCGAGCGTGAGCGACTGTCCGACGGTGAGGCCATCATGCTGCGCAGGGCCCGCGCCCACCGGCACGTGCACATCGATGAGCGCCGCGAGGTCGAGCGTCTGCACGAGCTGCCACACCGCGGCGACCGCGCCGTGCGTGTGGGACGCGAGTTCCACGTGTTCAGCCTGCGCCAGCGTCTGCAACGCGTCGTCCGCGCGGCCCAGGTGGCGGAGGACGCGGAGCTTGGGCCGTCGCGTGACCGGATCGCGGAAGGACTCGACGATCCGGAGGTAGCGATGGCCTTTGGCCGTGACGATCTGAAAGCTCGCCATGGCGTTGTATATACCCACTTGAGCAACGAGACGCAAGCCCTGCGTCGTGCTGCCGCACCAGCTATGACGACGCGGCACACTCGAGGATGGCAGCAACCACCAGGCGGCGCTGCTGGTTGTATATACTGCGGCACCATCCCGCACACGACACGGCGCCAGAGGGGAAACCGCCCCACTGGCGCCGCACATTCCGTCGATTCAACCGCTATCGCGGGAAACTCACGCTAGACGCCGAGCGAGAGCTGGACGGTGACCATGCGCGACTCGCGGGTCGCGCCGTCGAGGTCGAACACGCTCGCCGTCTCGCGCCGCGGCGCGGCGGTGACCGGGCCGCGGTAGCGCGTGCGCCGCAAGCGCGCGGTGACGTCGCGTTCGGCGAG
>JANOTB010000015.1:0-8126 GCA_031416115.1 Gemmatimonadota bacterium
TGCGATGCCGCGGCGCCGGTCGATCGTGCGGTAGGTGTTCATCCGGACCGTGGCGTCGTCGCTCTCGAGCAGGCCCGCTTCCTCACGATTGATCCAGAAGCTCAGCGCCACCGGTTCTGGACGCGACACGAAGCCATCTTCCATGAACACGATCACGTCGCCGTGCTCGGCGTCAGGCGGGACGGTGTCGCCGGGGAGGTTGCCGTCGAGCAGCACGTTGGCGTTGCGGTACGCGACGTCGGCGTCGTTGCGTTCACCGGCCACTTCGAACATGACGCCGGCGATGTAGCGCATCACGCCCAGAAAACGTGCATTGGGCAGACTGTTGCCGTCGCTTGCCAGCAAAGCCGACATGCGACGCGCCTCTACAGCGGCCTCAGCGTTCTCGTTGCGAGCGAGCCAGTTGAGGCCACCGTAGTACGGCACGAGCAGGAGTTCGGCGTTGCCCGGATCGTAGGGAAGCGCGCCCTCGCCGGTCACCATACTCTGCACGCCGTCGCTGAGGCGCTTGGTGTAGCGTTGATACGCGATCGTCCAGGCGCGGTCGAGCGCGCGCGTGCCGAGTTCGTTCTGGCCCGCATGCATGGCGATGAGCCCTCGGTACATCTGCCGCAAGAGCGCGTCGGCGGGGGCGATCTTCCTGTCGTTGAGGTCCGCGAGCGCCGAGCCGTGCTGGCCGGAGCTCAAGCGCACGCGGAGCTGTTGCTCAGCGGCGATCCCGGCCGGCCCCGCCCGCCACGACTGACCCGCGGACGCGCAGCCCTGCAGGGCGAGCGCGACCGCGAGGGTCAGTGTGGGGATGGTGGAGATCCGCATTGCTGCTACGGCACCTGCTTCTGCAGGATCACGATCCGCTGCTGCGCCATCGCGATCGCCTCGGCCATCTTCGCGCTCGCGTCGCCCTGCGCGCGGATGCGCTCGATGTCCATGGAGAGCAGGAACCGCTGGTAGCGCATGAGCGCCTCCTGCGGGCGCAGCTGAAGGTCGAGCAGGCGTGCGGCCTTGTACTGCACTTCACCGGCTTCGGGGTCGAGGACGCTCGCGCGGTCGTAGCGGTTGAGCGCACCTGCGAGGTCGTTGCTCGCGACGAGGTCGTCGCCTTCGCGAATGAGCAGTCCGGCGGACTCCTTGGCCTGCGCCTGCGCCGAGGCGTCCTGCGCCTTGCTCGCGACCATGATGCCCTGCGGCCCGCGACGCGAGAGCACGGCGGCACGACCGCCGTCCATCTGCACCATCACCATCTCGCCGAGCTTGTCCTTGGGCATGCCCGAGAGCGAGGCCGGAACGAGGACCGCGCTGCCGCTGTTGCGACGGACGACCCAGGCCGAGGGCGTGGTGCGCGTGGCGGCGAAGAGCTGCGCTTCGTTCATGCCGATGGTGACCTCACCGCGCGCGATCGACTCGCGAACGGCAGTGGAGGCGCCGGCGGTGGCGACCCCATAGACGGAGTCCATCGCCGCCTTCATGGCTTCACGGTCTGCGGCGACCATGGGCGCGGCGGCGGAGGGATCGACCGCCGGCACCCGGTCACCGTTGACCATCACGGGGCGCTCATTCACACGCTGCGGGTACGGCGCACAGGCGGCGAGTGCAAAGGCGAGCAGTCCGGCGGTGTGGACGCGTGAGAGGTAGATCGTGGGCTTGAGCATGACTATGACCCTGGAGTAAGAGGGGGGAGGTGTGAGGTGTGAGGTGTGAGGTGTGAGGTGTGAGGTGGTAGCAGCCGTTGCCTCCCACCTCCCACCCGCAGTTCACGGCGTAAGGCGACGGCGCTGGATGTACTTCTTGATCTTGTGCTGCCCCACCCAGACCTTCGCGTTCGTCTCGAGGTCGATCATGGTCGCGTCGATCTGATAGAACACGATCTTCTCGCGCCCCTCCGAGTCCTCGATCGCCTGCACATCGCCCTGCAGCATGAAGCGCGCGCCCTGCTCGCGCGCCATCCGCGCCCGCGTCTCGGCGCTCGCATTGGTCTGCTGGTCCCGGCGCTCGCCGCGCACCTCGTCTCGCTCGGCCGCGCTGGCGACCACGCGGACGGCGCCCGAGGTGATGTACGCACGCTCAAGGTCACGCACGAAGGTGCCGACCGCGATGTGCTCGAGGGTGCGATTGCGGAACTCGCCCACGATGATCGTCGGTGACTGCCCGGCGTTGGCGGCCGCCCAGTCGCGAGTCCAGTTCGCGGTGAGCGACTGGCCGATGAGCTCGTTGGCGACGAGTCGTGAGTCGGTGTCGTTCCAGGCGCCCGAGAGATCGGTCACGCTGTTGGGATCGACGCGGCTGACGCGCTTGATGCCGCAGGCGCTGACAGCCAGCGCGGCGGCGAGGAGGGCGAAGGTGGTACGGTGACGAAGCATGGCAGGCTCCCGTGAGCGGTGGGTTCGATTCTTATAGTAGCAGGACGCGTTCCAGAGGGTGCTTGTTTCGTAAGTCCTTGTGCGACAACCGGTTCAGTTTCGGCCAAAGCGCGGTGTGTCCCCTTTTGGATACAGCCGTGTCATCCACTTCGCTCGGTCCGCAATGCAGGCGCCGTCGGAGCTTAGATTCGTGAGTCGCTCTCTTTCATCCTCCATCCTTCAGCCTTCATCATCATGCCCGCCGACATCATTGACTATCGCATCGTAGGCGACGACATGCAGGGCGTCATCATTACCCTCGACCCGGGCGAGGCCGTGTTCGCCGAGGCGGGTGGGATGATGTACATGGAAGACGGGATCGAGATGGCAACGACGCTTGACCCCAACAATCAGGCGGGCGGATTGTTCGGCAAGCTGCTCGGCGCCGGCAAACGGCTCCTCACCGGCGAGTCATTCTTCATCACCCTGTTCGGCAACGCGGCCAGTGTGCGTCGCGACGTCGCGTTCGCCACGCCAACGCCGGGCAAGATCTTCGTCGCTGACCTCAAGCAGTGGGGCGGCGAGATCATCGCGCAGAAGGACGCATTCCTCGTCGCGGCGCGCGGCATCGATCTCGACATCGCGTTCACCAAGAAGCTCGGCGCCGGGTTCTTCGGTGGCGAGGGCTTCATCCTGCAGAGCCTCAAGGGCGACGGTCTCGCCTTCCTCTCGGCGTCGGGGACGTTGATCGAGCGCGATCTCGCGCGCGGCGAAGTGCTGCGAGTCGACACCGGCTGCCTCGTGGCGATGCAGGCAACGGTCGACTACGACATCGAGATGGTGAAGGGCGTCAAGAACATGGTGTTCGGTGGTGAGGGGATGTTCTATGTGAAGCTCACCGGGCCGGGTCGCGTGATCATGCAGACCCTGCCCTTCTCGCGGCTTGCGGCGCGCGTGATCGCGCATGCGCCAGCGATGCAGCGACAGGGTGGCGCGGCGGGGATCCTCGGCGGGATCATCGGGGACCGCGGCTGATGAGTGGCGCGGGCAAAGGCGCTGAAGCGATGCCGCTAGGAGTGCGGACCGAGGTGCCGCGCGCCATCTCCGGGAGCATCGCGGCGGCAGCGCTCGCCGGTGCGCTGTACGTGGGGTTCGTGCCCACAGGTCCAGTGCCCGCGCTCGGACAGTTGCTCAGTCCCGCACACGGTGTCTGGGCGGCGGCACGCGTGGCCGAACTGCCGCGCGAACAGTCGCTCGTGCTCGAGGGACTCAGCGCGCCTGTCGACGTGCGCTACGACGATCGCGGCGTACCGCATATCTTCGCGAAGACCGAACTCGACGCCATGCGCGCGCTCGGTTGGGTGCATGCGCGCGACCGGCTCTTCCAGATGGAACTCACCGTGCGCAAAGTCTCGGGGACGCTCTCGGAGGTGGCGGGGGCCGACCTGCTGCCGATCGACCGACGGTCGCGTGAACGCGGACTGGCGCAGGCCGCCGCAGCCAAGTGGAGCGCGCTGCCCAACGACTCGAAGATCCGCGGCGTGGTCGTCGCGTACGTGGAAGGCATCAACCAGTGGGTGCGCGACGCCGGCGCGCAGGACCTCCCGGTGGAGTACAAGCTCCTTGGCACCGCGCCGCGCGTCTTTCAGTCACAGGACGTCTACTACATGCTCGCCGAGATGTCGCAGACGCTCGCGTGGCAGAGCAATGAGCTGGAGCGCGGTGCGATCGAGGCGTTGATCGGCGAAGAGGCAACGGCCGCGCTCTTCCCGGTGAATGCACCCATTCAGGAGCCGATCCAGCCGGTGGCGGGGCGCACTGCGCCGCGCTTCATGGGCGTGCGGTTCCCTGCCCCGAGGCTGCCGAACGCCGAGGCCGTAGCAAGAGCGCGAAGGGCGGACGATGCGCGGCGGCGAGTGGCGCTCGGACCTGCGCGCAACGGCGCGGCCCTGTCACTCGAGAACCCGACGCGCGGCGAGGCCGTGGTCGGGTCCAACAACTGGGCCGTGGCACCCGAGCGCTCGGCGAGCGGTCATGCACTGCTCTCCGGCGATCCGCACCTGGAGCTCTCGCTGCCGAGCATCTGGTACGAGGTGCACATAGTGGTGCCGGGGGAGATGGATGTGTACGGTGTCTCGCTCCCCATGTCGCCGAGCATCCCGATCGGGTTCAATCGCGACCTCGCGTGGACTGCGACGAACACCGGCGCGGACGTGACCGATTTCTATCGTGAAGTGGTGGACGACTCCACGTCGCCCACCAAGTACAGATTGGATGGCGAGTGGAGAGCACTCGAGCAGCGGGTGGAAGTGTTCCGCGGCAAGGGCGGCGTGGTACTCGCGACCGACACGTTGCGTCGCACGCATCGCGGCCCGCTCCTGCGCACGAGCGAGGGGTGGCTCTCGTTGCGCTGGACCGCGCTCGAGGGGGGCGACGAGGCGAGCGCGTTCCGCGATGCCGCGAGAGCGACCAACGCCGAGGAGTGGTACCGGGCGATGGAGCCGTACAAGGCGCCGGCGCAGAACTTCCTCGTGGCCGATCGCGCGGGCGCGATCGGCATCAGGAGCACGGGGCGGTATCCGATCAGGCCCGGCGATGGCCGCGGTGACCGGATCCTCGACGGCAGCACGAGCAAGTCCGACTGGCTCGGCGACTGGCCGATCGCAAAGTATCCGCAGTCGTTGCGACCGGCACAGGGCTACCTGGCGAGCAACAATCAGCAGCCGATCGATCCCGCCGTGCGCGCGGATTACTTGGGTTGGGATTGGCCGTCGCCGTGGCGGGCGTTGAGGATCAACGAGATCCTGCGTGCCGACGCGGCGATGACGCCAGAGAAGATGCGCCTCGCGCACACCGATCCGCGCAGTGCGTTGACGGAGCATGTGCGCGGTGCGGTGCGCGCGGCGGTGGCGGCACGCGGTATGGAAGTGACCACTACCGATCGTGAGGCGCTCGCGTTCCTGGACGAATGGGACGGGCGGTTCGACTCCGAGAGCAAGGGCGCGGTGCTGTACAACACCCTGCTTCAGGAGATCACGCGACGGACGTGGGACGAGATGGCGCCGCCCGGCGAGACGCAGCGGATGGCGACGCCCAACACGATGATGCTGGTGCGGTTGTTCGACGACCCGGCGTCGCTGTGGTGGGATGATCGCACGACGACGGCTGTGCGCGAAGCGCGGGACCAGATCCTGCTCATGAGTCTGCGTGGGGCGTGGGTGGGTGCGAGGTCGAGGTTCGGGAATGATCCGCGCGCCTGGCGCTGGGGGAATCAGCGGATGGCGAGCGTGAAGCACCTGCTGCAGTTGCCGGGGTTCGGGCGGGAGTCGCTGCAGGTGCAGTCGGGGCCTGGGACGTTGAGTCCGAATGACGGGCGTGGGACGACTGGCGCGTCGTGGCGGTTCGTGGTGGAGCTTGGGGATTCGGTCGTGGCGTGGGGGACGTATCCTGGCGGGCAGTCGGGGAATCCGGTGTCGTCGCGGTATGCGGACAGGATGGAGTTGTGGCGGACCGGGGCGTTGGCGCCGTTGCGGTTGCCGCGGGGTGCGGCGGACCTGTCTGGTGTACAGCTCCGCAGTGTGCTGACGTTGCGTCCGATCGATGGGGGGGCGCGATGAAGCGGGTTCCTTGGTTCGTTGGCGCGGTCGTGGCGATCGCGTTGGGGACTTGGATGATCGGGTGGTGGACTGTGCCTGTTGTTGGCGCGGTGTGGGGTTGGGCGAAGCGGACGGATGCGGCGACGCCTTTGTTGGCTGGGGGCGCGGGGATCGTGGCTTGGGGGGCGTTGCTCATTCTGTCGGCGAGTGGAGCGCCGGCTGGGTCAGTGAGCGCCGTGGTCGGTCAGGCGATGCGCGTGGGACCAGGGGCGTTGTCGGCTCTCACGCTCGCGTATGCTGGGTTGCTTGCGGCGAGTGGAGCGGCGGTGGCGAGGGCGGTGGGGCGGCGCGGGGTGTAGGTCGGCGTGGCGCTGGCGGACTGAGCGTTGGATAGGGCCGCGTGCTGTGCAGGGATACGCGTCGTGGATCGGTCGCCATTTCTGATATTGCGGCGAGGAGACGCGGGTCTTTCATGGCGAGCTGTTGGGAGCGGCGCGGGCTATGCAGTGGGGAACGATGGACGCGCGAGGCTGAGCGATGGCAGTGTCGCTGGCTCGGGGATATTTGATATGGTTGCACTGCTTGCGGAGAAAGTGGTGCCGGGCATAGGTTCGCTTGCAGGTGAAGTCAATGTTACCTATGTCCCCGACTACTCAAGCAGAGACTCGGCGGCGATGGTAACTGCGAGCAAACGTTTCGCTCAAGGACTTGCGCCATGATCCGCATCGCCCCTACTGCCACAGACCGCCGCACTGCCATCCTCCTCGGCGCACTCGCAACGCTCGCATGCACCAACCCCGCGCCCGTTGCCGACGCGGCCGCCCCACCGTGGGGGCCTGAACCGGCCGTCGCGGACACCAGCGATGGCGTCAGGATCCTCGTGCTCCACGATATGGAGGGCCTCGTGGACCAGACCGACCCGACCTCCTTCGACTTCGGCACACCGCTGTATCCCCAGACGCAGGCACTGCTCGCCGCGGACGTCAACGCGGTCATCGAGGGACTCTTCCTCGGAGGTGCAACGGCGGTGGATGTCGTGGACGGGCACGGCAGCGGCAATCCCGATCCGGACCTCCGCCCCGATCTGCTCGACACGCGCGCGACCCAGCTACTGCGGGACGAACCGTTCGACGCCTACTTCGACACACCGCAGTTCGGCGGGTATGATGGCGTGGCCGTCGTAGGCATGCACGCGAAGACCGGGAGTGGCGGCTTCGCGTCGCACACCTACACCCTGGGGATTGGCCTCGTGGTCAACGGGCAAGCGATCACCGAGACCGAGCTCGTCGGCCTCGCGTGGGGACGTGTCGGCGTGCCGGTGATCTTCGGCTCCGGCGACGATCGGCTTGCCGCGGACCTCGCCACGATGCCGTGGCTCGAATTCGTCACCGTGAAGACCGCGGTCGGTGCGGACAGCGCCGTAGTGCGCCCCGCAGCAGAGGCGCGCGCCGAGCTCACCGCGCGAGCGCGCGCGGCCGTCGAAAATCTCCTGGCCGGCCGCACCTCAGCGATGCGTCCGCCGGCACCGCTCCGCGTCGGCGTCAAGGCAGTCCCGCCGGCGAGCCTCGCGCTGATCGCAGGCCTCCCTGGCATCACCGTGGCCGACAGCGTCGCCACCTTTTCTGCCGACTCGATTAGGCCTGCCTACGCCGCCGCGCAAATGCTGATTCGCATCGCCGGACAACCAGACTTTGTCAACCGACTGCGCCGGAGCGTCGCCCGGCGTCCCGGAGGCCAGGCGCAGCTCGACACCGTCTGGTCCGAACTCTCGGCCATCTGGTTCGACTACGAGTCGGGCCGCTGGCGCCCCCCGGTAGCCGCGCCCACCACCGTGGCACGCAAGCACCACGGATACCGGTGACGTGTACTTGGCGGGAGATCAGCGGAGAATGAGCCTTTGCCGCGCTGAAAAGTGCCCCCAGCCCTTTCCGCTGCTACCAAGTAAGCAACTGAGATCTCGCGCTTTTGTGCGTCCTAACGAAGTAGAGATTCTTGCCGCGCGAAGCCGCGGCAAAATCTGGTGTTGAACGCAATCCGCCGGTGCGAAGTCGCGCGGCGCTGGCCTCTTGGACTTTCAATCGCGCGGCGCGGACTTCACGGACTCGAATGATCCGGTGGCGCGGCGCTCAGGCGGCGAAGCGACGACGACCGCGGTGCGCATGTGTCGATGCGCGCGGGGGTTCGCCTGCGTGGT
>JANOTB010000016.1:0-7918 GCA_031416115.1 Gemmatimonadota bacterium
GGCGAAGCATTGATCGATCGGAACGCCGCATTCTTCGCGATCGCACTCGTGCTCGGCGTCTCGTTGACCGTCGTGGCCTTCCGCGCATTGCAACGTGAGATGCGCGACGTATAGGCTGCCTATTGCGCAGTGCGACGGAAATAGTTTCTATCCAGTCCAATATGAACTTGATGCCGACCCGGTGACCGCGGCACCGATCGCGCTTCGCGCTTATCAGGACGCACCCTATTTGGTGTGGGTCCTGGTACCGGTCGTCGAGACCACCGACGCGGACATCGCGTGGTACTCCGACTTCACGCAGAGCAGAGCCGAGTACGAGCGGGCGTTCGCCGCGCTCGGGTTCGCGTGGCGCTGGCAGCCGATCACACTCGCGAATCACCGGGACGTGGTGCAGGCGATCGCGCGTGACTCGGTGGGACACGAGCCGGTCGTGCTCAACCTCTGCGACGGCGACGAGGTCAATGGCTCGCCGGGACTGAGCGTGATCCGGTGCCTCAGGGAGCACGGACTGCGCTTCACCGGGGCCGACGAGCGTTTCTACGACGTCACCACGTCGAAGATCGTGATGAAGGAAGCGTTCGACCGGGCCGGCGTCCCCACGTCGCCATGGGCCGTGATCCCGCGCGACGGCACCGGAGCCAACGAGGTGATGAAGCGGCTTGGCGTGCCGTTGATCCTCAAGCCGGCCGTCTCTGCCGGTAGCCTCGGCATCACCACCAAGAGCGTCGTCCAGTCGCCTCAGGCGCTGCGGGCCGCGCTCAAGCGGCTGAGCAAGGGCTACCATGGATGGGACGTTGCGGGCGGGGGCGTGTTCGTCGAGCGCTTCGTGGCCGGCCCCGAGTACACGACCTTCATCGTGGGGTCGTACGACGACGCGGCCCGCGCGACGATCTACCCGCCGGTGGAGCGCGTATTCAACGAGGCGCTCCCGCCCAACGAGCGATTCCTCTCGTTCGACCGGCTCTGGGGACTCTACGAGACGGAAGCGCCGCTCGAGGGCGACGCCGACCTGTGGAATTACCGGAAGATGCCCAAGGTGCTCGCCAAGCGCGTGATGGAGATCAGTTGGGCAGCGTACGAGGCAGTCGGCGGCCGTGGCTATGGTCGCGTGGACCTGCGGCAGGACTCCGAGACCGGCGAGATCCAGGTGCTCGAGGTGAACGCGCAGTGCGGGATCTCTGAGGATGAGTCGTACACGTCGATCGGCGCGATCCTCCGGTTCGCCCGCATGAGCTTTGCCAGCGCCGTGGGCGAGATCATCAAGGTCTCGGCCAACCCGGGCGTCTCGCGCCCCCGGCTCGCCCGCGTCCGCCGCACCGCCGCGCGATGAAGGTCTGCGTTCTCCAGCCGGACTACTCGACGTCCGGTGTGGATTACCGCCACTACGATCCCGCGCGCGACCTCTCCCGCCTCCTCCCTGGGCACGAGGTGCATCACGAGGCGCTCAACAAAGTCTCGACCTACGGTCAGCTCAAGCGGCTCTCGGTGCAGGGCTTCGACGTCTTTGTGAATCTCTGCGAGGGCTACCTCGAGTGGGACGTCCCGTCGATCGACGTGATCCACGCGCTCGAAGCGCTGCGCCTCCCGTACACAGGCCCTACGCCGCTCCTGTATGACCCGCCCAAGCCGTTGATGAAGTACGTCGCGCATACGGTCGGGGTCTCGACGCCGATGCATGCCGTGGTCGATGCTGGCGCGATCGTGCGTGAGGGGATGGGCGATGCGACAGTGATCGACGAGCGGCTGCAGCGCGCCACCGGACACCTCCACTACCCGCTCTTCGTGAAGCCGGCGAAAGCCGGCGACAGCCTCGGTGTGAACGAGCACGCCGTCGTCGCCGATCTCGCGGCACTGCGCGAACAGGCGTTGCACCTCGCCGACGAGTATCCCGAACTCCTCCTCGAGGAATACATCGACGGACGCGAGTTCACGGTGCTCGTCATCGGCGACGTCGCCGGCAAGGGCAGAGGCACGGCGATGACGCCGATCGAGTATGTCTTTCCCCCGGGCTTCCGGTACAAGAGCTACGCGCTCAAGACCAGCGAACTCCACCCCGAAGCGAACATCCGAGTGCGTGACGAAGCGCTCGTCACGCGTCTGCGCGATGCGGCCGAACGGATCTTCGCGGGTTTCGCTGGCGTGGGGTACGCGCGGATGGACTTCCGCATGGACGCGGCGGGGACGATCTACTTCCTCGAGGTGAACTTCACCTGCTCCGTGTTCTATCCCGAGGGCTCCGAGGGGTCGGCCGACCACATCCTCAAGGTCGACGGGATCGGGCAGGCCGGGTTCCTGCAACGGATCATCGCCGAGGGGATCGCGCGGCACCGGCGTGGGCTCCGAGCGTTCGAACTGCGCGGCGACTCGATCGCTGGCTACGGGATCGTGGCCACGCGACCGATCCCGGCGGGCGAGACCGTGTTCCGTGGTGAGGAGCGCGCTCTGCGCCTGGTCACGCGCCGGCACGTGGAGTCCAACTGGATCGCGGCGGACCGCGAGCTATTCAAGCACTACGCGGTCCCGGTCAGCGATCAGATCTATGCGATCTGGGACGAGGACCCGAACTCCTGGGCACCACAGAACCATTCCTGCGAGGCCAACACGGCCTACACCGGCCTCAACGTGTTGGCCCGTCGTGACATCGCCGCAGGAGAGGAGCTCACGCTCGACTACCACGAGCTGCTCGACAGCGAGAGCGAGGCGTTCGACTGCCGGTGCGGCGCACGCAGCTGCCGCGGGCGGGTGCAGGGGATCGCCGGGAACTCGATGACGGCGCGCGAAGCGCGCGAGCGGAGTATCGACCGAGAGGGCTAAAGTCGCCCCCGGGCCGGCCGATATATAGATGCAGCAGGGTTGCGAGATCGTCCGGTCAGGCGTCACAAAGTTGTCGTGCGCAGACCGATCAGCGGTTCACGCTCAACAGGGGAGGCGCAATGCGGACGTACGTGATGCCGTGGAACATCATCGTCTTCTTGGGCGCGTTCTGGACCGCCGTCATCTACGGCGTCGTCACGCGCGACTGGCTCGGCGCCAGCCTCTGGCTCACCTTCGGGTTCGCCGCGCTTACCTCGGAGCGGCTGACGCCGCCCAGACCCGACGGATTCGACGAAGTCTGAGCGGCGCCGTTCCGCCTACTTCGCCGGCGGGACCAGGACCCCGTCGACCACGTGTACCCACCCGTTCGACGCGCGCACAGAGCCGATGATCTTGGCGGTCCCTAGGAACGCCTCGTTGCCCTTGCGGTGGAACGTCTCGCGCGTGCCGTCGACCATGCCCACTGACTGGCCGTCCTCGAAGTAGTCGAGTTCCAGCGCCGAGGTGGTGACGTGGTGCTGCAGGATCACCTTGAGCTGCGAGAGATTCTCGGGCTTGAGGAGCGTCTCGACCGTGCCGACGGGGAGCTTGTCGAAGGCGGCGTTGGTCGGCGCGAAGACGGTGAATGGTCCCGCGTTCGAAAGGGCGTCGACGAGACCGGCTGCCTGTATGGCGGCGACCAAGGTCGTGTGATCCTTGGACCCAACGGCGACCTTCACGACATCGGGCTGCGAGACGTCGTCCTTCACAGAAGCCTGACCGCCGCTTGCGGGGGCGGCCGCACGGGAGTCCGCCGAGTCCCCTGCGGGAGCGCAGGAGGTGAGGGCGGCGAGCAACAGGATGGAGAGTGTGGACCGGGACATACAGGGGCCTCGGACGTAAAGGTGCAAGTTAAATGCACCTTATACTACGAGATTCGAGCCTCGCCCCGCAGTAGGGGCGAATCCCAGTCTGGTGTAGGGGAACCGTCACCCCGGCGTGTGGTATCGAACTTGCCAAGACTGTGATAGTGTTGTGCGCATCGCACGACCCACCCCACTCCAGAGGACGCGTCCGCATGCCGACCAGGTTCCCCAAGCTGCTCATCACGTTGACCGTCGCCGTAGCCGCGATGGTCGCGCGCCCCACGACCGCGCAGGCGCAGGAGCACGCCGATCTCGTCTGGAAGCAGTTGACGACGGCCTTCACGACAGTTGCGAAGGACGGCTATGGCTCGCGCAACTACATCGTCGGCCGCATGAATGACGACGTCAACGACAGTTGGACGCTCAACTTCGAGAAGGGCATGACCTACAAGATCGTTGGCGCCTGCGACCGCGACTGCAAGGATCTCGATATCGAAGTCCTCGACGGCAGCGACGTGATCACGAAGGACGTCCTCGTGGATGATGCGCCGGTCGTGAGCTTCCAGCCCAAGACCTCCGGTACGCTGCGGATCAAGGTGTCCATGGTCGACTGCGGCGATAACCCCTGCTTCTTCGGGTTCGCGGTCTTCCAGAAGTAGTTCCAGTCGCAGCATGCCGCGAGGGCCGGGAGCGCATCGCGCTCCCGGCCCTCGCTCGTTCACTTCGTGTCCGTCTCGCGAACCTCAGCGCCCCGCGCTGAGATCGTTCCAATGCAGGATCGAGTTGAAGCCGAGGAAGAAGGTGCCGTGGGTCTGCCACCGCCAGAATGGGCGGATGCCGAACATCACCACATGGCCGGCCCCGAGCGATGCGTCGACAACCTGCGCGCGGTTGGTGAGGGTCTCACCGGCGGCGAGCGTACCGGAGAGCAGTATGTCACCTGCGGCCGCGGGGAAGCTCATCACCACGCGCGGCCTCGTGTTCGCGCCGGTCGCTGCGACGGCCGGGGCACGACCCGGCGCGGCAGCGCCACCGGCTCCACCGAGGCCGCGAGCCGCAGCGCCTCGCGGCGCGTCATCGACCGCATTCCAATCCCAAGGCGAGAGTGCGAGTGGCGTCGCCATAGGCGTGGTGTTCTGCCCCTGCGGGCTACCGCCACCACCGAACCCGCCGAATCCACCGGCCCCGCCCGCCGCCACGTTCATCACCGGCGCCTGATTGAAGTACACCGGCACCTGCGCCGAGTACCCGTACGCGATCGGGCTCATGCGGTCGGTCACGATGCCACGCATCACCGAGCCGCGCGCGAACAGTGCTGGCGGCTCCTCGATCGTGATCCCGGTCGTGAACTTGTATTCGGGAAAGATCGTCGACGTCGAGCCTTCGGTGATGAGCGTGCCACCGGCCTCGACGAACTTCTTGAGCTCCAGCAGCCCCTCGAAGCCCATGCCGCCGCGAATATCATCGGACTCATCGATCCCGCCGAGGTTCGGCGTCTCGGCCGTGCGCCGGTAGGGGAGCGGTGTAGTGCCGGTCATCGCGATGCCGTTCACCTGCGACTCCGCCGAGCCACCGACGTGCGGGAAGATGATCACGTCATACTTGGCGCGGAGATTCCCCTCGCGGAGCTTCTGGTCGGCGAAGTAGACGTAGGGCACGCCGTAGGTGTCGAGTGCCGCGCGCACCCACCCCTCGTCCTGCGTGCGCTGCCAACTGTGCACGTAGCCGATCCGTGGGATGTCGAGGTCGTGTTGCTTCACGTCGGGGGCGGAGGCCATGGCCACGCCGGTCAGGCCGAGCTCGGTGAGCACGGGCCCGAGTCGCGAGGCGACCGCGTTCGAGATGATGAACGACCCCGCGCGGAACTTACGTCCTGCCACCTCGAAGTCCGCCTCGGCGGCCGTCATGGGCACGTCCTTCAGGCGGAAACGCATGGTCATGAGGTTGTTGTCGGTCGTGTGATCGACCACGACCACCGAGCCTGTGCCTTCGATGCCGCCGGCCGCACGCGCCGGCGCCGACAGCTTCGTCATCCGTTGAACGAAGACCGTCGAGTCGGCGATCGTGTTGATCACCACGTTGCGCATGAACTGGAAGGTCCAGCCGGTGTCGTCGTACGGGCGCGGGTTGGCCGGTGGGAAGTTCTGCACCGCGAAGTACATCTCGGCGAGTGTGCGGTACGGCTGGTCGCCGCGGACCACGTAGTCTCCCCTCTGCACGGTCACGCTGCCGGCGGTGAAGGTCGCATCGGCCACGTGGATCTCAAGGCCCTGGCGGAAGAGTTCATTCACTGCGGCCACGGCGTCGGCACGGCGGCGCTGCCCAGCGGGGATCACCCAGGCGTTGGTCGGGCCGGCGCGGCCGCGATCCACTGACCGCTTGTTCTTGAGCCAATAGTTCTCGAGGTACATCCGGCGGTTCTTCGCGAAGTGGTCGAGTGTGAAGAGCACCCCCGACTCGGCGATGTTCACCGAGTTGCGCGGGCCCCACTTGATCAAGGGGAGCGGCGGGTTGGGGCGGAACCACTCGCGGCTCGTCGTCTGGGGGCCTGCGCGCAGACTGTCGTTGTTGTCGGGCCCGTAGCTCTGCACTTCGTAAAAGCGCCCGATCGCATTGCGCGTGTGTGCGGCGAAGAAGAGATAGTTGGGCGTCCAGCCGTCGTAGAACCCGTAGGTCCACACACCGGGCACGCCACGCTTGGTCAGCTCCATGACGTCGGCCTGTGCCATGGTCCACCATTCGGTGACCGTGATCGGGTCGATCGCCTCGTTGTACGGGCCCGTGCCGGTGGAGCTGTAGAGGTACGACACCGACTCGTGCAGGTCGTGCATCACCTGCGGCGTCCATTTGAGGAACTCGCGGTTGATGTGTCGCGTGAGCGCGAGGAACTGCCCCATGCCGTCGCGGTTGTTGTCGTGGGCGACGTACTTGCCCCAGTACATGAGCGGCAGTCGGGCATCACCGACCACCCGCTTCTTGTTGAAGTAGTAGGTGTCCACCTGCTTTTCGCGGCCGTCCACCTCGAGCACCGGCGTGATGAAGGTGATGACGTTGGAGCGGATGTTGTCGTAGAACGCGTTGTCGGTCACCGCGAGGCGGTAGGCGAGCTCCATGAGCATCTCGGGGCCGCCGGTCTCGGTCGAGTGCAGTCCGCTCGTGAGCCAGTAGATGGGCTTGGCGGTGTTGAGCAGTTGCTGTGCGCGGGCCTCGGAGGTGCGGCGCGAGTCGGTGAGCTCGTTGAGGAAGCCCTTGTACTTGTCGAGCTCGCGGATGGTGGCGGCGTCGGCGACGGCGAGCACGTACATGTCGCGCCCTTCTTCGGATTGGCCGATCTTCCAGACCTTCACGCGGTCGGAGGCAGCGTCGAGCGCCTCGTAGTAGCGGTGGATGTCCTTCGCGTACGTGAGCTCACCCGGGGTGCCGACGATCCGCCCGAGGAACTTGAGCGGCGTGGGCACGGTGGACGAGGCGGGGAGGTCGGCTACCAGTTCAGTGGAGATGCGCGGGTCGCGCAGGTACTCCTTGATCTTGGCGGTGTATTCGCGGTCGACTTGTTGGGTGCCGCTCTGCGCGGGGAGGGGAGTCGCGAGCGCGGCGGCGGCGAGCGCGGCGGCGAGCACGAGTGGACGGAGGTGGGTCGGTCGCGACATGCAGCGGACTCCGGTGGTGGGGTGTGCGGCTGTGCGAGTACGCCACGAACGAGCCTTGCGTTGGGTGCAGCCGGGACACTCAGGGACTCGCGGCGAGGATCGCCACCAGTCGCGTGTTGACGTAGTAGTTGTTCCGTCCGACCCGCACCTTTTTCAGCACCTCCGCCTTTGCCAGATCGTCGAGATATCGCGTCGCCGTCACGCGTGAGACACCCAGTTCCTCGATGAGATGCGCCACGCGAGTGTACGGCTGAGCGAACAGGTGATTGATCAGGTCCTGGCTGTAGAACTTGAAGCCGGACCGCACGCGATGCTTCACCTCGAGCAGCGCTTCCTTCACGAGGTAGAGCACGCTCACGATGCGACCGGTACGTCCGTTCCCGTCGGGGCGTCCTGCGGCGGCGAGTTTGCGTAGCACATCGGGCGTCTCGAAGCGCTTCGGGTCGAATCGCTCAAGAGGTTGCAGCTCGAAACTGGCCCTTATTTAGACGTGTATTGACAATGTGCATAGAAAATCCGCCCAACGTATACACGTGAGTTCCAAACTATCAATATTTCGTGAACATGTGTACGGATGAGTGCCGCTTAGGGGAGTAACCAACCTCCGCA
>JANOTB010000017.1:0-4183 GCA_031416115.1 Gemmatimonadota bacterium
GCGACCTTGATCTCGCCCATCTGCGTGAGTCCGAGCGTGCGGCCGAGTCCGGTGGGATCCACGCCGTACTCGGCGGGGAGCACCGCGACGACCAGGATCGCGCCCGCCACGGCGAGGGCGATCAGGGTGGATCGGAAGAGATTGTCGGCCGCCGGCAGCTCGACGTCGACGTGTGCGGGTGTCTTGCTCATCTGGAGTGGCCTCAGGAACGGTCGAGGATGAAATAGCCGGCGAGCTGATAGCCCGCCAACACGAAGCCCGCTGACATCATCGCGATATTCGCGGTGTAGGCGTGCCGGGTGAAGCTGCGGGTACGCCGCCAATGATTCATGATGATGAGAATCGCGCTGAGCGCCAAGACCTGTCCGAGTTCGACGCCGACATTGAACGCGACCAGGTTCGGCACCAGCCCGTCCGGTGAGACCTCGTAGTCGAGGATCTTCGTCGCGAGGCCGAGTCCGTGCACGAGCCCGAAACCGAGCGTGGCGATCCGTGCATCCGGGTTGACGCCGAACCAGGCCCGGAAGGCGCCAATGTTGTCCAGCGCCTTGTAGACGATCGAGAGCCCGATCACGGCGTCGATCAGGAACGCGCTCACGCTCACGCCGGTGAGCACGCCGGTGATCAGCGTCAACGAGTGCCCCACGGCGAAGAGCGTCACGTAGAGTGCGACGTCCTTGAGTCGGTACAGGAAGAAGATCACGCCGAGCAGGAAGAGCAGATGGTCGTAGCCGGTGACCATGTGCTTGGCGCCGAGGTAGGTGAACGGGATGAGCAGCACCCCGGACACTTCCTGGAGGAAGCCCTTGTCGCCGGCGGTGACGCCGTGGGCGAGCAGCGTCGAGGGCAACAGCGCGATGGCCAGCAGCGGCGCGGCGAACACCGCTGCGAACACCGCGGCGAGACGCGATCGGCGTATCACAGGGCGCTGGCGCCCAGCTCGCGTGACGCCTGGCAGGTCCGGAATCGCGTGCAGGGAATGCAATACCTCCGACACCCGTTCTGGCCTGATGATCGCCTTGAGCTCGCGCATCATACTTCCACCTCCTTTCGTTCCCGTGAGAAGAGCCGATACAGCACCGGCAGGACGAGCAGCGTGAGGGCCGTCGAGGACAGGATGCCTCCGAAGACGACCGTGGCCAAGGGCCGTTGCACTTCCGCACCGCGGCCGGTGGCGAGCATCATCGGAAGGAAGCCCAGGGCCGCGACGAGCGCAGTCATCAGGACGGGGCGCAAGCGCGAGACCGCTCCCTGGCTCACCGCTTCATCCAGCGAGAGTCCTTCGCTGCGGAGCCGGTTCATGAAGGTGATCATCACGAGCCCGTTGAGCACGGCGACGCCGGAGAGCGCGATGAATCCGACGGCGGCCGAGATCGAGAACGGGATGCCGCGAACCCACAACAGCAGGATGCCGCCCGTGAGGGCGAGTGGAACGCCGGTGAAGACCAGTAGCGAGTCCCTGACGGTGCCGAAGGTCGCGAAGAGGAGCCCGAAGATCAGGAGGAGCGCGACCGGGACGACGACGAATAGTCGCTCGCGCGCGGAGATCAACTGTTCGAACTGACCTCCCCACGCGGTCCAGTAGCCGGCGGGGATCGCCACTCCCTCCCGGATGCGCCGTTCCGCCTCGGAGACGAACGACCCGATGTCACGGCCGCGCACGTTGGCCGTGACGATCACGAGGCGCTTGCCGTTCTCGCGGCTCACCTGGTTCGGGCCAGGGGCCAAGACGATGTCCGCCACTGCGCCCAAGGGCACGTAGCCGGTCGCCCCCGTGCCGCCCGCGCTTCCTCGGGGCAGGGGCACCGGCAGGCGGTTCATCTCGTCCGGGTCCACTCGCAGGTTCTCTGGCAGGCGCACGACGATGTCGAAGCGGCGGTCGCCCTCGAAGACCTGACCGGCCACCTTCCCGCCGAACGCCACCTCGACGAGATCCTGGATATCCGTCACGTTGAGGCCGAGTCGCGCCATCTCCGCGCGCTTGAGGTTGATCGTGAGCAGGGGGAGCCCGGTCGTCTGCTCGACCTTCGTGTCGGCCGCTCCGGGTACTTCCGCGAGCACCGCTTCGATGCGCGTGCCGAGATCGGCGAGCGTTTCCCTGTCGTCACCGAAGACCTTGACGGCGACATCGCTGCGGACGCCCGCGATCAGTTCGTTGAAACGCATCTGGATCGGCTGGGTGAACTCGTAGTTGTTGCCCGGCATCAAAGGCAACTCCCGCTGGAGCTGCGCCACGAGATCCGCCTTCGGCCGATCGGGGTCCGGCCACTCCTCACGAGGTTTCAGCATCACGTACGTGTCCGCGACGCTCGGCGGCATCGGGTCGGTGGCGATCTCGGCGGTGCCGATCTTGGAGAAGATGTAGTCGACCTCGCCGTATGTCTTGAGCTTGCGTTCGAGCGCGTGCTGCATCGCGACCGCCGTGGAGAGGCTCGTGCCGGGAATGCGGAGCGCGTGAACGAGGAGATCGCCCTCGTCGAGGCTCGGGAGGAATTCGCTGCCGAGTCTCGTCGCCGTCAGAGCGCTCACCAGCATCAACGCGCCCGCCGCCATGAGCGTCCGCCCGCGATGGCGCAAGACCGCCGCGAGGGCCGGGACGTAGAGCGTGGTCGCCCACCGGACGGGCGCGCTCTCCTTCTCGGAGACACGACCGGTGATGAAGATGGCGACCGCCGCGGGCACGAAGGTCACCGAGAGCACCATCGCGCCGAACAGCGCCGCGAGCACCGTGAACGCCATCGGATAGAACATCTTGCCTTCGACGCCCGTGAGCGTCAGAATCGGCAGATAGACGACCATGATGATCAACTGGCCGAACATCGTGGGTCGCCAGACCTCGGTGGCGGCGTCGCCCACCACCTCGAGCCGCTCCGCCTTCGTCAACAGCCGTCCGAGCGCGTGTTGGCGGCCGCCCAGTCGGATCATGCAATTCTCGACCATCACGACGGCGCCGTCGACGATGATGCCGAAGTCGAGCGCGCCGAGACTGAGCAGGTTCCCGCTCACCCCCTGCTCGACCATGCCGGTGACCGCGAAGAGCATCGAGAGCGGGATCGCGCACGCCGTGATGATCGCCGCACGTACGTTGCCGAGGAACCAGAAGAGGATCGCGATGACGAGGAACGCCCCCAGCAGCAGGTTCTCCTCGACGGTCGCGATGGTCGCATCCACCAACGTGGTCCGGTCGTAGACCGTCGTCGCGACGACGCCCGCCGGCAGCGTGCGGTTGATCTCGAGCATCTTGTCCGCTACACGTCGCGAGACCGCGCGGCTGTTGTCCCCCATGAGCATGAAGACGGTGCCGAGCACGACCTCACGACCGTCCTCCGTGGCGGCGCCGGTGCGCAGCTCGTTGCCCAGCTTCACGTCGGCGACATCACGGATGCGCACCGGCGCTGCGCGATTGTCGCCGACGACGATCTGTCCGATGTCCTCGAGGCCCTGCGCCTGTCCGGGTGCGCGGATCAGGTACTGCTCGCCACTGCGCTCGATGTAGCCCGCGCCGACGTTGCTGTTGTTGTTGGCGAGGGCCTCGAGCACGTCACCGAACGTCAGTCCGTACGCGATCAGCTTGTCGGGGTAGGGCGTGACGTGGAACTGCTTGGTGTAGCCGCCGATGCTGTTGACATCGGCCACTCCCGCTACGGTCTTCAGTTGCGGTCGCACGATCCAGTCCTGGATCGTGCGGAGGTCCATGCCGGTGTACGGCAAGCCCTCGGCAGTGACCGCGCCAGGCTTCGCTTCCACCGTCCAGAGGAAGATCTCCCCTAACCCCGTGGCGATCGGCCCCATCTTCGGCTCGATGCCCGGTGGCAGTTGGCTCTTGACCTCCTGGACCCGCTCGGCGATCAGCTGGCGCGCCCAGAAGATGTCGGTGCCATCCTCGAAGATCACGGTCACCTGTGACAGGCCGTACCTCGAGATCGATCGCGTCTCCTGCATCCGCGGGAGACCCGCCATCGCGGTCTCCACGAGGTAGGTCACTCGCTGCTCCGATTCGAGCGGGGAGTAGCCCGGTGCTTCGGTGTTGATCTGTACCTGGACGTTGGTGATGTCCGGCACGGCGTCGATCGGCAGGCGCGTAAAGCTGAAGATGCCCAGGACGGCCATCGCGAGCGCCGCGATGAGGACCATCCAGCGCTGCTGGATCGAGAAACGAAGGATGCGTTCGAGCATGGGTGGC
>JANOTB010000018.1:0-7692 GCA_031416115.1 Gemmatimonadota bacterium
CCAGGCGGACCAGGTGATCAGGGCGACGGAGCGCGGCCGCTGGCCTCGCGCTCGCACTGTCTCGCGTGCACCGGTCGCGGTGACGACGATCGGCGGGAGGTTGCCGAACTGCGTGAGGCGACCCGAGAGCGGCGTCCGCACGAGCGCGTGTGCGCGCGAGCGTCCGCGCCGGTCGGTGAGCGCCAGCTGTAGCGTATCGCCCACGTTGCCGCCGAGTCGCGCCTTCACGAAGGTCGTGACGAGCGCATCGGCCTTGGCAGGATCGTTGGGCATGGCGTCGCGCAGCGTCGTGCGAATGCGCGCGACGGGGAGCGTATCGATCTGCCGAATGAAATCACCGGTACGGATACCGGCGCGGGCCGCTGCGCCATCGGCCGCAACGCGCCAGACGACGACCTCCTGGCCGATCGCACGCACGTCGAGTCCGACCGTGCCCGGGCGCTTGTCATCAGACGGGCCGGCGTTCCCGGTCACGGGTGTCGCTGACGCCGGCAAGAGGACGAAGTGCGATTGCCGTGGCACGGCGATCAGTGCGCGGATCGCCGCGCGCACCGAAGCCGCATCGGCGTCGGCACCGAGCGCGGCGCGGATCGAGTCGTGCGCCGGCCGCCAGCGTGCGGCGATGAACGAGGTATCCCAGTAGGTGCGGGCGAGTGCCGCCCACGCGGAGTCATAGCTCGCGATCGGCGCGGTGATCCGCGTGTTGGCAGGCGCGGCCGCCGTTTGCGCCGCCGTTTGCGCCGCCGCTGGACCGACGGTGATGCCGCCGGCGACGAACGCGAGCGCGATGCGCCCGATCGCTTTGAGGTTCATGACCCTCATGATCGTGGACGCGCGCGCGAACATCAATAGGACACGCGCTCCCGCACGCGCCCAGACTACATTTCCCGCGTGACAGCAACCATTCTCGCTCCCGCCGACTGCCAGGCGCTCTTCCCAGCGCTCGCGTCGTCGCTCAATCCGAAGGTCTGGGTCTACCGATTCACGGACCCCACCAACGCCTGGACCCTTTCCGTCGCCACGCACGCCGAGCCGGGCTCACAGAAGCTCTCGCTCGGCGGCTTTCGCATCGCACCGGTGGAGCGCACGTCGGCCCCCGGCTTCACCACCGACCGCGAGGCGATCGCGCTCGCGATCGGGATGGAGGAAAAGGTCCACTGGTCGCGCGTGATCCAGGTGGGCGGCCCGCTCGCCATGCGTGACATCAAGCGGATCGTCGGCGGCAAGTGCGTACTCGCTCCTTCGCCCGACGCGCGCATGGGTCAGCCGCACGATGCCGCGCTGCTCGACTTCGCGATCGCCTCGTTCCAGGCAGTGGAGCGCACCGCGCAGATCCACCTCACCACCGGGCAGGACTTGGGCCATGGCCTGATGCACGACGGCAAGCATCAGTCGCTCGCCTATCTGAACGAGCGTTACAAGGGGAGCGCGATCGCCGATACATCAGGGCCCACCGGCGAGGGGAACTTCCATGTGCTGCACGGCATGTTGCGGGCCTCTGGCGTACCGCTTGCGAAGGCGACCGTCGCGCTGGTCGGCTGCGGCAACATCGGGATGCACATCATCGAGCGCCTCCGTGAGCATGGCACGACGATCCTCGCCTGCGAGTCACGCGCCGAACGCCGCGCTGAGCTCGAGTCGATGGGGATCCGCACCTGGAGTCCAGACGGGAAACTCGCGATGCTGCGCGAACCCGTCGATGCACTCGTCGTGAATGCGGCCGGCGGCTCGCTCGACCGCGCGACGGTCGACGCTTGCATTGCGAACGAGCGACTCGCGGTGATCTGCGGCAGCGAGAATCTCGCGATGCCCGACCCGTCGGTCGCCGCACTGCTGCAGGCCGCGCGCAAGATCTCCTGCCCCACCGAACTCGGCGGGATGATGGGCTATCTCACCGCGGTCGAGGAGTATCTCGCGCGGATCGAGGGCGTGCCGTTCGACATCCAGACGCTGCTCGACGCGTCGAAGAAGCTCGACGGTGCGGCGTTCGCGGCGACGGAGCGGATCCGCGCCGGGGGCTTCAGAGAGAGCTTCGAAGAGGCCGTGACGGCGATCTACGGCTGATCGACCGCGCGCGCGGGCCGCGCCCGGACGCTACCGCGCCCGGAACCGGTCGAGCGCCGCGCGCGTGAACTCCGAGAGCACCATCCGTCCGCTCATTGCCGCGCGCGCGCTCATGCGATCGCCCCAGTCCTCGGTGCCGGACCAGAAGATCCGCTTCATCTCACGCATCGCCTCGGGGTTGCTTGCCGCGAGCCGTCGCGCATGCGTGTCCACCGCCGCGTCGAGCGCTGTCGCATCGTCGCACAACATCGAATAGAGCCCGTGCCGCTCACACCACTCGGCGTCATGCCAATCGGCGTGCACGCCGAGGTTCATGAACGATGCGAGTCCGAGCTTCCGTTCGATCACCACGCCGACGACGAACGGGCCGATCCCCACCTGCAACTCGCTCAGCTTGGCCTGCGCCGATCGGACCGCGAACGAGTAGTCGCTCGCCGCGATCACGCCGAGCGCCCCACCCGCGGCGCGACCCTGGATGCGAGTGAGCACGAACTTCGGCGCCCGGATCATCGCGAGGATCACCCGTGAGAAACCGGAGAAGAACTCCTGTCCGGCCGCGGCGTCGGCAACGGCCGTGAACTCATCGAACGAGGCGCCAGCACAGAAGGTCGAGCTGCCTGCGCTCCTCAGGACGATCACGCGCGCCGCCGGGTCCGCCCCGACTGCGGTGATCGCAGCCGCCAGCTCGTTGAGCAGCTTGGCCGGTAGGGAGTTCCCTTTCGGGTGGGTGAACTCGACGGTCCCAATGCCGTCGAGCACGGTGCAACGGACGCTCCCCTCGGGAACGCCCGGGGTGCCGGAGGTGGTTGAGGTCATCTGCCAAATATAGATTGAACCCATGGAACAGAAGCCGATCCCCCAGGCCGACGACCCGGCCCTCGTCGCCGCCTTCGAGGCACGCATCTCCTCGGGCGAGAGCATCGAGCCCAAGGACTGGATGCCAGACCGCTACCGCAAGCAGCTCACGCGGATGATGTCGCAGCACGCACATTCCGAGGTGGTCGGGATGCTGCCCGAAGGGAACTGGATCACGCGGGCGCCGAGCCTGCGGCGCAAGATGAGCCTGATCGCCAAGGTGCAGGACGAGGCGGGCCACGGGCTCTACATCTACTGCGGTGCCGAGACGCTCGGCGTCGACCGCTACGACCTGTACAACCAGTTGCTCAACGGCACCGCCAAGTACTCGAGCATCTTCAACTACCCCACGCTCTCGTGGGCGGATATGGGCGTGATCGGCTGGCTCGTGGATGGCGCGGCGATCGTGAACCAGACCGTGCTCGCCAAGACGTCGTACGGCCCCTACGCTCGCGCGATGGTGCGCATCTGCAAGGAAGAGAACTTCCACAAGCGGCAGGGCTACGAGATCTGTGTGACGCTCGCGAGCGGCACGCCGGAGCAGAAGGCGATGGTCCAGGACGCGGTCAACCGCATCTGGTGGCCGGCGATCGCGATGTTCGGCCCGTCGGACAAGGACTCGCCGAACTCCGGAGAGCTCCTCCGTTGGAAGGTGAAGCGGAAGACCAACGACGAGCTCCGTCAGCGGTTCGTGAATCTCACGGTCCCGCAGGCGCAGGCGATCGGCCTCACGTTGCCCGACCCCGATCTCACGTACAACGCCGCGACCAAGAACTGGGACTTCGGAGAGATCGATTGGGTGGAGTTCTTCGAGGTGATCAAGGGCAATGGTCCGTGCAATCGCGAGCGGCTCGAGGCGCGCAACAAGGCGCACGACGACGGTCAGTGGGTGCGCGACGCCGCGACCGCGTACGCGGCGAAGCACTCGGCGAAGGCGACGGAGGCGGCATGAGTCCGATCGACGGCAAGGTCGAGGACAGTCACTGGCCCCTGTGGGAGGTCTTCACGCAGGGCGGGCAGGGGCAGCCGTTCGAGCACGCCGGCAGCGTGCACGCGACCGACGCCGAGCACGCGATGCAGAACGCGCGCGACGTGTACGCGCGTCGCGGTGAGGCGGTGAATCTTTGGGTGGTGCCGAGCACCGCGATCACCGCCTCGGCGCCGAGCGACGCGGGGCCGTTCTTCGATCCGGGCAATGACAAGGCGTATCGCCATCCGCAGTTCTACACGACGCCGCGCGGCGTGAAGGTATTTTGAGCATGGTCGCGGGAGTGCGTGGCCCGGTGCTCGGCGCGCCGCTCTTCGAGTACCTGCTTCGCCTTGGCGATGACCGCCTGATCCTGGGACACCGACTTTCCGAGTGGTGCGGCCACGGGCCGATCCTCGAGGAGGACATTGCCACGGCCAACATGGCGCTCGATCTGGTCGGTCAGGCGTCGAGCGTGCTGCGGCTGGCTGGTGAGGTCGAAGGGCAGGGCCGCGACGAGGATGCGCTCGCCTTCTTCCGCGACGGCGTGCTCTTTCGCAACTGTCTCATGGTCGAGCAGCCCAACGGCGACTTCGGGTACACGATGGTGCGTCAGTTCCTGTTCGACGCCTACAGCGTGTTGCAGTGGGAGGCGCTCACACGCGCCACGCACGAGGGAGTCGCGGCGATCGCGGCCAAGTCGCTCAAGGAGGCGAAGTACCACCTGCGTCACTCGAGCGAGTGGGTCGTGCGCCTTGGCGACGGCACCGCGGAGAGCCAGGCGCGTGTGCAGCGCGCGCTCGACTCGGTCTGGCGCTTCACCGGCGAGCTGTTCGCGCGCGACGCGGTCGACGAAGCGGTCGTGGCGCTCGGGGTCACGCTCGATCAGGCTGCGATCAAGTCGCGCTGGGACGCGATCGTGGACGACGTACTGGCGCGAGCGACGCTCGTGCGCCCCGCTGACGGGCCGATGCAGCGCGGCGGTCGCACCGGGCGACACAGCGAGCACCTTGGGCACCTGCTCACGACGATGCAGATCGTCGCGCGGTCGCACCCCGGCGCGCGCTGGTAGGCGCTTGATCACGCACGAGCGCGCCCTTGAGGCGATCGGTACGGTCCCCGATCCCGAAGTGCCGGCCATCAGCGTGGTCGAGCTGGGAATCGTGCGCGACGTAGCGGTCAGTGAGGTGGGCGCAGTCACGGTCACGATCACGCCGACCTACTCGGGCTGTCCGGCGATGTTCGAGATCGAGAAGGACATCCGGACCGCGCTCGTTGACGCGGGGGCGAGCTCAGTGGAGGTGCGGACGGTGCTCTCGCCTGCGTGGACGACCGATTGGATCGGGCCGGAGGCGCGAGAGAAGCTCCGCGCCTATGGGATCGCGCCGCCGGGGCTTGCCGAGCCGGAGGGGCTGATCACGCTCACGCGGGCGCGCCGGGCGGTGGCGTGTCCGTTGTGCGGATCGAAGGACACGGAGTTGCGGAGCGAGTTCGGGAGTACGGCGTGCAAGGCGATCCATGTGTGCCGGAGCTGCACGCAGCCGTTCGATGAGTTCAAGGCGATCTAGGAGGCGAGGCGGGCGGAGCGATCGAGGTCAAGAGTGCCGTAGGCCCCACCTCACGATTCCGTTGCGGGTTCCCGGCGGCCTGACGCGCCCACCCGCGCGTTCGCCACGAACCCGATCACCAGCAGCACCGCCATCACGTACATCGTCACCGAGTACGCTTCCGCCTTGGGCACGCCGCGGTCGATCTGCCAGGCGCGCAGATAGTTCACGAGCACCGGCCCCGCGACGCCGGCGAGTGACCAGGCCGTGAGCAAGCGCCCATGCACCGCCCCCACATACCGCGTGCCAAAGGTGTCGCGCAGGTAGGCGGGGATGGTCGCGAACCCGCCGCCGTACATCGACATGATCACCGCGTAGGCCGCGACGAAGGCCGCGATCGTGCCGCTCCGGCCGATCGACGGGACCACCGCGTAGAGCACCGCCCCGAGCGCGAAGAAGATCGCGTAGGTCCGTGGCCGTCCGATATGGTCCGAGACGGAGGACCAGACGAAGCGCCCGACCATGTTCGCGAGGCTGAGTAGCACGACGAACCGTGCCGCCGCCTCGGGCGTCACGCGGCCCGGGAACATCTCCTGGATCATCGGCGACGCCTGCCCCAGCACGCCGATGCCCGCGGTGACGTTGAGACAGAGCACGATCCACAACAGCCAGAACTCGCGCGTGCGCGTCGCGAAGCGGACGTGCGACTCGGCATTGAGCGCCGGCGTGGGCGGCGCGACCGCCGCGTCCGACGACGGTAGCCGCACCGTGAGCACACCGACCATCATGACGGCGAAGTAGAGCACTCCCATGGCGACGAACGACTCGGCGACGCCGACCGACGTCTCCGAGCGGAACCGCGCCATGAGCGCGATCGCCAGCGGCGACCCGATCATCGCGCCGCCGCCGAACCCCATGATCGCGAGGCCGGTCGCCATCCCCGGTCGGTCGGGGAACCACTTGATGAGCGTCGAGACGGGCGAGATGTAGCCGAGCCCCAGCCCGATGCCGCCGAGCACGCCGTACCCGAGATAGACGAGTCCGATGACGTGCCATCGCACACCGAGCGCCGCGACGAAGAACCCACCGGCGAAGCAGCAGGCCGAGGCGAACATCGCCTTGCGGGGTCCGGCCTCCTCGAGCCATCGCCCGAAGGTGAAGGCCGAGAGCCCGAGGAAGACGATGGCGATCGAGAAGATCCAGCCCACGGTCGTGAGGGCCCAATCGCCGGGTGCACTCTCGGTGACGCCGAGCACGCGCGTCAGCGGCAGGTTGAACACGCTGAAGGCGTAGGCTTGGCCGATCGAGAGATGGATCGCGAGCGCCGCCGGCGGGACGCGCCAGCGGGAGTAGCCCGGCGGGGCGATGGAACGGGCGCGGTCGAGCGGACCGACGCGATCGATCAGTGTGGACATGCCGGAACGCTACGGCGGCGCATCCACGACGACCAGCGTGTCCTGGCCTGCAGCCTCGCGATGGCGGCCCTTGCCGACTCCACTGCGGGCTGCAAGGGCGGATCGGCGTCCTTCCAGAGCGTCACGAAGTCCGTGTACCGCTGGATCGCGCGCGCGTCGTCGCCCTTGGCCTCGTAGCGCTCGTACCAGACGAAGCGCGAGAGCGCCGCACGCCCATCACCCTCGGCGAGCGCGATCTATCCGACCGCGCAATCGAAGTTACCGCCGCGGCAATCACGGCACTCGCGGCGCGTCGCCTTGCAAGGAGACACCCGCGTCCGGCTGCAACCCATTGTTAGCGCTCATCAGTACATGCATGCATCGAGGATCGACAACACCTCGTCAAGCGTCTCTGCCGAGGCCTTCCCAAGCCGCCGCGCCTTGCGAGACCGGAAGTCGATAGACTTCACCTGTTCTACCATGACGACTCCGGTAACGCCTTCGCCTGGTGGAATCTCCACATGGAACGGATACTCGTGGCGCGTATTTGTAATAGGGCATGCGATACATAGACCCGTGTGCTTGTTGAAGAGATCATTGCTGACTACGAGCGCAGGACGACGCCCTCGCTGCTCGTGCCCAGACTGCGGGTCGAATGTCAGGGTGATCAGATCGCCCTTTCGCGGAACGTAGTCGGCCATCTACCACACCTCCCGACCGGCGGGTGCACCCCAGTCGAACTCAAAAGGTGTGTCGCTTTTCGGGATACGGCGGACCAGCGCGCGCAAGTCGTTCCCGCCCCGTACGCGCCGGACTGGCGTCACAACCAGCGCGCCCTTGTGTACGGCCACATCGACGGAATCGC
>JANOTB010000019.1:0-77089 GCA_031416115.1 Gemmatimonadota bacterium
TTCGTCATCGCGGATCCAGGTGCCGGCTCGGCCGGCGAAGGGGACTCAGGGCTTCCGCGTCCCGAGGAATCCCTCGGCGAGCACCGCGGCGTCGGAGCGCGGATACCGATCCACGATCTGCTTGTAGAGCACCTGCGCGGCCGCCGTCTGTCCCGTCACGCGCAGTGCCGTGGCGCGCTTGTAGAGCGCGGTCGGCGCCTTCTCAGACCTGGGGTGTCGCTGCACGACGAGCGCGTAGACGGAATCGGCGCTGGCGCCATTACTCTCGTTCTCGAACGCCTGCCCGATCCCGAACAGCGCGTCCGGCACAAGATCGGACGACGGGAACTGCGTGAGGAGCTCGTTGAATGCCCCACGTGCCGAACCCCAGCTACCGCGCCGGAGCTGGTCCTGCCCCATCTGGTAGAACTGCGCTGGCCCCGGACCCGCGGGCACGGGAGCACCACCTGCGACGGGCGGCTTGACGGAGTCCTTGGGCGTGGTCGCCGGCGCGGCGCGGTCCACGGCATCCGCCTCGAGCTCGGCACGCAGATCCTGAATGCGACGGGCCGACGCACCCACCCGCTCCTCGACCGTGATGAGCTGCTGGCGGATCACGGTGAGGTCCTCTCGGACGTCACCGCGGAGCCGCATGGTGGTCGCGTGCATGTTGCGCACGGTGTCGCTCACCTGCACCAGACTCTTCGCGATACCAGCGAGCGTGGAATCGAGCGCGCGCGTGTTGGCGACATCACGCGCCGCGGACTCGGCGAGCCCAGCCCGCATTTCCTCGCGCGACGCCTGCAGGTCCGACTGCAGGATCCGCACGTCATTGCGCGTCGCGAAGCACGCACCGGTCGTCAGGATGACGACCGGCGCGAGCATCGCGCGACAGATCAGGAGTCCGCTCACGGGAGGCGGAGCATCTCCCCACCGACGATGATCTCGAACTCATCGCGGCGGTTCCTCGACCAGTTCTCCTCACCGGTGCCCATCGCGACGGCACGCTCTTCACCGAAACCCACGACGTCGATACGGTCGGCGGCGATGCCCTGATCGACGAGGTAGCGCTTCGCCGAGGCGGCACGCTTCTGACTCAGCGCGACGTTGTACTCGTCCGAGCCACGATCGTCGGCATGCCCGGCGATGCGGATGCGCACGTTCGGATTGGCACGGAGCAGCGAAAGCTTCGCGTCGAGCAGCGCACGGGCCTCCGTGCTGAGGTCCGACTTGTCGAGGTCGAAATAGATCGCGGTGCCGAACGCGGCGCGGGCGGCTTCGACGGCGGCGAGGGCTTCGTCGTCGGCTCGAGCGCGGGCGTAGGCCTCGCGGGCGCGGGCGTCGGCCTCGGCCTTGAGGCGAGCGGCCTCGGCGTCGGCGCGGGCCTTCGCTTCGGCGGCGGCGGCGCGGGCGCGCGCAGCAGCGTCGATCGAGTCCTGATTGATCGTGGGGATCGGGGCGACCACGGGAGCCGGCTTGGCACAGGCTGCAGCCGAGACGGCGACGGTCGCGACGATCGCGATGAGGAGCTTGCGGTGCTTCATGGCGGGGACCTTGAGTGAAGGGAACAGGGACGCGCTACGTCAGCGCGCGTTGGAAAGTCGTGGCGACCAGGCCGACATTCGCGAAGCCGGTCCCTGCGTCAACTGCCGAAGACGCCCGGACTCGGTGTCCAGCACCCACAACTGCTTGCTCCCCGTGCGCGAGGAGGTGAAGACGACATGGCGGGCATCGGGCGCCCATGACGGATCCTCGTTCACGCCATCGATCGTGTGCTGCTTCACCGCGCGGTCCCGCAGGCCGATCGTCGCGATCTGAAAACGTCCTTCGATCTGCGTGGAGAATGCGACGAATCGACCGTCCGGCGACCACGCCGGGTCTGCGCGATAGAGCTGATCCCCGAAACCGGACGTCGTCAGGAGCTCTGGGTTCGCCCCATCACTGTCGGTAATATATATCTCGGGACGTCCCAATCGGGATGTCGTGAACGCGATGCGTCGACCGTCGGGGGCAAAGGTCGGCTGCGAGTTGGTGGTCCCCCGCCCGACTGTGACGCGGTACGGCGCGGTCGACCCATCGAGCGGGGTGCTGAAGAGATCGGTGCCGTCGCTTCCGCTGGAGAATACGAGCGTCCGCCCGTCGGGCGAGATCGCTGGGGACGAGTTCGAACCCGGGTCCTGTGTGAACCGACGTGCCGTGCCCCGCAGCAGGTCGCGGACCACGACCTGCGTCCCGTCGTCGAGCATCTCGGTGAACGCCACCGTGGTGCCGTTGGGGTGCCAGACAGGCCCGAGGGCCGATCCAACGCCGGCGACCTGCTGCTGGTTGGCACCGTCTGCGTCCACCTGCCAGAGCGTTCCCGCCCGCACGAAGAGCACGCGCGTGCTCGACACCCCGGCAACGCCCGTGATCCAACGTTCGATCTCGTCGCTCACCGCGTGTAGGGCGCGGCGCCACTCAGGCGAGAGCGCGGCGCCGCTGAGCGGGAAGTCGCGGGTGTTCATCACGCGTCCGGCGCCGACTTCGTGGAGAACCACATGGAGCCCGCCGCCGGCGTTGAGCCTGAGCTGCAGGACCGCCGCTGCGCCCAGTCGAGCGTAGAGCGGATAGTTGAGCGCCCCACGGAGCGGCGCCCCCGAGTCGGGCGCGATCACGACTACCCGGTCGCCAAAGTCGACATCCCGCGCGATCACCGCGCGGATCGAGTCCGCATGCTGTCCACGCATGGGAAGCACGTACAGGCCGGGACGGCTGCTGCCGGAGTACAGCAGGCCGATCCGTACCCCCTGCGGTTCCTGGGCGCCGATGCCGGCTGGCACGACGCACTGGACGGCGAAGCAGAGTGCCGCGACGGCGAAGCAGAGACGGCCCGATCGGCGCGTACTCGGAGTGGCCAGGGAACGAGCGATCATCTCAGGCGCGCAGGGTCGAATTGGAAGTTGACCGGAAGGATGTCATTGGTGAAACCCACTGGCAGCACGCCGAACCCCACCGCCGCCGCCTCGACCGCACCCTGTGCCTCGAGGTCGAACCCATAGTTGCCGCTGCGAGTCACGAAGCGAAACCCGGTCACCGTACCGTCACGGCGGATCATGAAGAAGACCTCGGCCTTGAGCACGCCCGGATTGCGCGGCCTGAAGTTGATCGCGATCTGCCGGATGATGTTCTGCAAATACCCGGGAAACGGGAAATCGATCCCCTCGATGCGCACATTCGCGACGTCGGTGCCCTGCCCACCGAGCTCGCCGCCACCGGCGGTGGGCGCCTTGCTCAGGTCCGCCTTTGCCGGGGCCTTGGTGATGTTCGTCGTCGCGCGCGTCGTGGGACGAACGGCCTTGGTCGGAGCGTTGATCGGCGCGACCTTCTCGGCGGCGTTGGTCTCGGCGCGCGGCGGCGCCTTCGACTCAGCGGGTGGCGTTTCGGGCGGCTGCTCGCGTACCACCCCGGCTGCGCGATCTCCGGGGGGAGCCGCCACGAGGTCCACGCGGTACATCGGTGGCAGCTCGGCGTCACCCACGGTCCTCCAGAGCGCGAAAACCGCGATCGCGGCACCGTGGAGCAGGACCGAGACCGTGAGCGGACCGCCGAGCCCGGGCGCGCGGCGGACGGCCATGCTCACCTGGAGATCTCTTCCGGCTCGGTGACGAGCCCGATGTTGCCGATCCCCGCCCCGCGCATGATCGCGAGCACCTCGACCACGCGGCCGTAGTCGGCCCGCCGGTCGGCGCGGAGGTAGACGCCTTGGCGCCCGGCCTCCGCCGCGAGTCCGCGGATCGCACCACGGAACTCCGAGAGCGAGAGTGAGACGTCGTCAGCGAAGATGCGGCCGTCACGCGTGATCGAGATCACGAGCGAGCTCTTGGCGTTGAGAGGCCGCGCCTCGGCGCGCGGCAGCGACACATCCACCCCGCCGGTCATCATGGGGGCGGTGATCATGAAGATGATCATGAGGAGCATCATCACGTCGATCAGCGAGACGACGTTGATCTCCGCGTTCAGCGGGGTGCGTTCCCCGCGGCCGCGGCGGCGCACCTAGATCCGTCCTTCGCGCGCCATGAGCGCGATCACCTCGGAGCCGAATCCGTCGAGTTCACCGTCGAACCGATTGAGCCGCGCGGCAAAGAGGTTGTAGCCGAAGTAGGCGGGGATGGCGACCGCGAGCGCGAAGGCCGTCGCGATCAGCGCCTCGGCCACGCCCGGCGCGATCGCCGCGAGATTGCCCGACCCGCCGCGTGCCACGCCAAGGAAGGCACTGATCACGCCGATGACCGTGCCCATGAGTCCGAGCAGCGGGCTCACGGAGCCGACCATCGCGAGGAACGGGATGTAGGTGCCGAGCGCGTCGCGTTCGCTGTTGGTCTCGGAGTCGAGCACCAGCCGGAGCGCCTGCACCTGCGACGCGGAGAGCGTGGCCGGAGCACCACTCCCGTCGCTCACCGTACGCGTCTCGGTGAGGAACTGGAGCGCCCGCTGGAGCACGCGCGTGTGCGCGCTCGGCTGTGAGCGCTTCGCGAGCGAGGCGACCTCGTCGAGTCGGTTGCACTTGTGGAACTCGACCATGAACTTCTTCGCTGAGCGCTCGGTGCGACGGTAGGTGCCCCACTTGGAGAACATCACAGCCCAGGACGCGAGCGAGAGCACCGCGAGCACCACGAGCACGACCTTGCTGAACGGGGTCGCGTTGAGGACGAGCTCGGGAACGGTGGCGGGGACCGCGGCGGCGAGTTGCAGGAACATCAGCGAGCGGCGAACCAGTCGAAGGTGAGGCGGAGTCCCTCCTCGAGGGAGACCTGGGGGGTCCAGCCGAGTCCCGCCTTGGCTTTCTCGATACTCACGCACGAACGACGTTGTTCCCCGGCGCGCGCCGGAGCATGCTGCAGGGGCACCTGCTTCCCCGCCGCGCGCATGAGGGTGGTCGCGAGCTCCACGACCGACGTCTCGACCTGCGTACCGAGGTTGAAGGCGCGTCCGTCGACCTTCCCCGCCGGAATGCCGGCATGGTGCGCGGCGAGCAGATGCGCGCGGGCGACATCGCCCACATAGACATAGTCGCGCGTCTGACCGCCATCGCCGAAGACCGTCATCGCCTTGCCGTCGATGATGCGTTGACAGAAGATCGCGACCACCCCCGCCTCGCCGTGCGGGTCCTGCCGCGGGCCATAGACATTGGCGAAACGCAGCGCGATGTAGTCGAGGCCGTGAATGCGCGCGTAGTACGAGAGGTAGAGCTCGGTCGCGAACTTCGCGATGCCGTACGGGGACTCGGGGTCCTTCGCGTAGTCCTCGAGATTGGGCGGCTGCACGAAGTCGCCATAGACCGCACCGCCGGTGGAGGCGAATGTCAGTCGCGTCTTGTGGCCCGACGCGTGAACGGCGTGCATGATGTTGACCGACCCACCGATGTTGACATCAACATCGAACTTCGGGTCGGTGACACTCTTGCGCACGTCGATCTGCGCGGCGAGGTGGCAGACGAGGTCGAACCGGCCCTCGCGGATGCAGGTCGCGGCGTCGGGCGAGCGGATGTCCGCGTCGACGAACTCGGCCCTGTCCGGGACCTGCCCACGCTTGCCACTCGAGAGATCATCCAACACGGTCACGGACCAGCCGTCCGCGAGCAAAGCATCGGCGACGGTGGAGCCGATGAAGCCGGCCCCACCGGTGATCAAAGCGCGTCGTTGGGTCATGTCGGGAAGATAAGCGCGCGCCCCTCTCGGGACGTAGACATCACGGCATCTTCGCCGTGACTCGGCCCGCCATGCCGGGCTTCACAAAACCTTCGCTCTGCCCGATGAGGATCGCACTCGCGCCCCAGGTGGTCACGCGCGTCACCTGCAACACCGCGACCTCACCCGGCGGGAGCGGAACACCATTCGCATCGATGCCGGCCTCCAGCTGCAACGTGACCTGATCGCCCGGCACGAGTCCGTCGGACGCACCCGCCGCAAGGATCACCTGCTGGCCGAGCGACGGTACGATCGGATCGTTGCTGAGCCAGACGACGGTCGTGCGCAGGCCGAACTCCACGCGCGCCGGTGAGCCGGCTGTCATCCCGGCCTGATCGGCGGGAATGAGCTCTTGTCCCTCGATGACATACTCATAGGCGGTCACGAGCACCGCCTCGGCCATGCCGTTCTGCGGCGCGGTCTGCAACTCGAACACGCCGGTAGGAATCACGACGCGACCCTCGCCCGCGATCGTCGGCCCATAGCGGAACGAGACATAGCGCTCCTTGGCGGCGCCGGCGGAGTTTGCTGGCACCTTCACGTACACACGCTCCAGCATCTGCAGCGGGCTCGGGGCGCGCTTTGAGGTAACGGCCTGCGCGCTCACGACGCTGCCGACCGTCCCAGTGCCTGTCAGACCGGCCTCATCCCAAAGGAAGGGCGCGCGCGCGTAGTCACCAGCGCGCACCGGCGTGGGGCGGCGGCCGACGATCAGCGACTGCCGCTCGCCGCGTACGACCTTGAAACGCTCGGGATTGAAGATGGTCATGGACGGCGGCGCGGCAGCGCGATCGGGTGCGGAGCCAGCTGGCGACACCCCCTCAGCGGGCGTGACCGGCATCGTCGGCACGGCCTGCGCGCCGGCCGAATCCGGTGGCGTTCCCGGTGTCGCGGCGACATCGCCCGTGATCACCAGCACCTGATCAGGGTAGATGAGGTTGGGGTCCTGCACCGTCGCGGTATTGCGACGGTAGATCTCAGGCCACTTGAAGGGGTCACCCAAGTACTGCTGGGCGAGATCCCAGAGTGTGTCCCTCTTCTTCACCGTGTGGGTCTGGGTGGTCCCCTGTGCGAGCCCGGGAAGGGGCGACAGGAGGACGCCGGCCAGAAAGAGGGTCGAGACGAGACGGGAGCGGGACATGGGCGCGGTGGCAGGAGATGAACTGCGGACGCTGTGACGCCCCGCCGCGGCAACGCCGCCAACGGGGTCTCGGGAAGTGACGACCGAAGCCGGGCCGGGGAAACGCCCCGCCGCCCCAGATTATCGCCCGATCGGTCCGGGCGCCAATATTGGCGGGGTTCGCTTCCCGCATCGAGGACGACCGTGACCCGCCATCGCCACCTGCTCACTCTCGCGACCCTGGCCCTGATCGTGGCCGCGGCGCAACCGGCACCGGCTCAGCGGCCGGGGACTGCGCTGCTGATCGGTCGCGTGACCGTCGACTCCACGCAGCAGGTCGTGCCGGGCGCGGAGGTGCTCATCCCCTCCCTCAGCCTCCGCGCACTCACCGATTCCCTCGGCCGCTTTCGCATCGAGGGGGTGTCACCCGGTCGGAGGGGACTCCGGGTGAACAAGATCGGCTACGCCCCGCTGCGGACCGCCGTCGAGTTCTCGTCCGGAGACACGGTCGAGATGGAGATCGGCATCAGCGGTTCTGCCGACGCACTGGACGCGGTCGAGATCATCGCGCGACAGAATGCGTCGCGCGCGCTGCTCGACTTCGAGCGTCGGCGTGCGTCGGGGACGGGCGAGTTCCTCACCGCGGACGAACTCGTTCGCCGTAGCCGCGGACGACTCTCCGAAGCGCTGCGTACCCTCGGCGGCGTGAACGTGATGTCGGGCAACAGCGGCGGGACCTACCTCGTCGGCGCCAGATCAGCGCGCGGGTCCACCTGTTTCACCGCGGTGATGCTCGACGGTTCCTGGGTCTACGACGGAGACCGGCACCAGTCTCCCTTCGACGTGAACAGCATCAACCCGGGCGACATCGCGGCGATCGAGTACTACCGAGGTCTCTCGAACACGCCGGTCGAACTGCAGGGGACCCGGAACTCGTGCGGCGTGCTGGTGATCTGGACGAAGTGAGGCGGGCCGCAGGGTGATCGACGCCCCGTGCGGTCGATCCGACCTGCAGTGCGAACGAGGGCGGCCCCCACTCCGGGAGCCGCCCTCGTTCACGCCTCAGACGTTCGACTCAGAACGGCAGGTCGTCATCCCCGTCCATCGCTGCCGGGAACTCCTCGAAGCCGTCGCCGCTGCCAGCGGCCTTTGCGCCTGCGGTCGCACGCGCCGGACGGGCACCGCCGTCGACGCCGCCGTCGCCCCGGCCGCCACCGATGAGGATGATCTCACGGACGTTGATCTCCGTGATGTACTTGGTCTGCTTGTCCTTGTCCTCGTACTGACGGTACTCGATCGCACCCTCCACGAAGATCTTGTCGCCCTTTTTCACGAACTTCTCCATCACGTCGGCAAGCTGCGCGCCTCGGCCCGCTTGCGAGTTCCACGCGACGCAGTTGTGCCACTCCGTCTTCTCCTGCTTCTCTCCCGACGCCGAATTCCACTGGCGGCTGGTCGCGACGGAGAACTTCGCGACTTTGTTCCCGCCGGTCGTGGAACGGATCTCCGGATCCTTTCCGAGGTTCCCGATCAGCGTCACCTTGTTCAAGCTGCGGCTCACAGTGCCTCCTGGTATGGGTCAATCCGCGTGCGAACCATACCGAGGGCCGGGGGTCGCTGTCGCATCGAAGAATTCCGGCTGAAAGCTAATCGCCGCCGCCACCCATCGCGCGTGCACGGCGCATGATGACTGCGTCCTCTGCCGGATGCCGGTAGTAGCTCTTGCGCCGCCCGGAGGCGAGGAACCCGCGACCGCGGTAGAGCGCCTGCGCCGCCTCATTGGAGTCGCGCACTTCCAAGTACACCGTCGCGCCTCCGCGTGCGTCGAGGGTCGCCAGCAGGTCGTCGAGCAGTCGACCGCCGAGTCCCGTTCCGCGCTCCGCGGGCGCCACGCAGAGATTGACGAGCTCCGCCTCGTCGCCGATCGCCCACGCGATGCTGTAGCCGACCACGCGACCCGCGTGCTCGGCGACCGTCGCGATCACGAGCGGTTGCGCGATCATCGATCGGAACGACTCGGATGTCCACGGGTCGGAGAACGAGCGTGTCTCGAGCTCGTGGATGCCAGGCACATCGTCGACCGTTGCCGCCCGCACGCTGACCGCGCGGCTCACGGGGCGAGGCGATCGGCCGCAAGCGGGCGTCCGTGTGCGGCCTCCCACTTGACCTGCGCCTCAGCGAGACGGCCATAGACCGGCTCCCATGAGGCGAGGTCCGCGGCGCCGGCAGTCGCAACGAGTCCGGTGCACCGACCAACGCCGCGCGCATGCGGCGTCACCGAGAGCACCTCGTCGGGTCCGATCAGCTCCGCGCCGAGTCGCTCGGCCCGCTCCGGCAGCGCCGCCACCGGTGCGAGCCCCATCGACTCCACTACGGTGACCTCGCCGTGTGCAGCGACCGTGACGAGCGCCAGATAGCGGTCGCCTCGCATCGCATCGAGCGTCGCGAGCCAGCGGCCTCCGCGGCGCGTCCCGTCGTGCGCCGCGACGATGAGCGCGAGCGACGGAACGCCGTAGAGCGCGCATCCGGTCCCCTCGCAGAGCCCCTTCGCGATCGCGCCCACCACGCGCAGCGCAGTGAAACTGCCGGGTCCCGCACCGCAGACGACACGCGCGAGGTCGCGAGGGGTCGCACCCGCTTCACTCAGGACGTCGAGCAACTGCGGGAAGAAGAGTTCCTCGCGCGCACTCTTCATCTGCACGGTCCGCTCCGCGATCAACGCGCCCTCAGCGAAGACGGCGATCGTGCCGAACCCGACGGCGGCATCGAGGGCGAGGGTGAGCCCCGCGGTCACCATGAGAGGCGGCGGACCTCGGGCCGGCCGTCAACGTGCTCGAGTCGGAGCGCCTTCTGATCGTTCGGGAGCGCTCCCGCGGCGCGGTCGGGCCACTCGACGAGGACGATCGCCCGGGCGCGCAGGATGTCGTCCCAGCCGATCTGGGGGAGTTCGTCGGCATTGCGGAGTCTGTACAGGTCGACGTGGATCAGTGGCCCGCGCGGCGAGCCATACTCACTCACGATCGCGTACGACTGGCTGGTCACAGGTGCCGTCGCGCCCTGTGCGCGCGCGATCGCGCGCACGAGCGTGGTCTTCCCTGCACCGAGGTCGCCGCTCAGCGTGACGAACGACGGCACGGCGAGCGAGCGGCCGAACTGCTCTCCCCACCTGACGAGTCCGGCCTCGTCGAGCTCAGCGACGGGCACGGGCGCCTCGGTTGCCGCCATCACCCATCGCCGCCTTGAGGTCGAACAGTTCGTCGCGCAGCCGTGCCGCCGTCTCGAAGTCGAGGTCCTTGGCCGCGGTGCGCATCTCTTCCTCGAGTCGCTGAATGAGCGCGGGGAGGTCGTCAGTGCCGTAGGTCCGCTGCGCCTCGGCGACCTTCTTCTGCTTCTTTCCGCGCGTGCGCTCGGCGTCGCGCGCATCGGTCCCGTCTCGCGCGTCGGCGACGCGCGTCATGATCCGAACCTGATCGTGGCTCTTGATCACGCCCGCGGGTACGATGCCATGTTCGATGTTGTGCGCCTCCTGCGTACGGCGCCGACGGTCGGTCTCGTCGAGGCACCGCTGCATGGAGCCGGTGATCCGGTCGGCGTAGAAGATCGCGCGTCCGTCCACATGGCGCGCCGCGCGGCCCACCGTCTGGATGAGCGACCGGTCCGAGCGGAGGAACCCTTCCTGGTCGGCGTCGAGGATCGCGACGAGCGACACCTCGGGGAGGTCGAGCCCTTCGCGGAGCAGGTTGATCCCGATGAGCACGTCGAACTCGCCCAACCGCAATCCGCGGACGATCTCCATGCGTTCGATCGCGTCGATGTCGGAATGCATGTAGCGCGCGCGGACGCCGACCTGCGCGAGGTAGTCGGCGAGATCCTCGGCCATCCGCTTGGTCATCGTCGTGACGAGCACCCGCTCGCCTCGCCGTTCGCGCAGGCGGATCTCATGCAGCAGGTCGTCGACCTGCCCCTTGACCGGGCGGATCTCGATCACCGGATCGAGCAGGCCCGTCGGCCGGATCACCTGCTCGACGATCACACCGCTGGAGAGCTTCAGCTCGAGATCGCCCGGGGTCGCCGAGACGTTGACCAGGCGCGGCGCGAGCGAGAGGAACTCGTCGAACATGAGCGGCCGGTTGTCGAGCGCGCTCGGGAGCCGGAAGCCGTACTCGACGAGCGTCGTCTTGCGCGCACGGTCGCCGTTGAACATCCCGCCGATCTGCGGCAGTGTGACGTGCGACTCGTCGACGACCACGAGGAAGTCGTCGGGGAAGTAGTCGAAGAGGCAGGCCGGCCGCGCGCCGGTCTGCCGCCCGGCGAGGATCCGCGAGTAGTTCTCGATCCCCGGACAGGTGCCGATCTCGAGCATCATCTCGATGTCGAAGTTCGTGCGCGACTCGAGCCGTTGCGCCTCGAGCAGCTTGTTGGCCGCCTTGAGTGCGGCGAGGCGCTCGATCAACTCGACGCGGATCTCCTTGACCGCTCGCTCGAGCGAGGGCCGCGTGGTGACGAAGTGCTTGGCCGGGTAGATCGCGGTCTTCGGGAGGTCGGCGATGGCCTTGCCCGTGAGCGGGTCGATCTTGGTGATGCGCTCGATCGCGTCGCCGAACATCTCGATCCGGACCGCCTGCTCCTCGTAGGCGGGAAAGACCTCGACCGTGTCACCGCGCACACGGAAGGTGCTGCGTTCGAAGGCGACATCGTTGCGACCGTATTGGATCCGCACCAGCGCCTTGAGGATCTCGTCGCGCGCGATCGACTGCCCCACCTCGAGCGTCACCATCGAGGCGCGATACGTCGCCGGGTCGCCGAGTCCGTAGATCGCCGAGACCGTGGCGACGATGATGACGTCGGGGCGCTCCATGAGCGACGAGGTCGCGCGGAGACGCAGGCGGTCGATGTCCTCGTTGATCGAGGCGTCCTTCTCGATGTACGTGTCCGAGGACGGGACGTAGGCCTCGGGTTGGTAGTAGTCGTAGTACGAGATGAAGTACTCGACCGCGTTGTTCGGGAAGAACCCCTTCAACTCGCCGTACAGTTGTGCGGCGAGCGTCTTGTTGTGCGAGAGCACGAGCGCCGGCTTGCCGAGGTGCGCGATGACGTTGGCCATCGTCATCGTCTTGCCCGACCCCGTCACGCCAAGCAGCGTCTGGAATCGGTCGCCGCGCGCGAGCCCCGCGTCGAGCTCCGCGATCGCGCGCGGCTGGTCACCGGCGGGCAAGAAGGGCGCTTGGAGCTGGAACACCGACCGTCAGCTGCCCATGCCGGGGACGAGCGCGCGCTGCCAAGGGATGCCCGCGAGGAGGAGCAGCATGGTGACGACCGCGAAGACGAGCAGTTTGCGGTGGCGCGCCGCATCCTCGGCGGCATTCTTCGCGACGATGCTCCCGACGGTCATGACGACGACCGCGATCACCATGAGGGTCGGATGCTCAGCGACGAAGAAGCGCGTCGCCGAATCGGCCATCGTCGCCTTCATGTCCGCCATCGCGGCGACGATGAAGGGACTCACCACGAAGAGCAGGAGTCCGGTGAGCAGCTGCATATGGAGCGACACCATGAAGAGCACGCCGACGCGCCGAGTCGGGGCGTAGGGGCGGTCGCCTTGGAGGCCCTGCACCGCCCGCACGATGGTCAGGACACCGGCGACGAGGATGAGCCAGCGTAGCGCGTTGTGCGACAACAGGAGGACGGAGTGCATGGTTGCGGGATGAGTGAGAGTGACAAACGAAAGTCGAGGCCGATTCTACTGCTGCAGCATACTCGATGCGCCGGCGTCTGTGCGACCGCCCGCAGCGCTCCTACGCTTCTTCCGCACTGATCCGCTCCCGGCGCGCGACCTCGGTGACGCCTTTCACCCGCCGCGCCGCCTTGATGATCTTCTCCAAGTGCGACAGGTTCTCGACCTCGACCAGCGCCGCGCCGGCGACGCGACCGTCCGTGGTCTTGAGCTCGAGCGACCGGATGTCGGTCCCGGTCGCGCTCACCGCCGCCGCCAGGTCAGCGTACAGGCCGCGCCGGTCGTTCCCGTCGATCGCCAGACGGATCACGAAGCGTTCGCCCGCGCTCTCCTGCCAGTCGATCTCCATGCGGCGTTCCGGCTCGTGCACCAGATGCAGGAGGTTCGGGCAGTCCTGCCGGTGGATGCTCACGCCCCGGCCGCGCGTGACGTAGCCCACGACCGTATCGCCGGGGACCGGCTGGCAGCACTGCGCATAGCGGACCATCAGGCCGTCCGCGCCCTGGACGCGCAGCCCCTTCGACGTGCCCGGCCGCCGCATGCGGTCGATCAACCGCTCGAGCGCGCTGGGCTTGATGGCCGTCTCCGGCGTCTCGTCGAGTTCCGGGTAGATCGCCTTGAGCAACTGCGTGACGGTGATGTCACCCTGGCCGACGCTCGCCCGCACATGATCGACGTCGGTCAGCTTGAGTGCTTCGGCGCCGCGTGCGAGCTCAGCGTCGGTGAGCTTCGCGTGACGGCGGCGGCGCAGGTCGCGGTCGATGATCTCCTGACCCACGGCGATCGAGGTCTTCTCCTCCTCGTTGCGCAGCCACTGCCGGATCCGGTGTCGCGCTCGGCCCGTTCGCACATGCGCGAGCCAGTCGCGACTCGGCCGGGCCGTGGCCGCGCGGATGATCTCGACCGTCTCCGAGTTCCGCAGCTCGCGCGAGAGCGGAACGATCCGCCCGTTCACGCGCGCGCCCTGCGTGTGCAGTCCCACCTCGGTGTGCACCGCGAACGCGAAGTCGATCGGCGTCGCTCCCTTGGGGAGTTGGATCACGTCGCCATTCGGCGTGAACACGAAGATCTCGTCCTGGTACAGATCGAGCTTGAGGAACTCGAGGAACTGGTCGGGCGTCTCGGCGTCGAGCTGCAGCTCGAGCACCTGGCGGAACCAGGAGAGGTGACGGTCGAGGTCACGCTTGCCCCCCTTCTCGCCCTCCTTGTACAGCCAATGCGCCGCGATGCCGTACTCGGCCGTGCGATGCATCTCGCGCGTCCGGATCTGGATCTCGAACAGCGTTCCGCGCGGACCGAAGATCGTGGTGTGCAACGACTGGTAGCCGTTCGACTTCGGGCTCGCGATGTAATCCTTGATGCGTTCCTGCAGCGGCGTCCACGCCCCGTGGATCACGCCGAGTGCGTGATAGCACTCCGGCACATTCTCCACGAGCACGCGGATCGCGTAGAGGTCGTAGATCTCGTCGTAGGGCTTGTCCCGCCTGGCCATCTTCTTCTGGATCGACCAGAGGTGTTTGGGGCGCCCGCTCACCTCGTACACGATCACACCGGCGTCCTTGAGCTTCGTGTGGAGCGGCGTGATCATCTGCGCGATCAGCGCCTCGCGGTCGTTGCGCTTGTTGGCGATGAGTTTCGCGAGCGTGCGATACTCCTCGGGCTCGAGCCACTTGAACGCGAGATCCTCGAGCTCGGCCTTCATCGACGCCAGGCCGAACCGGTAGGCCATTGGGGCGTAGAGGTCGCGCGTCTCGAGGGCGATCCGCTGCCGCTTCTCCTCGGGCATCCACTCGAGCGTCCGCATGTTGTGCAGTCGGTCGGCGAGCTTCACGAGGATCACGCGCGCGTCCTTCGCCACCGAGAGGAGGAGCTTGCGGTAGCTCTCGACCTGTCGTTCCTCGCGCGAGGCCATCGGCAGGTGTCCGATCTTCGTGAGGCCGTCGACGATCTGCGCGATCTCGCGCCCGAACTCGCGTTCGACGTCTTCCACGGTCATGGCCGTGTCCTCGACGACGTCGTGGATCAGGCCGCTCGCCACGGTCACGCTGTCGAGATGAAGGTCGGCCAGGATCTTGGCCACCTCGACGCAGTGCGTCACGTACGGATCGCCGTTCCGTCGCGTCTGCCCCGTATGCGCCTTCTCGCTGAACAGATAGGCGCGCGCGAGCAGCTCGGTGTCGAGCCGCTCGGGGAGCGTCTCGTCTGCGAGGTCCCAGCCGGGGATGAGGTCCGTGAGGACTGGCGCGCTCAGGTTCGACTCCGGGATTGGGGCCCACGCACGCGGGCCCGACGATCGTTATATCGCCGGACGACGGGCATGGGTCAAGCGTGGGCCTCATCCGATCGGTCCTCGGCCCTACAACAGTCCCGTCTCGGCGAACGAAACGAACCGCCCCCGTCCGATCACCACGTGATCCTGGATCGGGATGTCGAGCAACCGTCCAGCGGCGACCAACTGGGACGTGATCGCGCGATCGTCGGCGCTCGGCGTGGGGTCGCCGGATGGATGATTGTGCACGAGCACCAGACTCGCCGCGCGCTCCGCGATCGCCTCGCGAAAGACCTCGCGGGGGTGCACGAGCGACGAGTTGAGGATGCCACGACTCACCAGCACGTCGCGTTCGAGTCGGTGCTGGGCATCGAGCACCGCCACATGGAACTCCTCGACCGTGAGTCCTTCGAGGCGTGGTGCGTAGAATCGCCAGACATCGCGGGGCCCCCGCATGGGTTCGCCCTCGTCCGCCCCCTCGCTAGCCAGCCGACGTCCGAGCTCGAGTGCGGCCTGGATCGCGAGCGCTCTGACTTCGCCGAGTCCCGGTTGGTCTGTGAGCGCGGCCAGCGGCATCTGCCCAAGGCGCCGGAGCGATCCGCCGGCCCGGATGATCACCTCGGTGGCCACCTCCGTGGCGCTACGCCCCGGCGTGCTCGCGCCGAGTAAAAGGCCCAGGAGTTCGCTCGTGGTGAGCGCGGAGGCACCGAGCGCGCGGAGGCGTTCACGCGGGCGATCGGCGGCGGGAAGATCGAGAACGGAGGTCACGCGCCGAGGATAGCAGCACCGGTCGATTCACGCCTCACCAAAGTACCGCGCCCGCATCCCGAAGACTGCGGGCACAACACCACCCACCCGTCAACTCAAGCCCCGTGACACTTCTTGAACTTCTTGCCACTGCCACACGGGCACGGATCGTTGCGCCCGACGCTCGTGAGATCGGCATTCGTCATGCTCGCCGACGCCGCGGCCAGGTTCGCCACCCCGCGCCCCGCGCCGACCACCTTCGGTTCGCTGCGGGGAGCCAGCGGAACCGTCGGCTCGGCCCTCTCGGCGCCGGACCCGACCTCTTCGGCGATGCCCAGCGCATTGAAGCGTCTGGCGGCCGGAGCGGGTGCCAATATCGTGATCGGCGGTGCCGATGGTCGCGGCTCGTCGAACACCAGTTGCACCTTCAGGAAGCGTTCCGTGAAGGTGTGCTGGATGTCGCGCATGAGGTCCTCGAACATCGAGAAGGCCTCTCGCTTGTACTCGACCAGCGGATCCTTCTGGCCCCAGGACCTATACCCGATCGCTGCGCGGAGCTGGTCGAGGTCGTAGAGGTGATCCTTCCACTTCTCGTCGAGCACGTTGAGCATGACGAGCGAGAGCAACCGTGAGGCGAAATCGCCGAGCGTGGTGAACTTGCCGTGGAACGCCGCGATCGCCGCGTCGGTGGCCTCGCGCTGCGCCTCGTCGAGCGTCGTCGGACGCGCCTGCTCGTCCCCGAACGCCCTGACGCTCAACAGATAGTGCATCAACAGGTCCTGCCGAAGGAGCTCAAGATCCCAGTCGGCTGAGGTCTCGAAGGTCGCGAGCGTCGTCTCGACGCGCCGCGCCACGGCGGCCGTGAGCATCTTCGCCGCCTCGCCCTTGAGCTCCTCGCCGCCTTCGAGCGCGAACGAGCGGAGGTTGTAGATCACCTCGCGCTGCTGGTTCATCACGTCGTCGTAGTCGAGTAGCCGCTTGCGCGACTGGAAGTTCTGCAGCTCCACGCGCTTCTGCGCCTGCTCGATCGATCGGGTGATGAGCGGATGGGTGAGCACCTCGCCTTCCTGCGCGCCCAACGAGTCCATGAGCCGCGCGATGCGGTCCGACCCGAAGAGCCGCATCAGGTCGTCCTCGAGGGAGAGGAAGAACTGCGACGAACCCGGATCGCCCTGACGTCCGGCGCGACCGCGCAACTGGCGGTCGATGCGGCGCGATTCGTGGCGCTCGGAGCCCACGATGTGGAGTCCCCCGATCTCATCGACCTGCACGTCCTTGCCGTCGGCGTCCTTCACCACCGATGGCGCCGACTGCCGCACGCCCTCGCCGAGTTTGATGTCGGTGCCGCGCCCGGCCATGTTGGTCGCGATCGTGATCGCGCCCTTCTGACCGGCGAGTGCGACGATCTCGGCCTCGCGCTGGTGGTACTTCGCGTTGAGCACGTTGTGGACGAGTCCCGCGCGCTGGAACAGTCGCGAGAGCGTCTCCGAGGCCTCGACGCTCGTGGTGCCGACGAGGACGGGGAAGCCGAGCTCATGCAGGCGGCGCGTCTCCTCGGTGATGCCGTTGTACTTCTCACGCCGCGTCTTGTAGACAAGGTCCTGCCGGTCGTCGCGGATCGCCGGCTGGTTGGTCGGGATGACGGCGACCTCGAGCCCATAGATCTGGAAGAACTCCGTCTCCTCCGTCTCGGCGGTACCGGTCATGCCGGCGAGCTTCTCGAAGAGCCGGAAATAGTTCTGGATGGTGATCGTCGCGAGCGTCTGCGTCTCGCCGCGGACGACGACGTTCTCCTTGGCCTCGACCGCCTGATGCAACCCCTCGCTCCAGCGGCGACCCGGCATCGTGCGACCGGTGAACTCGTCGACGATCAACACCTGCCCGTCCTGCACGACGTAGTTCACGTCCTTGTCGAATAGGGCATGGGCGCGCAGCAACTGGTGGACGATGTTGAGTTTCTCGCTCTTGATCGCGTACTCGACCTCGATCTGACGCCGCTGCTCGAGCTTCGTCGCCGCGTCCATCTCGTGATCGCGTTCGATCCGCCCGATCTCGCTTGAGATGTCGGGGAGCACGAAGGAATCGTGCGCATCCGGCGAGAGGAAATCCACGCCGCGGTCGGTGAGGTGTACCGAGTGCCCCTTCTCGTCGAGCACGAAGAGCAGGAGCTCCTCGATCTCGCGGAACTCCTGCTTGGCCGGCGGCAATTTCCGGTCGGCCAGGTGCTGCAGTTCCTTCTGCAGGATGAGCTGCTTGACACCGGTCTCCTGCATCACCTTGAGCAGGCGCTTGTTCTTCGGGTTGCCCATCCGCGCCTGATAGAAGGCGAGCGCGGCATCGTCGGTCTGATCGGCGGCGAGCGCCTTCTCACCTCGCGCGACGAGGTCGTTCGCCATCTCCGTCTGCTTGCGCACCAAGCGCGCGACATTCGTATTGTGCTCCGCGTACGCGAGATCGCCGTCATTCCCCACCGGACCGGAGATGATGAGCGGCGTCCGCGCCTCGTCGACGAGCACCGAGTCCACTTCGTCGACGATCGCGAAGATGTGCGGCCGTTGCACTCGCTGGTCGAGCGAGACCACCATGTTGTCGCGGAGGTAGTCGAAGCCGAACTCGTTGTTCGTGCCGTAGGTGATGTCGCAGTGGTAGGCTGCACGACGCTCAGGCGTCCCTGGCTCGGTGTCGTCGAGACAGCCGATGGAGAGCCCCAACCAGCGGTAGAGGTGCCCCATCCACTGCGAGTCGCGACGGGCGAGGTAGGAGTTCACCGTCACCAGATGCACGCCGCGTCCCGGCAACGCGTTCAGGTAGAGCGGCAGCGTCGCCACGAGCGTCTTGCCCTCACCGGTCGCCATCTCGGCGATGCGCCCGAGGTGCAGCTGGATGCCGCCGATGAGTTGCACGTCGTAGTGCACCATGTCCCACATCATGTCGCGGCCGGTCACCGAGATCGTCGTGCCGACGAGTCGACGCGCCGCCTCGCGGACCGTCGCGAAGGCCTCGGGCAACACGTCGTCGAGCACCTCGCCGACCGCCTCGCGGTATTCGCGTTCGACCCCGCCCTGCCCGTCCACACCCGTGAGCTCGGCGTCGATCGCCTCGCGCTCCGACGCCTCAGTGGCCGCGTGCTTCGCGGCCTTGAGCTCGTCGAGCTTCGCCTTGAGGACCGCCGTGTGCTCGGTGATGGTCGCGCGGAAGCGCGCCGTCTGACCCTGCAACTCGGCGTCGGAGACGTCGCGCAGGCGCGCGTACTGTCCGTTGATCTCATCCACGATAGGCTGGACTCGGCGCTGTTCACGTTCGTGCCGCGTCCCGAAGACCGCCCCGATCAGCTTCTTCAACATGCGATTGTCACTCGTTGGTGGTGCGATAAAGCCCGTGGGCCGCGATGTACGCGGCGATCTCGTCCGTCACGAATCCCCGCAACGCAAGCCCCGCGCGCACCCGCGCGCGGACCTCCGTGGCCGAGATGTCGATCCGCCGCGTGGCCACCCGCTCCACATGGACACCGTCCGGCAGCGGTCCTGCTTCGTCCCGCACGATCCCCCGCGTCAACACCACCAGGCGCGCCAAGCCCGCAAGAGCAGCCGGCTCACGCCAGTGAGTCAACGTGGCGGCAGTGTCCTCTCCCATGAGGAACGTGAGCTGGGCGCCCGGATGGGACGCCCGATACGACCGGACCGTGTCGATCGAGAAAGATAACCCCTCGCGCTCCGCCTCAATGGGGTCCACGGAGAGCCTGCGGTCGTCTCCTGCGAGCAGGCGCGCCATCGCGACCCGGTGCCGGGGATCGGCGATCTCGGTGCCGGCCTTGAGCGGCTGCCGGCGTGCCGGGATCAGCACCACCCGGTCGAGCCCGAGCTGCTCGATCGCACTGTAGGCCAGATGCAAGTGGCCCAGATGCGGAGGATCGAACGTGCCCCCCAGTAGCCCCAGGCGCTCGCCCACGACGCTCGCCTCAGGGACGGACGGCAGCAGTCGACGTGCTGTCGCCGGGAGTGAGCCGGCAGGTCGTCATGACCTCACGGTCGGTCGGGAAGGCCGCGCGGAGCGCATCGCAGACTTCGACCGCGTCCTGCTTGTAGTCGAGCAACGGCAGTCGGTAGATCTCGACCATCCGCAGCATCGCCTGTCGCGCCTTGTCCGACTCCGGCCAGTTGCGCACGACGTCCTTGAAGTAGAGGATCGCCGAGTCGAACGCCTTGCGTCGCATGTAGTGGGACCCCGTCTCGTAGTCCTTCGACGCGAACATCTCATCGAGCCGCGCCAGTTCGGTCTTCGCGGTGTCGACGAGCTTGGAGTTGGGATACACGCCCTGGAGCAGGCGGTACTGCGTCTGCGCGAGGAGACCATACTGGGGGTCGAGGCTCGCCTGCTTCCAAAGACCGGCGTAGGCGCGTCCGGAGGCGAGCAGCGCGTCGTCGGCCAACGAGTCGTCGGGGAGGGTCTCCGTCAGTCGGATGAACGCCTGCGCCGCGAGAAGCCGCTCGTCGCGCTCCAAGCGCGACTTGGCGAGATACCAGTGCGCGAGCGGGAGCAGCGTGTCGCGGGTCGGCAGGTCGAGCGTCAGTCGCTCGAACGCTGTCGCGGCGTCGTTCCACTTCCCCTTGCGGTACTTGGTCATCCCTGCCCTGAAGAGCTCGGCCGAGGTGGAGTAGTCGCGCACGTTGAACGAAGCGAAACATCCGGTCGCCACGAACGCGATCAGGACGACCAGCAGGGTGTTGCGTCGCATCAGGTCGGGGGCTGCATCCGCGCGGACCCTTGGAGTCCGCGGAAATATTCAATGGTCTGCGCGAGGCCCTCGCGCAGTTGGATCGTGGGTTCCCACCCGAGCAACGCACGCGCCCGGGTGATGTCCGGCTGCCGCACCTTGGGATCGTCCATCGGCAGTGGGTGTGACGTGATAACCGACGTGGAGCCCGTGAGTTCCAACACCAGCTCGGCGAGTTGCCGGACCGTGAATTCGTTGGGGTTCCCGATGTTCACCGGCATGTGCTCGCCGCTCTGGAAGAGTCGATAGATCCCCTCCACCTCGTCGGAGACGTAGCAGAACGACCGCGACTGCGACCCGTCGCCGTAGATCGATATCGGATCGCCGCGCAGCGCCTGCACGATGAAGTTCGACACCACACGCCCGTCGCCGGGCCGCATGCGCGTGCCGTACGTATTGAAGATCCGGACGATGCGCGTGTCGACGCCCTGCGCGCGGTGGTACGCCATGGTCATCGCTTCGGCGAAGCGTTTGGCCTCGTCGTAGCAGCCGCGCGGCCCGATCGGGTTGACGTTCCCCCAGTAGCTCTCGGGCTGCGGATGCACGAGCGGGTCGCCGTAGACCTCCGACGTCGACGCGAGGAGGAATCGCGCCTGCTTCGCGAGCGCGATGCCGAGCGCGTTGTGAGTCCCGAGCGATCCGACCTTGAGCGTCTGGATCGGCATCTCGAGGTAGTCCACCGGACTCGCCGGCGACGCGAAGTGCAGCACGCCGTCGAGCGGCCCGGCGACGTACGAGAACTCGGAGATGTTGTGCCGGACGAAGTTGAACCGATCATGCCCCATGAGATGGGCGATGTTGTCCGGATGTCCGGTGAGGAAGTTGTCGAGTCCGACGACGGTGTGTCCGTCCCTGAGGAATCGGTCAACCAGATGCGACCCCAGGAAACCGGCGGCACCCGTGATCAGGACCCTCATTCGCGCCCCCGTCCGATCGAGCGATAGGTGAAGCCGAGCGCGCGCATCTTCTCGGGATCGTAGAGGTTGCGCCCGTCCACGACCACGGGAGTCCGCAGCATCGACTTGATGCGCGCGAAATCCGGGAACCGATACTCGTTCCAGTCGGTGACGATCACGAGCGCATCGGCGCCGTCGATCGCATCGTAACCCGTCTTGGCGTACGTGATCCGGGCACCGAGGCGACGCTCCGTCTCGTGCATCGCGGCCGGGTCGTGCGCGACGACGGTCGCGCCGGCTGCCAACAGCGCCTCGATCAACGTCAGCGACGGCGACTCGCGCATGTCGTCGGTGTTCGCCTTGAAGGCGAGACCCCAGAGCGCGATGCGGCGGCCGCGGACCTCACCGCCGAGCGCGTCGCGCACCTTCTCGAAGAGTCGGTGCTTCTGACGGTCGTTGGCGTCCTCGACGGCGCGGAGGACCCCCATCGGCGCACCGCGCTCCTCGGACGTCTTGAGCAGCGCTTTCACGTCCTTGGGGAAACACGAGCCGCCGTACCCTGGGCCCGGGAACAAGAAGGCCGGGCCGATCCGTGAATCCGACCCGATGCCCTTGCGGACCAGGTCCACATTCGCGCCGACCTGCTCGCAGAGGTTCGCGATCTCATTCATGAACGAGATGCGCGTCGCGAGCATCGCGTTCGCGGCGTACTTGGTCATCTCCGCCGACGGAAGGTCCATGAAGATGATCGGCTTGCCGGTGCGCACGAACGGCGCGTACAGCTCGCTCATCCGGTCGCGCGCAAAGTCGGAGTCCACGCCGATCACGACGCGGTCTGGCTTCATGAAATCGTCGATCGCCGCCCCTTCCTTCAGGAACTCCGGATTGGAGCACATGTGGAACGGATGCGCGATGCGCGGGCGGATCGCGGCGGCGACCTTCTCGGCGGTGCCTACCGGGACGGTGGACTTGGTGATGACGACGAGCTCGCGCGTCGCGTGCGTGCCGATCGCCGCGGCCACGTCGAGCACGTGCCTGAGATCGGCGGAGCCATCCTCGTCCGGCGGCGTGCCGACGGCGATGAAGACGACGTCGGCGCCGGCGATCGCCGCCGCGATGTCGGTGGTGAACGTCAGTCGACCGGCGGCCTGGTTCCGCGCGACGTAGCCGTCAAGACCAGGTTCGTAGATCGGGAGGACATTGTGCTGCAACCCGTCGATCTTGGCCGAGTCGACATCGGCGCAGGCGACATCATTCCCGGTCTCGGCGAGGCACGCGCCAACAACGAGGCCGACGTACCCCGTGCCGATCACGGTGATCTTCACGCGCGGTGCCCCGCGGCCACGTGCGACTTGGATGACGTGAGCTGCACGAGTCGCGCCCTCCCGGGCTTGAGCTTGGACGTGACGTTGCGCGCGTCGACCACGAGCGCACACTGGTCGATGACGCGCTGATAGTCGACCGACGTGTGATCCGTGATCACGACCGCCGCGTCCACCGCTCCGAGGAGCGCATCCGTGAGGGGCACCCCATGCATCTCGTGCCCCTCCTCGCGGAACATCGGCACATGCGGATCATGATAGACAACGTCGGCGCCGCGCTCCTCGAGCAGGCGCATGACGTCGAGCGCCGGGCTCTCACGCATGTCGTCGATGTTGCGCTTGTAGGCCACGCCGAGCACGAGCACCTTGCTGCCCTTCACCGACTTGCGGTCGTCGTTCAGCGCCCACGAGATCTTCTCGACCACGTAGTCCGGCATCGCCGAGTTGACTTCGCTCGCGAGGTCGATGAAACGCGTCTTGTAGTTGAGTGACCGCATCTTCCACGCGAGGTAGTGCGGGTCGAGCGGGATGCAGTGACCACCGATGCCAGGGCCGGGCGTGAACTTCATGAACCCGAACGGTTTGGTCGCCGCCGCGTCGATCACTTCCCACACATCGACACCGAGGCGGTCGCAGACGATCGCCATCTCGTTGACGAGGCCGATGTTGACCGACCGGAAGGTGTTCTCGAGCAGCTTCACCAGCTCCGCGGCCTCGGGCGACGAGACCGTGACAATGGTGTCGATCGTCGACTGATAGAACGCCGTCGCGACGATGTTGCAGGCCGGTGTGATGCCGCCCACGACCTTGGGCGTGTTCTTCGTATGGTAGACCGGGTTGCCCGGGTCCACACGCTCGGGACTGAACGCGAGGAAGACGTCCTCACCCACCGTGAGCCCGCGCGCCTCGAGCCGTGGCTGGAGCAGCTCGCGCGTCGTGCCCGGGTAGGTCGTGCTCTCGAGCACGATCAGCATACCCTTGTGCGAGTACGTGGCCACGGTCTCGGACGCCGAGAGCACGAATGACATGTCCGGGTCGCGCGTCTTGGCGAGCGGGGTCGGCACCGCGATCGAGACCGTGTCGACGCCTGCGAGCTTGGAGGCATCGGTCGTCGCGAGGAACTTGCCGCTCTTCGCGTGCTTCGCGACTTGGGCGGCGGGCACGTCCTGGATGTGGGTCTCGCCGCGCATCAAGAGCGCGCAGACGCGCTCACTGACGTCGTAGCCCACCACGGCGAAGCCGGCCTCGCAGAGCTCCATCGCCAAGGGGAGTCCCACGTAACCAAGGCCGATCACCGAACAGACGGCGGTGCGATCTTCGATCTTCTTGAGAAGCGTCGCTTGCATGCTCATGGATGGCGCGGGGCTAAGGGGCCTGTCACTTGCCGAAGAAGGAACGCACACCGACGACGACTTCGTCGAGCTGCGCGCGGGTGAGCTCGGGGAACACTGGGAGCGAGACGACCTCGTGCGAGGCCTTCTCCGACTCCGGGCAACTGCCTTCCTTGTAACCGAGATACGCGAAGCAGGGTTGCAGGTGGAGCGGGAGCGGATAGTAGACGGAGTGACCGACCCCCTTGGCCTTCAGGTGGTCCTTGAGCGCGTCCCGCCGCTCGAGTCGGATCGTGTACTGGTTGAAGATCGATTCGTTGGCCGGATCGATGTAGGGCGTCGTGAGGTCGCCGAGGCCGCCAAGATCGGCGAAGGCCGCATCGTAGTAGGCCGCATGCTCGCGACGTTTGGCGCTCCAGCCCGCGAGATGCGGCAGCTTGGCCGAGAGCACGACCGCCTGCAACGCGTCGAGACGCGAGTTGTAGCCGACTTCCTCGTGCAGATAGGTCTGCACCGAGCCATGCGTGCGCAGGCGCATCAGGCGCTTGAAGATCGTCTCGTCCTGCGTGACGATCATGCCGCCGTCACCGTAGCCGCCGAGGTTCTTCGACGGGAAGAACGAGAAGGTGCCGATCGTCGCGGCCTCGCCGGCCATGCGCCACTGCCCGTCGATCGTGCGCCGCGCGCCGATGCTCTGCGCTGCGTCCTCGATGATCGGCATGGTCGGCAGCAGGCGGCGTACTTCCTCGATGGCCGCCATCTGACCGAAGAGATCGACCGGGATGACCGCCTTCGTCCGCGAAGTCACCGCGGCCGCCGCGAGGTCGGGCCGGATGTTGAACGTCTTGGGGTCGATGTCGACGAAGACCGGCGTGGCACCGACGTTGTGGATCGTCCCTGCGGTCGCAAAGAAGGTGAACGGACTGGTCACGACCTCGTCGCCACGCCCGATGTCCAAAGCGCGCAACGCAATGAGGATCGCGTCCGTTCCGTTGGCGCAGCCGACGGCGTACTTGGTCTTGGAAAGGCCGGCGACCTCACCCTCAAACGCTGAGACCGGCGCGCCGAGGATGAACGCCTGATCGTCGACGACCTTGAGCAGGTGCTGGACCACCTCGTCACGGATGGTGACGTGCTGGGCCTTGAGGTCAAGAAGGGGAACGGCCATGAGTGTCACGTCTTTAGATTGGGTAGGACCGGGCGAACCACATGTGGCGTAAACAGTTAAAGATTGCCGGGTCGACACCCGGAGTCAACGAACCGTGGCGCCGAATACGGTCCGTTCAGGACCGCAGCGGCAACGGGACCTCGCGCCCCGTCTTGGCGGACTCGTAGATGCCGAGAACGAGTTCGAGCGACTTGCGTCCCCCCCGCCCATCGGTGTCCGGGACGGCCTCGCCGCGAATCACTCGGAGCACGTTGCGGTAGTACGGCTCGTGCCCGAATCCGTAGACCGAGGCGGGGGCGCTGTTCGCTGCTTCCACGAGTTTGTCGTCATCGTCATAGTCGGCAAACTGCCAGTGATCGATCCGGTTCACGGCGGTCCCCCCGATCTTCACGGTGCCGCGCTCGCCGAGAAGCGTGATCGACCCCTCGAGGTTCTTCGGGAAGGTGAGCATCGTCACCTCGAGCACCCCGATCGCACCATTCCGGAACTTGAGGATCGCCGCGCCGGAGTCCTCCGCTTCGATCCGTCGGGCCAAGGTGGCCGTCTTGGCCATGACGCTCTCCACCGGGCCGACCAGCCACTGGATGAGATCGACGTAGTGCGAGGCCTGATTCATGAAGGCCCCGCCGTCGAACTCCCACGTCCCGCGCCACGGTGCCTGATCGTAGTACTCCTGCGGACGCGCCCAGCGCACGGTCGCGTTGGCCATGTAGATCCGTCCGAATCGGCCCTTGTCGAGCGCGCGCTTCACGAGTTGGACCGTGGCGTTCAGTCGATTCTGTTTGACCACGAACAGGTGCACCCCCGCGTCGTCACATGCCTTGACGAGTGCGTCGGCGGACGCGAGGGAGATGGCCATCGGCTTCTCGCAGATGACATGTTTCCCCGCCCTCGCCGCAGCGATCCCGTGGGCAGGATGCGACCCGGACGGCGTCGCGATCGCGACGGCCTCGCACGGGACCTCGGCGAGCATCTGCTCGTAGCTCGTGAAGAATGGCACGTGCCACTTCTCCCCGGCCGCTCGCGCGCGCGATTCGATCGAGTCGCAGACCGCCACGAGGGTCAAACCCTCGATGCGGTCGATCGCTTCGAAATGATTGGCACTGATGCGGCCGCACCCAACGAGGGCGACGCGTGTCGTGGGGAGCGAGTTCACGGGACTGCCTCCGCTTGGGGGACCAGCGTCTCCTCAACCTGGCGATACCCTGCGCCGCAGTCGCGACACGTGGCCCGCCCCGCATCCATGAGCAGGGCGGTGCCACAGGCGCAGACCCAACCACGGCGGCGCGCGGGCACTCCAGTCACGAGCGCGTATGCAGGCACGTCGCGCGTCACGACGGCACCGGCACCGACCATGCAGTACTCGCCGAGCGTGAGACCGCACACGATCGTCGCGTTGGCGCCGATGCTGGTCCCGCGCCGCACGAGGGTCCTGCGGTACTCATGCTTCCGGCTGACATGGCTCCGCGGATTCAGCACGTTCGTGAAGACCATCGACGGACCGCAGAACACATCGTCCTCGATCTCGACGCCCTCGTAGATCGAGACGTTGTTCTGCACCTTCACATTGCGCCCGAGTCGGGTGCCATTCATGACCACGGTGTTCTGTCCCAGCGAGCAGTCGGCCCCGATGACCGCACCCGGCATCACGTGGCAGAAGTGCCAGACCTTGGTGCCAGGCCCGAGTTGGGCGCCCTCGTCCACATACGCGGATTCGTGAATGAACGGTGTGCTCACGCGAGCCTCGCCTGCCACTCCTGCAACGACCGCACCGACGGCGCGTGCTCACGCATCGAACGGATGGCATCGCACGCGGCACTCGCACCGGAGAGCGTCGTGGTGTACGGCACACGGTTCGCCACGGCGGCCTGCCGCATGGTGTAGTCGTCGCGCTGCGAGGCCTTCCCGAGCGGCGTGTTGATCAGCAGTTGGATGTCGCCGTTGACCATGAGATCGATCGCGTGCGGACGTCCCTCGCTCACCTTGAAGACCCGCGTCCAGGGAATCCCGTGCTGTTCGAGATGCCGCCCCGTGCCTTCAGTGGCGACGATCCCAAACCCCATCTCGTGGAACCGCCGCGCGATCGGCACCGCCCCGTCACGATCCGAGGCATTCACGGTGATCATCACCTGTCCCTCGGAGGGAAGTCCATTCCCTGCGGCCAGCTCCGCCTTCGCGAACGCCGTCCCGAAGGTCTCGCTGATCCCCATCACCTCGCCGGTCGACCGCATCTCGGGGCCGAGGATGGGATCGAACTCACGGAATTTCGTGAACGGGAACACCGCCTCCTTCACCGAGACGAACGGGGCGATGATCTCCTCGGTGTAGCCGAGCTCCTCGAGCGTCTCGCCGAGCATGACGCGGGCCGCGAGCGAGGCGAGCGGCTTGCCGATGGTCTTCGACACGAACGGCACCGTGCGCGACGCGCGCGGATTCACCTCGATCACGTACACCACGCCGTCCTTCACCGCGAATTGCACATTGATCAGCCCCACGACTCCGAGCGCCTTGGCGAACGCGACCGTGTGACGGCGCATGATCTCCTGATGCTCCGGCGCGATCCGCGCCGGCGGCAAGCAGCACGCCGAGTCGCCGGAATGGATGCCCGCATCCTCGATGTGCTCCATCACGCCGCCGATCACCACGATCGTCCCATCGGAGATCGCGTCAACGTCGGCCTCGAACGCATCCTCGAGGAAGACGTCCACAAGCACCGGACGCTCCTCGGACACGCGCACGGCGCGCACGAAGTACTCGCGCAGCGAGGGCTCGTCGTAGACGATCTCCATCGCGCGGCCGCCGAGCACATAGCTCGGCCGCACCAGCACCGGGTAGCCGATCCGCGACGCGATCGTGACCGCCTCCGCGACGCTCGTGGCCGTGCCGTTCGGCGGCTGCGCCACGCCGAGACCGCGCGCGAGCGCCTCGAACCGCTGCCGATCCTCGGCGATGTCGATCGCTTCAGCCGACGTACCGAGGATCCGAACGCCAGCCGCCTCGAGCGGCTTCACGAGCTTGAGCGGCGTCTGGCCACCGAGCTGGACGATCACGCCCACCGGCTGCTCGCGGTCGATGATCTCAATGACGTCCTCGAACGTCAGCGGCTCGAAGTAGAGTTTGTCCGACGTGTCGTAGTCGGTCGAGACGGTCTCCGGATTTGAGTTCACCATGATCGTCTCGTACCCGACCTCGCGAAGCGCGATCGCCGCCCGCACGCAGCAGTAGTCGAATTCGACGCCTTGGCCGATCCTGTTCGGCCCGCTCCCGAGGATGATCACCGATTTCTTCCCCGAGCGCGGCGCCTCCGACTCTTCTTCGTACGATGAGTAGAGGTAGGGCGTGTTCGACGGGAACTCGCCGGCGCAGGTGTCGACCATCTTGTACGCCGGACGCACGCCGAGCGACCACCGTTGCTCGCGCACCGCGGCCTCCGTCTCGCCGCGGAGCCGCGCGAGTTGCAGGTCCGAGAAGCCCATCCGCTTCATGCGACGAAGTGCCGCGGCATCAACCGCAGGAAGCGCCGCGAACGCCGTCTCGGCGTCGGAGAGTTCTTCGAACTGCCGCAGGAACCAGGGATCGACGCCCGTGCGGCGGTTCAGCTCCTCGACCGTCATCCCCAGCTTCATCGCACGCTTGATCTGGAAGACGCGCTCGGGAACCGGCATCGCGAGTGCCACCCGCACGGCGGCGAGCGAGTCGTCCGCTACCCGGTCGTCCTCAGGCCGCTGCGAGACCTCCCACCCCGCGCGCCCCGTCTCGAGCGCGCGCAGCCCCTTCTGGAACGCCTCCTTGAACGTCCGCCCGATCGCCATCGACTCGCCCACCGACTTCATCTGCGTCGTGAGGTACGGGTTCGCACCAGGGAACTTCTCGAACGCGAACCGCGGCACCTTCACCACGACGTAGTCGAGCACCGGTTCGAAGCTCGCCGGCGTCGTCTTCGTGATCTCGTTGCGGATCTCGTCGAGCCGATACCCGACCGCGAGCTTCGCGCCGATGCGCGCGATCGCGAAGCCGGTCGCCTTCGATGCGAGCGCCGACGAGCGCGAGACGCGCGGATTCATCTCGACGACGACCATGTCGCCATTCACCGGATTCACCGCGAACTGGATGTTGCATCCGCCCGCCGCGACACCGATCTCGCGGATCACCTGCATCGCCTGGTCGCGCATCTCCTGGTACTCGCGGTCCGACAGCGTCATCGCCGGCGCGCAGGTGATCGAGTCACCCGTGTGCACGCCCATCGGGTCGATGTTCTCGATCGAGCAGATGATCACGACGTTGTCGGCCGAGTCGCGCATCACCTCGAGCTCGTACTCCTTCCACCCGATCAGCGACCGTTCGATCAACACCTGCGAGATCGGCGACTCATCGAGACCGCGGCGCACGATCTGTTCGTACTCCTCGCGGTTGTAGGCGATGCCGCCACCGGAACCGCCGAGCGTGAATGCGGGACGGATGATCGCCGGGAATCCGGTCCAGTCGGCAATGTCGAGCGCCTCGGCCCATGTGGTCGCGATCTTCCCCTCCGGGCACTTGAGCCCGATCCGCACCATCGCTTCGCCGAAGAGCTTGCGGTCCTCGGCGACCTTGATCGCGCGCGCATTCGCGCCGATCAGCTCCACTCCGTACTTCTCGAGGACGCCGTTCTCGTGGAGCGCCATCGCGACGTTCAGCGCCGTCTGGCCACCCATGGTCGGGAGCAGCGCGTCCGGCTTCTCGCGCGCGATGATGAGCTCGACGTACTCGGGCGTCACCGGCTCGATATAGGTCCGGTCCGCGACCTCGGGGTCGGTCATGATCGTCGCCGGATTGGAGTTGACGAGGATGACCTCGTACCCCTCCTCGCGCAGCGCCTTCGCCGCCTGCGTGCCGGAATAGTCGAACTCGGCGCCCTGCCCGATGACGATGGGGCCGGAACCGATGAGCAGGATGCGGTGGATGTCGTTACGACGCGGCATTCAGGAGATCGTCGATGATGGTTGCGCGTGACCGGGTGGGCGCCCACCCGGTATCCGCGCGGAGTTTCGAGTTGTCGCCCACGAGGAACGGCACGTCGACCGTGCGGCGGAGTGACTCCTCCACCACGAGAGGTCCGGTGACGCCGGCCCGCGCGAGCACCTCAGCGGCGACCGCGCCGACCGTGATCCCCTCGCCGCTGCAGACGTTGTAGACCTCGCCCGCGCGTCCGCGTTCCACGAGTGAAATATAGGCGGACACGACGTCCTCGACGTGAAGGAAATCGCGTAACGGCTCGACGTTGCCGATCGGCACGGGCGCGTCCGGGTGCGCGCGCGCGGCAACGGCACGGCGAACCAGCGACGGCAGGAGGAACTCGGCAGCCTGCCCGCGACCAGAGTGGTTGAAGGAGCGCGTGGCGACCACCTTCAACCCGTGTCCTCGCACGGCCGCCAGCGCGAACGCCTCCTGCGCGCACTTCGTCGCCGCGTAGAAGGTCCGCGGCAAGAGCTCCGCCTGCTCGGTGAGCGGCACCGGGCCGTCGTGTCGACCGTACTGCTCAGCGCTCCCGACGATCAGGAGCGTTGGGTCGATCTCGCCCGACGTCCGCAAGAGCCGCATGGCATGGAGCAACTGGACAGACGCCGAGACATTGCTATCGAGCGCCCGCATCGGATCTGCCCCGGCTACCGGCACGAACGCGATGGCTGCGAGATGAAAGATCGCGTCCGGCCGGACTCGCTCCAGGAGCCCGCTCATGGTCCGACGGTCGACGCCGGGACGGAGATCGATCCCCCGCCACTGCATTTGCGCGAGCATTGCGGCGTCGAGGACCCCCGGTTGCGGCGCCTCTCCGATCGTGGTCCCGGTGACCTCCCAACCCATGCGCAGCAACGCACGACACAACCACTGACCGACAAAGCCTCCGGCACCGGTCACCAGGGCGCGCCGCACGGTCAAGCGGGACTCACGGGCTCGATCGCGTGTCTCGCAAGATCGGCGTTGACCATCATGTGCACGAGTTCAGCGAAACGCACCGTCGGCGTCCAACCGAGCGCTTGACGCGCCTTGGAGGGGTCGGCGACGAGCAGGTCGACCTCGGCCGGCCGGTTGAATCGCGCGTCGAATTTCACGTACTGCTGCCAGTCGAGCCCCACATATCCGAAGGCCTCTTCGCAGAACTGCCGGACGGACCACGTCTCGCCCGTCCCGATGACGTAGTCGCCCGGCGCATCGGCCTGGAGCATGCGCCACATCGCATCGACGTAGTCACCGGCGTAGCCCCAGTCACGACGCGCGTCCAGGTTGCCGAGCCGGAGTTCGGCGCTGCGTCCGAGTTTGATGCGCGCGACACCGTCGGTGATCTTGCGCGTGACGAACTCGAGTCCGCGACGCGGGCTCTCGTGATTGAAGAGCAGGCCGCTCGTCGCGAACAGACCGAACGATTCACGGTAGTTCACGGTGATCCAGTGCCCGTAGACCTTGGCCACACCGTAGGGAGAACGCGGGTAGAACGGCGTCGACTCGCGTTGCGGAGTCTCCTGCACGAGTCCGAACATCTCCGACGACGAGGCTTGATAGAACCGCGCCTTGGGGACCGTACGCCGCATCGCCTCGAGCATGCGCGTGACGCCGATCGCCGTGAACTCACCGGTGAGCACCGGCTGCGTCCACGAGGTCGCGACGAAGGACTGCGCAGCGAGGTTGTAGATCTCGTCCGGCCGCACCTCCTCCATCGCATCCATGAGCGAGGTCTGATCGAGCAGGTCGGCGGAGATCAGCTCGATGCGATCGACGAGATGCGCGATCCGCTCATACGGCGTCGTGGAGGAACGGCGCACGATGCCGACGACGCGATACCCTTTCTCCAACAGCAGTTCGGCGAGGTACGAGCCGTCCTGACCAGTGATCCCGGTGATGAGAGCGGTCTTCACAAAGGGCAGAGGTGAGAGGTGAGATGTGAGATTTAAGGGACGAACTTCTTTCTTCCCCACTTGCACGAACGGGGGAAGCGCCGAGACGCTTCCCCCGTCGTGAACATTCCTACCAGCGGCCTCAGACGGCGGCGGCGGTCCCGCGCGGAGCGCGCTGGATCTTGCCGGCGTTCAGGCAGCGGGTGCAGACCTTGATCTTGGTGGCCTTCCCCTCGATCAGGATGCGGGCGACCTGGAGGTTGGGCTTCCAGGTGCGGCGCGTCGAGTTGTTGGCGTGCGAGCGGTTGTTGCCGAAGGCGACACCCTTGTCGCAGACGTAGCAGCGATTGCGCTGGATGGGCATCGGATCAAGCCTCGATGATTTCGATACGCGCCATATCCGCACCGTCACCCTTGCGGTGGCCGGTCTTCAGAATGCGCGTGTAGCCGCCGGCCCGCGTGGCGTTCTTCGGGCCGACTTCCTGGAAGAGCTTGTCGGCGGCGGCACGCTTGTGCACGTGCTTGCCGGCGAGGCGACGGGCGTGGAGCGTGCCCGTGCGCGCCTTCGTGATCAGCTTCTCGACGAAGGGCCGGAGCTCCTTCGCCTTGGCTTCGGTGGTCTCGATCGCGCCCTGCTCGATCAGCGAGGTCGCGAGGTTGCGGAGCAGCGCGAGGCGCTGCTCTGAGGTACGGCGGAGGCTCCGTCCGGCCTTGCGGTGGCGCATGGTCCTACTCCTCTTCGTCGTCGGGCGCGTTCGCGGCCGCGCGGCTCGGCGGCGTGCCCCAATCGGCCACGCGCACACCGTCCGTCGACTCCTCGAACTTCATCCCGAAATTGAGTCCTTCCTTCTCGAGGAGGTCGGCGATCTCCTGGAGGGACTTCTTGCCGAAATTCTTCACCTGCAGGATCTGCGTCTCGGTCTGGCGAACGAGATCGCCGAGGGAGCGGATGCTGGAGTTCTTGAGCGAGTTGACCGAGCGGACCGAGAGCGAGAGGTCGTCGATCGGGGTGCGCAGGAGCTCGGCGAGTCGCGCGCCCTCGGAGCTGCCTTCGGCGCCCGGCACTGCGACAGCCGCAGCGGCCGCGCTCCCGAAGCTCGCGAAGTACTGGAAGTGCGTCTGCGCGAGCGCGGCCGCGTAGCTCACGGCCTCTTCGGGCGTCACGGTCCCATCGGTCTCGACCGAGAGCGTGAGGCGATCATAGTCGGTGCGCTGGCCCACGCGGGTCTCGGCGACCGAGAAGTTCACGCGACGGACCGGCGAGTAGATCGAATCGATGCGGACGAGGTCGACCGGCAGGTTGCGGTCCTGCGGGTGCTGGTCGGACTCCATGTACCCGCGACCCTTGTTGACGTAGAGCTCGATCGAGAGCTCGCGGTCGTCCTGGATCGTGAGGATGTGGTGCGCGCCGTTGACGATGCGCACGCCGGCCGGGTTGTCGAGCTGCCCGGCGGTCACCGCGCCCGCCTTGCGCACCTTCACGCGCAGGATCACGTCCTCCACATCCTCGTCGAGCTCGAGCACCAGCGTCTTGAGGTTGCCGATGATCTGATGGACGTCCTCGACCACGCCGACGATCGTCTGATGCTCATGCAGCACGCCGTCGATCCGGAAGCCCCAGACGGCGGCGCCACGAAGCGACGAGAGCAGCATGCGGCGCATGCTGTTGCCGAGCGTGTGGCCGAAGCCGCGCTCGAGGGGCTGGAGCCGGAACTCGGCCACATTGGGGTGGTCCTCGCGCTTCGTCATTTCGACGAGCTGCGGGCGGACCAGTCCGCGGAGGTCGATCGTATTCGCCATTAGCCTTGATCCTTGAGTGGAGATGTCACGATGGCGTTGACGCGCCACCGACGCCGTACCCCGCCCCTGACGCGCGGTACGCTCGTTCGGTCGTCAGGGGACCGGGCAAAACGCAGATGGGGGATGGGAGATGTGGGATGTGAGGTCGTCCCTCACGTCTCCCATCTCCCCTCTCACATCTGCCGTTCGTTTACTTCGAATAGAGCTCGACGACGAGCTGTTCCTGCGCCGCGATCGGGATGCTCTGCCGCTGCGGACGCTCGAGCATGCGGCCCGAGAACGTGTCCTTGTCGACGGCCAGCCAGCTCGGCGTGGCCCCGCGCGACGCGACTTCGAGCGCCGACGCGACGATCACGAGTTCGCGGGACTTCTGGCGCATGCGGATCTCCTGACCCGGCTGCACGTTGAAGCTCGGGATGTCGACCGACTTCGCGTTCACTTCGACGTGACGGTGACGGATCAGCTGACGCGCGGCCTTGCGGCTCGCGGCGAAGCCCATCCGGTACACCATGTTGTCGAGACGGCTCTCGAGCGCGGCGAGCAGGTTGTGACCGGTCACGCCCGGGAGCGACGACACGCGCTCGAACGTGTTGCGGAACTGCTTCTCGCTGAGCCCGTAGATGCGCTTGATCTTCTGCTTCTCACGGAGCTGCTTGGCGTACTCGCTCACCTTGCGACGGCGCGCGGTGGTCTGGCCGTGCTGGCCGGGCGCGTACGGGCGCCGCTCCACCGGGCACTTCTCGGTGAAGCACTTGGTGCCCTTGAGGAAGAGCTTCGTACCTTCACGCCGGCACTGCCGGCAGCTGGGACCTGTATAACGCATGGCTTAGACCCTCCGGCGCTTGGGCGGCCGGCAGCCGTTGTGCGGAATAGGAGTCACGTCCTTGATGGACTTGACCTGCAGGCCGGCCGACGCGAGCGCCTGGATGGCCGACTCACGCCCGGAGCCCGGGCCCTGCACCTTCACGTGCACGCGGCGCACACCGAGCGACATCGCTTCGCGCGCGCACTGTTCGGCCGCGACGGTCGCGGCGAACGGCGTCGACTTCTTCGATCCCTTGAACCCGGCCTTTCCAGCCGAGCCCCAGGAGACGGCATTGCCGTGCGGATCGGTGATCGTGATGAGGGTGTTGTTGAACGTCGCGTTGACGTGCGCCACGCCCTCGGCATCGACCACCTTCTTGGTCTTCTTCCCGATCGCCATTACTTGGTCACCTTCTTCTTGCCCGCGATCGCGCGGCGCGGCCCCTTCTTGGTGCGGGCGTTCGTGTGCGTACGCTGGCCACGCACCGGCAGGTTCCGGCGATGCCGGATGCCGCGATACGAGCCGATGTCCATGAGGCGCTTCACGTTCATCGCGATCTCGGTGCGGAGCGCACCCTCGACGCGATACAACTTCTCGATCTCCTGACGGAGCTTGTTCACGTCAGTGTCCGAGAGGTCACGGATGCGCTGCTCCGGGTTCACCCCGGTCGCCGCGAGGATACGGCGGGACAACACGCGCCCGATGCCGTAGATGTACGTGAGGCCGATCTCGACCTTCTTGTCGCGCGGAAGATCCACGCCGGAAATTCGTGCCATGTCTGTTAACCCTGCCGCTGCTTGTGCTTGGGATTGCGCTTGCAGATGATGCGCGTCACGCCTGCACGCTTGACCACCTTGCAGTGCTCGCAAATCGGCTTCACGCTGCTGCGAACTTTCACGGAGACTCCAAAAGGCCGGACTGAACTGGATGCTTGGAAATGCCCGCTTTTCGGGCAGACACACAGGATAGTCAGCCGAGCCCCTTGACACAAGGGCCCGGACTGACGTGTACGCGACGGTCCGGATTCACTCACCACGCGTGCGAAATCCCCTCGGGGAACCGCTGACGGAGGTCAGCCGCCCAAACTGCGGAGCACGCCCTCAAGCGCGGCCGCAGGGTCGGCGGCGGCGGTCACCGCTCGGCCGAGCACGAGGTACGCCGCACCGTCGGCCGCGGCACGTTCTGGCGTCACCACGCGCGACTGATCGTGCGTCGCCCCACCCTCGAGCCGCAATCCCGGTACCAGGGGAGACAGACCCGGGAAGGTCGAGCGCACGGCAGCGACTTCGTGCCCCGAGCAGACGACTCCGTGCGCCCGCGCCGCCTGTGCGACCGCGGCGAGTCGCGTCACCTCGGCGCCCATCTCGGCGACGTCACGTCCCAGCGCCACGCCGAGCGAGCGAGCGTCAAAGCTCGTCAGGACCGTCACCACGATGATCCCGGTAGTGGCCCCTGCCCCGTCGACCGCGGCGTCGACCATCGCTGCACCGCCGTAACCGTGCACCGTCAACAACGCGACGCCCATGCTCGCGGCACTGCGCGCGGCGCCGTTCACGGTGTTCGGTATGTCGTGGAGCTTGAGGTCGAGGAAGACGCGACGCCCGTTCGACTGCAGCCAGTCGACGACCTTCGGCCCCTCGGCCGTATAGAGTTCAAGCCCGACCTTCACGAAGTCGGCGCGCGGGCCGAGCCGGTCGACGAGCGCACGCGCCGCGTCGAGCGTCGGCACGTCGAGTGCGACGATCGGTTGTGCGCGCAATACTCCATCCACAAGACTGTTCACGAAGGCCACTCCAACGTGCCGGCGAGATCCGCGATGTGCGCAACGCCGTGCGCGTCGCACCACTTGCGGAGGTCGCGCACGAGGCGTGCGGGGAGTTTGGGGTCCGCCAGACCGGCGGTGCCGACCGCCACGAGATTCGCGCCCGCCATGAGATACTGCACCACATCGGTCGCGTGCTGGACGCCGCCCGCTCCGATGATCGGCACCGCAACCGCCTGGCGCACGCGCCGGACGGCCAAGAGACCGACGGCGAGGAGACCGGGGCCGCTCACACCGCCCGACCCGAACCCGAGAACAGGGCGGCGGTGCTCGACGTCGATCACGAGACCGGGGATGGTGTTCACGACCGTGATGCCGTCCGCGCCGGCGTCGACTGCGCGCTGCGCCACCTCGCCGATCTGCGGCAGTGTCGGAGAGAGCTTCACGACGATCGGCTTACGCGTGGCCGCGCGCGCGCCGCGAACGACCTCTGCCAGCGCGGCCGGATCGGCGCCGAACTCCAATCCGCCCTGCTTCACATTGGGGCAACTCACATTGAGTTCGTAGCCTTCGACGCCGGCCGCATGGTCGAGCCGCGCGACGACGGCACCGAAGTCGGCCGCCTCGCGCCCGACGACATTCACGAAGACCCGCGGACGGCGCACATGCGCTGCGATCCAGGGCAGATCCTCGGCGAGTACGCCCTCGACGCCTGGATTCGCGAGCCCCACCGCGTTGATCATCCCGCCGGCGAAATCCGCAACGCGAGGAGCGGGCGCACCTGGGCGCTTCTCGAGTGAGACCGCCTTGGTGACGAAGCCGCCGAGTTCTTCGAGCGGCATGACATCGGCGAGTTCACGTCCGTACGCGGCCGTACCGGCGGCGAGGAGGATCGGATTCTGGAACTCGAGACCGAGCACCGAGACGGCGAGTGATACGCTCATCGTTGCGACGGCCGAATGCGGCGCTCGTAGTGCTGCAGGTACTCGACGGCAGCGTCGGCCATCGCGCGCGCGGCCTCCTGCTGCCCGCGGTCGCTCGACATCCAGCGCGCGTCCTCGGGATTGGACCCGAACCCGATCTCGACGAGCACCGCCGGCATATACGCGGTCGAGAGGACGATCAGCCCACCCTGCTTCACGCCGCGATTGGGGCCGGGGTGGAAGGCGGCCAGCTTCTGTTGCACGACTCCCGCCAGTTCGCTCGACTCCCGCAGGTGTTCGTTGCGTGCAAGGTCGTTCAGGATGAACGCAAGCGCGTCCTGCTGCGGCGCATCGGAATCGGTTTCGAAGCGCACGACGTCGTTCTCCATCGCGGCCACGTGCGCTTCGTCCTCCGTGCGTGCGGTAGAGAGATAGAAGGTCTCGAAGCCGCGCGCCGACGACGGGTTGTTCCACTTGGGGTTCGACGAGTTCACATGTACCGAGATGAACAGATCGCCCTTGGCGCGGTTGGCGATCGGACCGCGGTCACCGCGCGCGATCAGCGTGTCCGTGGTACGCGTCATGATCACACGGATGCCCTTCGCCTCGAGTTCGCGTTCGAGCCGCTTGGCCACGGCGAGGGCGATCCGCGCCTCGGAGAGCGCCCGCCCGCCGACGACGGCACCGCGCATACCGGGGTCGCGCCCGCCGTGTCCGGCGTCGACGACCACCGTGTACCGCCTCGAGAGACCAGAGGGCACCGGCGCGGTCGCTCGGCCCTTAGACGCCGAGATCGCTGCTGCGGTACCAGCCGCGACGTTTGCGGAGCTGTTCCTTGCGGGCGCGACCGGTACCGGTGCGACCACCGGATCGGGCGCCGCTGTTCCGACCGGCACTGACCGCTTGGCGATCCCCTGGAAGAGCCGCACCTCGGCCCGCGTGCGGTCCCAGAGGATTCCGATGCCGAATCGCGGGATGATCTCGCTGAACAACTGCAGCGCGACATGCGGAGCGCCTTCGATGAGCCGCGTCGGTTCGAGGAGCGGGAGCGCGAACCCGTGGTACGTGGCGAACGGAAGGCCCTCCCGCAGTTCGAGCGTCGTGCCATACAGCCCGAGGCGCCAGCGTCCGCCTCCGATGCTGTCGAGCGACCCGCCAAGCAGGCGGGCCATGACGTCGACGGGCACGAGTCCTCCGGATGCCGACGGCGCGAGTCGTAGCACCGTGTCACCAGAGACGCCCTTCACACGGATGACGTCGCCGGGAGGCGCGCTGAAGGCGACGCCAGCCACGAAGGCCAGCGTCGCGATCACCAAGGCGCGCGCGCGGAGCGGCATCACCGCGTTCGGAGCGCGCGCTGCATGTCGCGCTGGTCGTCCTTCTCCTTCAGATCGGCGCGCTTGTCGTGGAGCTTCTTGCCCCGGCCCAGTCCGATCCGCACCTTGGCGCGCCCATGCTTGAAGTAGAGTTCGAGTGCCACGAGCGTGAGACCCTTGCGTTCGACCGACCCGATGAGGCTGCGGATCTCCTTTTGATGCAACAGGAGCTTCCGCGTGCGCGTCGGCGGATGATTCCAGATGTTGCCCTGCGCGTAGGGCGCGATGTGCGCGTTGAGCAGCCAGACCTCGCCGTCCGTCACGACCGCGTACGCATCGCCGATCTGCACGCGGCCGTCGCGCAACGACTTCACCTCGGTCCCCGACAGCACCAAGCCCGCCTCCCACGTCTCGAAGATCTCGTAGTCGAGGCGGGCGCGTTTGTTCCGTGCGATCGGAACGATGGCGTCATCGGGCGGCGGCTTGGTCATGATCGTGGCAGTGAAGAATGACGATTCATCGTTGACTTGGGTATCCGCGTCCGGTACGTTTCGCGTCTTGCCGGAGTGGTGGAATTGGTAGACGCGCTGCGTTCAGGGCGCAGTGGGCGACAGCCCGTGGGGGTTCGAGTCCCCCCTTCGGCATACGGCGGCGACCTGAGACCGCAGCATGAAGATCCTCACGACGCGGGAGCCTCCTCACGGGGTCTCCCGCTTCGTCGTTCTCCCGTCTGCTCCTAGCTCATACCCCGGATGACGGACGGCTTCACGTCCTCGGGGAGCTGGGCCTCGCCGTAGACCGCCCGCAGCGACTCGGCGGCCTCCTCACCATAGCGCTGGAGCAGTTCGATCGCGTAGGCGAGTGGCGCGCCCGCGGTGCGAGCGCCGTCGCTCGCGAAGGCCAGCAGACAGCGGCCCAAGCGATCGGCGGCCGGGATCGTACCGCCGCGAGCCGTCATCGCCTCTCGGTACGCGAGCAGCCGCTCATTGAACTGACGCTCCGCGAGTTCGCGGCGATCGATCGCGATGTGTGCGTCCGAACCGAGCGCCGTGAGGACACCCGCGGACAGATCGGCGGCAGTCCGGTCCGCCAGCGCGTCGCGCTGCCCGACGATGAGGCCTAGGGCCGCGCGCGCGTAGCGAAGTTCCCAGCGCGCATGATCGAGGTCGCCGTTCGCTGCCGCGTCGGCGAGCCAGGCGACGTCGGACTCGTCGGGTTCACGCCTGAGCGCCTCGACGACGACGCGCGTCTTTCGCTCGCGTTCGCGATCCTCGCGCCATCCCGACGTGAAAGGGAGCGGCACGGGAACCGTCAGGTCTGAAGGACGGGCAGTCCCACGCGCTCGCGGACCTGCGGCTCTGCGAAGAGCAGATCGGAGAGCCGTACGCTCTCGAGCGCGTCGTCGATCTTGCGTTGGAGCATCATCCACACCGGGCGGATGCTGCAATCGCACGACTGTGCGCACCGTTCGGAGTCGAGCGGGTGCGTCTCGCAGTGCAGGTCGAAGGTCACGAGCTCTGCCGCCGAGATGATCTCGCGGACGGTGATCGCGCTCGACGGACGCGCGAGCGCGTACCCACCCTTGGCACCGCGCGTGCTCTGCACGATCCCCGCGCGCCGGAGCCGCAGGAGGATCTGCTCGATATAGTCGCCAGGCAGTTTCTCTCGCGCGGCGATGTCGCGTCCCGTGATCGGCCCCTCGTCGGGACGCCTCGCGAGATGCAGGGAGCAGATGACGCCGTATTCAGCCCACGTGGTGATTCGCATCGGACGGAAGATGCCATCGCGCGCCCTATGGGGACAAGGGCACTCGGGTCTACTCGGGTGTACTCCGGCCTACCGCGCGTCTCCGGTCACGCCCGGAATGCCCGGCTCGGTGAGGCGCCTGAGGTCGAAGACCTCGTCGGCTTCCGCCGCGGTGAGCAGGCCCTCGCGCACCACCAGGTCGCGCACGCTGACCCCCGCCGAGACGGAGCGCTTGGTCAGCGCGGCCGCGGCGGCGTAGCCGATGCGCGGCGCGAGCGCGGTCGCGAGCGCCGCCGACCGCTCGACCCAGTAGGCGAGCATCACCGCATTCGCTTCAATGCCACGGACGCAGCGTTCGTCGAGTGCGCGCGCGGCGTTGCCCATGATCTCGATCGCCGCGACCAGATTCTGCGCAATGACCGGCATCATCACGTTGAGCTCGAGTTGCCCGTGCTCGGCGGCGGCCGAGATCGTGGCATCGTGACCGATCACCTGGAAGACGACCTGATTCACCATCTCGGGGATGCTCGGATTCACCTTCCCGGGCATGATGCTGGAGCCCGGCTGGACCGGCGGCAGTCGTAACTCGTCGAGACCCGTGCGCGGACCACTCGCCAGCAGGCGGAGATCGCTCGCGATCTTGCCGAGGTCGAGCCCAAGCGTGCGCCAGGCGGCGCTGAGTCCCGCCGCGTCGCCCATGCTCTGCATGAGTTGCACGCGATCCGCGCCGATGCGCAGCGGCAGCTGCGTGAGCGCGCGCAACTCCTCCACCATCCGTTCGGCATAGACCACCTCGGCATTCACACCGGTACCGACGGCCGTGCCGCCGATCCCGATGTCGAGCAGATAGTCGGCGGCCTCGCGCACTCGCCGCACGCCGCGTTCGATAGAGCCCGCCCAGGCCGCGAACTCCTGACCGAGGCGGATCGGCATCGCGTCCTGCAGGTGCGTGCGCCCGGCTTTCACGATGTCGTCGAACGCGTCGGCACGCTCGCGCAACGAGACGGCGAGGCGATCCACCGCCGCGAGGGCGGGCACGAGCGCGGCGAGGGCCGAGATCCGGATCGCGGTCGGGATCACGTCATTGGTGGACTGCGCCATGTTGACGTGGTCGTTCGGGTGCACCGGCGCTGACGCGCCACGCGGCGCACCGAGGCTCGCGTTCGCGAGGTTCGCGAGCACCTCGTTGACGTTCATGTTGAGCGAGGTGCCCGCTCCCGCCTGATAGACGTCGACCACGAACTGGTCGCGGTGCGCGCCGCCGAGGACGAGGTCAGCGGCCGCGATGATCGCGTCGGCGCGCTGCGGATCGAGCCGCCCGGTGGCACGATGCACCGACGCCGCCGCGCGCTTGATGCGCACGACGGCGTCGATGATCCGCGGATGCGAGCGGAGCCCACTGATGGCGAAGTTCGCGACGGCCCGTGCCGTCTGCGCGCCGTACCACGCGTCCGCCGGGACCTCGACCGCGCCGAGCGGGTCGTGCTCCACGCGGACGCGCGTCATCAGAAGTTGTTCGTCAACAATGGCTGACCGAACGACGAGATGAGCGAGAGGCGCGTGCGTCCGTCGACCGTGACCTCACGCGAGCGGACCCGGAGCGCGCGGGTGCTGCGGTTGCCGTTGAGCGCGGTGATCCATCCGCCGAGGTAGTTCGCGTTGATCGAGGCGGCGCCGTCGTCGGTGAAGGAACAGAAGGTCTGCTCGTTCAGAGTGCCACCGGAGACGCTATTGGCGTAGCGCAACGAGAAGGTCATCTGCGAACCGGCCGTCGGCGCGGGCGTCCAGGTGAGCGGCAGGTCGATATTCTCGGCCGGAATACCGATCGCGCCATGCGTGAACGCTTCGGCGGTGCGGATCGAGATCGCGGAGGCTGGGAATCCGCCGAGCGCGCCAGGGACGGTGATCGACAGGGTGTCGCCAGGCGTGTACGGGATGCCCAATGGACGAATCGCCGTGTAGACGCGCAAGGAGATCCCGGCGATCGCCGTCATGGTATCGACGCGTCCACCGATGCTCGTGAACAGGAACTCGCCGGCGCTGAGCGTGGCGAGGCCGGCGTTGATCGTTTGCACAGGATTGTAGTTCGTGATCACGCAGGTGTCGCCGATGACCGGAACGTAGGACAGATCGGTCCGGTCGTAGAAGGCGGCCTCGGGGCGCATGACGTAGGATCCGCCGCCATTGTCGTAGGCGCCCGCCGTGACCGTGCCGAAGCGGCCGTTGGGAGTCGGCAGCGTGTCGATGCAAGCCGTCGAGGCGAGCAGGAGTACCACAAGAGGAAGGACGCGAGCGCGCATAGGTCGGGAGGGGACGAGGGAATCACACATCAGGATATCTACCCCGCACAGGCGGTGAAATGCCACGCGGTCAGCCGCGACTTCCGAGCACGCGGGCCGCGCCGGTGAGGAACGGGTTCCCCGCAGCCTCGGCCGCGATCGTCGTGGTCGGACCGTGCCCGGGATGTACTCGCAGCGTCGCCGGAAGCGCCATCATCCGCTCCAGCGAGGCCGCGAGCGCGACCGGATCGGAGAGCGGCAGATCGCTGCGCCCTACGGAGCCAGCGAACAGCACGTCGCCGCTGAAGCAGTGCTCCGCGCCAATGAAAGCGACGTGACCGGGCGAATGGCCGGGCAGATGACGGACGGTGAACCGTTCGCCCGCGAACTCGAGCCGCTGCCCTTCGGCGAGTTCGTGCTCGGGCGGCTCGGGCTGCTCGAACGGCAGGCCGTAGTAGGCCGCCGCGCGGTCACCATTGACGTAGATCGGCAGATCCGCCGGGTGCAGATGTACCGGCACGCCTGGCCAGACTCGCCGGACACCGCTGATCGCGCCAATGTGATCGAGGTGCGCGTGCGTGAGCCAGACCGCGACGAGCCGTGCACCAAGGCGCTCGATCTCGGCGCAGATGCGCACGGCATCCTCCCCCGGGTCGATCAACACCACCTCGGCGCGCGCCGGATCGTGCAGGATCCAACAGTTCTCGTCGAACGCGCCGACGACGAGCGACGAGACGTTCATCCCGCGGCGGGGACGAGCATCGGCTGGGGCCGAGGCGCGGGCTGACCATTCTTGCGCGCGGTGAGGTACTTCTCCACCGCGATCGCCGCGGTGGTCGCGTCGCCGACCGCCGTGGTGACCTGCCGAGTGAGCTGCGCGCGCACGTCTCCGGCGGCGAAGAGTCCCGGCACCGAGGTCTGCATGCTCGAGTCGGTGATCAGATACCCCGACGGATCGTGCTCGACGTGGCCGCGGAGGATGCCGGTGTTCGGCGTGAACCCGACGAAAATGAAGATGCCGGTCGCCGTGAGGTCGGAGGCAGCGCCGCTCTTGAGGTTGCGGATGCGCGCATGCGTCATGAGGCCGTCGTTGCCCACGATCGCTTCGACCACCGTGTCGTAGACGACCTCGATCTTGGGGTTCGCGAAGAGACGCTGCTGGACGATCTTCGACGCGCGGAAGCTGTCGCGCCGGTGCACGAGGTAGACCTTCTCGGCGTACCGCGTGAGGAAATCGGCCTCTTCGCAGGCGGCGTCGCCGCCACCGACCACCATGATGGTGTGGCCGCGGTAGAACGCACCGTCGCAGATCGCGCAGTACGAGACACCCTTGCCCGCGTATGCGATCTCGCCGGGGACCTCGAGCTTGATCGGCGTGCCGCCTGCCGTGACGATCACCGTCGGCGAGACGTATACGTCACCATTCTCGACCTTGGTGTCGAACAGGCCGTCGGCACGTTTCTCGACGTACTCGACCGGGGTCGACGTGCGGATCTCAGCGCCGAACTTCTCCGCGTGTGCCTGGAACTTGGTCGCGAGTTCATGGCCGAGCACGTGCTCAAAGCCGATGTAATCCTCGATGACCTCGGTGTTGAGTAGTTCGCCGCCAGGGAAGCCGCGCTCGAGCACGACGGCCCGGAGCATGGAACGGCCGGCATAGAGTCCGGCGCACATCCCGGCCGGGCCGGCGCCGACGATCACCACTTCATATTCATGCGTAGCCAACGGGCGCTCCGTAGGTGCGTTTTAGATCGGTGCAATCTAGGCATGGCACGCGGGCAGAGCCACGGCGCTCGCCGAACAAAGTCGCTCAGGGCGCGGCGAGTTCCAGCACGGCGAGGGCCCCATGGCAGTGCGACACGGTCCCGACCAGCACCTCGGCGCGCCGTCCGTCGGCCGAGTCGGCGACGAGGCGATCGGCCTCGACGACGTCGGCAACGTCGAACATCCCCACGCCGTACGCGCGGTGCGCACAGTGGAAGACCGCAGGGCCGTCGATCCGCCGCCCTTGCAACTTTGCGGTCTCGACGAAGGCGCGGACGGTGAGCGGGAGGCTCCATGCGCGGGGGCCGCGCGTGTGCGGGCAGGTGCGCGGTTCCACGCAGTTGATCGGGCATTCCCACGTGGCGAAGCTCACGTAGTGCGTGCCGTCGTCGCCGGTGCGTTGCCAGGGCACGTCGAGCGCACCGTCGAGTGGCGCAATGCGGATCCCCCGGCCCGGCCAGCGCGCTCGCGCGCGCGCGACGAGCCAATGCGACATCAGATGCGGCATGAGCGGCGACGGAACGATCGCATCCTCACGCACGGCGTCGGCCCCGCGCGACGCGGCGCCCGCCAGATACTCATTGAAGAAGAGCGTCCAGTCGCGCACGACGAGCGTGACGCCCTCGGCGTCGGCCGCGATGGCGCACGCCGGATCTCGATCGACGACGACGAGCCGCTTCCAGCGCAACGCACCGGCAGCGCGCGCACGGCGGAGCTGGCGCACGTAGTACGAGCCGTAACAGCCTCCACCCACCACCACGATGTCGCCGTACTCCTGCGCCGCGTTCGCGTCAGGCCCTGACACCGCGGCCCCCGTCGACATGCAGGGTCTCGCCGGTCACGTACGGCGCGTCGATCAGATACGCGACCGCCTGCGCGACATCGGCTGGCGTGCCGATGCGCCGCAGCGGCGTCTCGGCGGCGAAGCGCGCAACGGCCCCGGCCGGCATCCCGACCGGGGCGAGCACGAATCCGGGCGCAACGGCGTTGACTCGCACCCGCGGCGCGAGGGCGGCCGCCAGATGCCGCGTGAGTGCTTCAACGCCCGCCTTGCTCACGCCGTGCACGATGTAGTCGGGCCAGGGCTCATGCGCCATGTGATCGGCGATGTTCACGATCACGCTCCCCTCGCGCATCACGCCGGCGGCGGCCTGTGCAAGAAGGAAGGGCGCCCTGAGGTTGAGGGCCATGATGTCGTCGAAGCTCTCGGCCGTGGTGGCACCGAACGGCGTCCGGACCATGCCAGCGGCAGAGTTCACGAGCACATCGAGGCGACCGAGACGTTCCACCACCGCGGCGACGAGCTCCGGCGCGGACTCAGCACGTCGCAAGTCGGCGTACATCGCGCGCGCCTCACCGCCGGCCGCGCGAATACGGTCGACGGTATCGTTCGCCCCGTCCGCGGACCCATGGTGATGTACCGCGACGATCCAGCCTCGCTCTCCGAGTGCGAGCGCGATCGCTTGCCCCACGCGCTGACCGGCGCCGGTGACGAGCGCGACGCCGCGGCGGCCGCCACCGGGCGGACTCATCGCGCGCGGACCGTGGCGACGCGCGCGTCCTGTGCCTCGAGCCAGGCGATCGGCACCTGCATCGCTCCGAGGACGCGGGTGCCTTGCATCGCGCCATGCCAGTCCGACCCGCCGCTCGGCACGAGCCCGAAGAAGTCCGCGAGTGCCGCGATCCGTTTGGAGTCCTCGGACGAGTGACTCGGATGCTTGACCTCGAGGCCGTCGAGCCCGAGCGCGACGAGCGGCTCGATCCGTTCGCGCCGACCTTCTGGACCCGGATGCGCGATCACGGCGATGCCGCCGGCCTCGTGGATGATGGCGATCCCCTCCGCGATGTCGAGCCGTTCCTTTTCGACGAAGGCGGGCTTGCCGGCGGCGAGGTAGCGGTCGAACGCCTCGCGCGAATCCTTCACGAAACCGCCCGCGATGAGGGCCTTCGCGACGTGTGGTCGCCCCACGGCGCCGCCGGCCGCGGCGTCGAGCACCGCCTCGGCGGTGACGGCGACGCCCACGGCGTTGAGCCGCGCGACGATCTCGACCGCACGGGCCTTGCGGTGGTCGCGATAGATCTCAAGGCGCGCCTGCAGCGCGCTGACGTCGCGGATGTGGAGACCCAGCAGATGGACCTCGATCGCACCCTGGTGCACGCTCATCTCGACGCCGGGCACGAGGCGCAGGCCGAGGGCGTCGGCGGTGCGCTGCGCGTCAGGGATGCCGGCGAGCGTGTCGTGGTCGGTGAGTGCGAATGCGGCAACACCCGCGCGATGTGCCGTCTCGACGGCGACGACGGGCGAGTGCGCACCGTCGGAGGCGGTCGAGTGGGCGTGGAGGTCCACGTGGAGCGCCGGCGGCGCCGGCGCTCCCGCGTCACTGCTCACCGTGCGTAGCCGGCCTCAGGCGATGTCTGGCTGGGCTGCGACAGCGTGAAGAGACGGCGCAGGTCGACCTCGCCGAGCTCGGCGAGCGACTGTTCGCGCGACCGCGACCCGGCGGGCGCGTACCGCGTGACGCGGACCTCGCGGGCGTCGGCGACTCCGTGCACGAAGATGAGACCGAACTCGTCGGCATCGTACTGCGTGATGTAGCCGCTCGGGTAGACCTTCCAGTCACGGCCGTCGATCTTGAGAGAACGCGTCGGCATCAGGACAGCTCCACGATTGAGTAGATGCGCGCCGGATCCAGCAGCGGATCGGGCGAGGCCGCGTGCGCCGCGGCGAGTGATTCGGCGTCGTTCGCTTCACAGAACTCCACGAACGCGCCCTGCAGTCCCTTCTCCTCGAACACCCAGTAGCGGCAACCGGACCGCACGAAATGCGCCTCACGGTTGCGCAGCCGGTCGAAGAACTTCGCGCGGTCGTTCGGCGTCACCACGCTGCGATGGAGGCTCAGGGAGCGCGGCATCTCAGCCGCCGACCGACTCGAGGGTCTTCTTGAGGTCGGCCATGAAGCGGTCGGCGTCGGCACCGTCGACCACGCGATGGTCGAAACTGATCGAGAAGTAGGCACAGGTGCGGATGGCGATCGTGTCCTCTCCGTCGGGGCCGGTGATCACCTTGGGCCGCTTCTCGATCGCACCGAGGCAGAGGATCGCGGTCGTGCCCACGGGGATGATCGGCGTCCCCATGAGCGAACCGAAGACACCGGGGTTGGTGATCGTGAAGGTCGCGTCCTGCACATCCATGGGACTCAACTTCTTGGAGCGTGCGCGCGCCGCCAGGTCGTTGGTACCGCGAGTGATGCCGGTCAGGTTGAGCCCGTCGGCATCCTTGAGCACCGGCACGATCAGCCCGGTGGGCTCGAGCGCGACGGCGATGCCGATGTTGAATCGCTTGCGGAGGATCACGTCGGTGCCGCTCACGGTCGCATTGAGCACCGGGTGGCGGCGGAGATTCTCCACGACCGCGCGGATGATGAACGGCAGGTAGGTGAGCTTCTGCCCCGTCTCGGCTTCGAACGCCGCGCGCGTGTTGGCGCGGATGCGCGCGATGCGCGTAAGGTCGATCTCGAAGAAGCTCGTGACATGCGCCGCGACCTGCTTGGCCTGCCGCATGTGGTCAGACGTGAGGCGACGGATCTTCGACATCGGCTCGACGACATCGCCGGCCCAGGCGTGGAAGGTCGGCTCGTTCGCGTGTCCGACCGCGATGCTCATGGATGACGGCAGGCCGCTCGGCATCCCCGCGGGCGCAGCCGGCGTGCGCGGGCCGGTCTCCATGTAATCCACGAAGTCCTTCTTCGTGACGCGACCGGCGATGCCGGAGCCCGAAAGCGCGGTGAGGTCGACACCGGCGTCGGCGGCCATGCGGCGCACGAGCGGCGACGACTTGGTGCGAATGCGTTCCTCGAACGAACCGGTCGCAGCGGCCGTGCGGACGGGCACGACCGGAGAGACCGGCGAGACCGGCGCGACGGACTTCGCTGCGGACGCCGCGGCCGGTGCGAGCGACGCCCCCTTCTCGGTCTCGATGCGCGCGACGATCGCGTTCACGGGGACGGTCGTCCCCTCATGCACGATGATCTCGGCGAGCACGCCCGCCGACGGCGCAGGAATCTCGGCGTCGACCTTGTCGGTGGAGATCTCGAAGATCGGTTCGTCGCGCTTGACCTCGTCGCCGACCTTCTTGAGCCACTTGGACAGGGTGCCTTCAGCGATCGACTCGCCCATCTGGGGCATGATCACGTCTACACGGGCCACGGATGCAACCTCACTCAGTTCTTGTCGTCAGGGGGCTCGGTCGGCGGCGCAGGAGGGCGCCGCAGGGCCGAGACCACGAGCCACGGAAGGGTCAGGAAGCCGATACCGGCCCCGACTGCTGCATAAATGTACCAGTCGCACGTCGGGATGCCGTCACAGACCGGCGCCCGCAGGAACATCGCCGCGCCCTTGGAGACGAGGACCCCGACCATCGCCCCCGAAAGCGCCCCGATCCATGCCATGAAACACCCGATGGCGATGACGCGAATGCGCGAGGGTCCCTCGACCACCGGTGTGCCGTTGGGGATACTCACCAGGCCGCCAGTCGGCGCGCCGCCGTGATGATGTCCTGCACCTGCGGGAGCACGAAGTCCTCCAACGCCGGCGCATACGGCAATGGGATGTCGTGTGCCGTGACGCGCAACACGGGTGCGTCGAGGTGCGCGAAGCAGGTCTCGCTGATGCGCGCGGTGATCTCGCCGGCGATCCCTCCGGTGCGTGTGTCCTCGTGCACGACGAGCACGCGATTGGTCTTGCGGACCGTCGCGAAGATCGCCTCGTCGTCGAGTGGAGCGAGCGTGCGCAGGTCGATCACTTCCACCGAGAGCCCATGCTCGGCCTGCAGATGCTCGGCCGCCTCGACCGCTTTGTGCACGGTGGCGGCGTACGTGATGATCGAGAGGTCCGTTCCCTCGCGCGCAGTGCGCGCCTTGCCGATCGGGACCACGTGATCGCCTGCGGGCATGACGCCCTTGATGCGACGGTAGAGGTATTTGTGCTCGAAGAAGAGCACGCAGTCGTCGTCGCGGATCGCGGCCTTCATGAGGCCCTTCGCGTCCTCGGCGGTCGACGGATAGACGACCTTGAGTCCCGGCGTATGGATGAAGCCCGCTTCGGGGTTCTGCGAGTGGAACGGCCCTCCGCGCACGTACCCGCCACTCGGACCACGCACGACCATGGGGCAGCCGAGGAACGCGCGGTAGCGCGCGGTGGCGACATAGTTGGTGAGCATGTCGTAGGCGTTGGCCATGAAGTCGATGAACTGCATCTCGACCACCGGCCGCATCCCCATGTGCGCCGCGCCGGCTGCGGCGCCCACGATCGCGATCTCGCTGATCGGCGAGTCGATCACGCGCTGCTCGCCGTACTTGGCCATGAGCCCGTCGGTGACCTTGAAGGCCCCGCCGAACGCCCCGATGTCCTCGCCGAGCATGAAGACGTTCGGGTCGCGCGCCATCTCCTCGTCGAGCGCTTCGCGGATCGCCTCGAGATACGTGATCTCGGCCATCAGCGCGGCCCTCCCTTTGATGCATCGAAGGTGCCCCACCCGTCGGCGCGCTCCCTGCCGAGTCCGGAGACGTCGGCCCCGTCGCGATACCAGAGCGGGCGCTCGGACGGCGGGTCGGCGTAGACGCCGACGAGCGCGTCGAGCGGCTCCGGCAGCGGCGATGCTTCGGCGACGTCGGTCGCGGCGTCGACCTCGCGATGGATGCGGGCGTCGATCTCGTCGAGCGTCGACGGCGGGACTTTCTCGCGGTCGAGCAGCACGCGCACGTACCGGTCGATCGGGTCGTTGTCGGCGGCCCAGGCCTCGATCTCGCCCGGCTGCACGTACGACTGGTTGTCGTGCTCAGCGTGTCCCTTGCGGCGGAACGTCATGAACTCGAGGAGCGAGACGCCCTCGCCGGCGCGCGCGCGGTCGACCGCACGCTTGGTGCAGTCGTAGACCGCGAGCACATCGTTGCCGTCCACCTGCTCGCCGTACACTCCATAGCCGATCGCCTTGTCGACGAACTGCTTCGCCGCCGTCTGCTTGTGCGTGGGCGTCGAGTAGGCGTAGCCGTTGTTCTCGATGATCACGACGAGTGGGAGCTGTTGCACCGCGGCGAAGTTGATCCCCTCATGGAATGCGCCGGTGCTCGTCGCGCCGTCGCCCACATAGACGAGCCCCACGCGATCCTCACGGCGCATCTTGAACGTCATGGTGACGCCCGCCATGACGGGCACCATGTCCCCGAGCGGCGAGATCTGCCCGAGGAAGCCGCGGGTCGTTCCCGCTGCTCCGATGTCGCCGAAGTGGATGTTGAGCTCGCGGCCTCGTGTGGGCGAGTCGGCCTTGGCCATATACTGCTTGAGGATCTCGACCGGCGTGGCCCCCTTCACGAGCATCGCGCCCATGTTGCGGATGAGTGGCGACATGACGTCGCGCGATTCGAGGGCGTAGCAGGACCCGACGGCATCGGCCTCTTGGCCGAGTGATCGGAAGAGCCCGCCGACCACCTTGGTCTGGCGATAGAGCGCGACGAGCCGCTCCTCCAGCGTCCGCGTGAGGCGCATCCAGTAATAGAGCTCGAGCTTGCGGTCGAGCGGCAAGGCCTCACCGAGATTCGCGCCCGAGCCCTCACCGGCCCGGCGACGGCGACCCGACATCAATACGCCGGGGCGAAGGTGTGACGCGCGTCCACCTGCGTGTGCAGCTGAACGAAGAACTTCTTCACGTTGCGGTCGAGGCGGCTCTCTCCCATCTGGTCGGAGTGGGCTTCGACGAAGGTGTAGTGCCCGCCCTCCATGCGCACCGTGAGCTCGAGCGTGGACGGCACCTCGGGCGTCCCGACCACCCCGGTGTAGGTGCGGCCCCGCGCCGTCTCGCCGGCGGGCCGGAGGCCGATCGTGGGGAAGAAGGCATCGGCGGTGGCGAGCACCGCATCGGGGTGCAGGGAGGTGCGATGGAAGTGGCGCATGACAACAGGTGGGAGGTGGGAGGTGGGAGCTCTGAGTGCCTGCCCGGCGGATCAGGAGCCGGGAGGCGTCTCGTTGCGAACCTGCTGACGCCAGTCGAGCGTGCGTTGCAGTACCTGCGTCGAATCACGGCGGAACTGGATCCCGAGGGCCCACTCGCCAGCCGTCACGAACGTGATGGTGGTGCGGTACGTCCCGACCTCGGGACCATAGCGGAAACCGTTGTGAGTGCTCTTGCGGTCGGAGTTCGTCGCGAAGATGCGCCCCTCACCGTCGGCGATCGGCTCTTGGGTGTTCTTGTCGCGCACCACCACGATGTACGTGATCCGCTCGAGCGCGCGCGGCGGCATGACGTCCGCCGTGACACGGATCTCGTAGTCATCGGTCCAGAGGCGGATGACCCCCTCGTCGGGGCCCGGTCCGCAGCTCAGGGCACTCACCGCCAGCATGGCAACGCCCAGCAGTTGTGCGCGCAACGATCTCATCTCGGCCGCTCCTCGTCGTGAGCCGTCCCCGGGCGTGGTCCCGGACCCTCGATCACCGGAAAGATAGCCACGGAGGTGGCACGCAGGACATGCCGGATGCGCTGCGCAACGGTCACCACGGCGGTGACGGCGAGGAGCGTCACCACGGCATCGACCACCCAGCCGTCAAAGGCGCGTCCGAAAAAGGCCTGCGGGGCGGCGAGCAGCGTGATCCGCTCCGGACGCTCCATCCAACCCACGCCTTTCATATCCACGCCGATCAGCTCCGCGCGGGACCGCGTGTACGAGGTCAGCTGCGTCGCCACGAGGGCAACGAGTGCGATGAGCACCATCGTGGCCTGCCGCGGCACATCGTGCATCGCGTAGAACATCACGAAGCCGCCGAACAGAAACGCGTCGGCGACGCGGTCGAGCGTCGCATCATAGAAGGAGCCGAAGACGGTCGCGCGCCCGCTCCGCCGTGCCACGGCGCCATCGACCACGTCGAAGAACGCGAGGATCCCCAGCGTCCATCCGCCGGCCACGAACCAGCCGAAGGCGTAGCACACCCCCACGGCGCACGCACTCGCGGTCCCCACCGACGTGATGAGGTTCGGCGATACCTGGTGGCGGACGCACCACGCGATGATCGGCTCGATCAGCCGAAGGTAGCCGGCCACGAGACTGCGCCAGAGCGTGCGCATCAGTGCGCTGTGAACGCGGACCGCACTAGTACAGCAAGAACGGTTTCACCCGGCGCTGGAACGCAACGATCTCCGGCTGCACGCGATCGATCACCTCATCAGGGTCGTCGCCGCGGAGCAGCGCCACGCGTGCCCACGACGCGCCCATCCGACGGTCGAACGTGTCGTTGTTGAGCCGGAGCGAATCCGGCGCGAACTTGGCGACCGTCCAGAGCACGGCCGCCCCGATGCGCGCCGACTGCACGCGGTCGCGCGACTCGATCACGATCCGGACTCCGGGGATCTCGCGCCCGGCGAACTTCGCGTCGCCGGGCCGTACCGGCGTGAAGCGCACCGCCTCGAAGCGCACCCCGCCGAGCCCGCGCTCGTCGAGCGCGTCGGCGACCTGCTTCGCGTCGAGCCAGGGGGCACCGAACTGCTGGAACGGGAGCTCGGTGCCCCGGCCCACGGAGAGATTCGATCCCTCGAACGGCACGAGCGCGGGGTAGATCAATGCGCTCGCCGTCGTCAGCATCGACGGCGACGGCACGACCCACGGCATCGCCGTGTCCTCCCACCACATCGCGCGACGATACCCCGACATGCGCACCACGGAGAGGTCCACCGGGATGTGCAACTCGGCAGCGAACCAACGCGCCATCTCCCCCATCGTCATACCGTGCCGCAGGGGCGCGGGGTATAATGCGTATGCCGCTCCGCGACGCTGCGGCGTAGGGTCCTCGGGATTGGCGAGGACGGAGTCGAGGAGCAGGCCCTCAGCGCGCCCCCCGAGCGGATTGGGGCGATCGAGGACGACGAACGGGATACCGGCACGGGCGGCGGCTCGCATTCCATAGACCATCACGCCGACGAAGGTCCAGGTGCGCGTGCCGATGTCCTGCAGGTCGAAGACGAGCGCGTTGAGGTCACGGAGCAGACTGTCGGGCGGTCCGGCTGTCTCGCGGCGATAGAGCGAATGCACCATGAGCCCAGAACGCTCATCCCGTTGGTCCGGCAGATCGGTCACGTCCTTGTCGCCACGGATCCCGTGTTCGGGCGAGAAGAGCCGGATGAGTTGCACGTTGGCGCGTTTCACCCGCGGATCGGCGAGCAGCAGGTCGACGTCCGACATGCCATTCGCATCGACCCCGGTATGATTGGTGATGAGCCCGATCCTTCGCCCCGCGATAAGGTGAAGGGAATCATCGAGCAGGACCGTGATCCCGGGACGAAAGGCGGGGCGCTCCGGCGCTCGCCGCGCTTCCTGCGCTCGCGGTGGCGTGGCGCAGGCCACGCTCGTCCAGAGCATCAGCACGCCCAGCCAACGAGCCTTGCCCCGCACGCCCAGCCAACGACCCTTGCCCGGCACGCCCCGATGCCGCTCCGAGTCCCGCCCCCGATGATGCACTCGTCGTTCCTCCGTCTGGCCGGACTCGCCGGCATGGTCGCCACGCTCTCGTGCGCCGCCCCTGCGGCGCCCGGACTGCTCGCTCCTGCCTCGCGCGGTGCCCTGCACGGCGTGCCCGCGTCACTCACGGCTCCTCTGCCTGCCGAAGCGACCCGGTGGATCGACTCCACCGTCGCCTCGCTCTCACTGCGGGACCGCGTGGCGCAGATGATGATGATCTGGGTCCTTGGGGATTATACCAGCACGACCGACTCCTCGTTCGCCTGGACTGCCGACCGGATCGCACTCGACCATGTGGGCGGCGTGGTGATGTCGTTGGGATCGCCGATCGAGGTCGCGGCCAAGGTGAATGCGCTGCAGCGGCGATCGCGCATCCCGCTCCTCGTCGCCTCCGACGTCGAACCCGGCCTCGGTCGCCTCGAGGGCGGCACGTTCACGCCGGGACTGCTGCGCGGCGGCGATGCGACCGTACTGCCGAGCAACATGGCGATCGGCGCGACGGGGAGCGCGGCGCATGCGCATGCGGCGGGCCGTATCATCGGGCTCGAGTCGCGGGCGATCGGGATCCACGTGGCGTTCGCGCCGGCCGTTGATGTGAACAACAATCCGGCCAATCCCGTGATCAATGTGCGGTCGTTCGGCGAGGAGCCGAACGCGGTCGCTCGCTTGAGTGCGGCGTTCGTGCGCGGCATGCAGGAGACCGGTGTGGCCGCGACGATCAAGCACTTCCCCGGCCACGGCGACACCGACACCGACTCGCACAACGCCCTACCGATCGTCGCGGCGTCGCGCCGGCGCATGGACCAGATGGAACTCCTCCCCTTCCGCGCCGCGATCGCCGCCGGCGCCGCGGCCGTGATGAGCGCGCACATCGCGCTACCGGCCGTCTCGCACGACTCCACGCCGGCGACGCTGGTGCCGGCGATCATGCGGGACCTGCTGCGGGATACCCTGGGGTTCCGCGGTCTCGCCTTCACCGATGCCATGGACATGCGCGGTGTAGGGGCTGGCTATGGCGTGGACGAGAGTTCGGTGCTCGCGGTCCTCGCCGGGAACGACGTGCTGCTCATGCCGGCCGACATCCCGGCGGCGATCGCGGCGGTGACGGCAGCAGTCGAGCGGGGCGAGATCCCGGCGACGCGCATCGAGGCCTCGGTGCGTCGCATCCTCGAGGCGAAGATCCGCACCGGCGCCATCCAGCGTCCCTTCGTCTCGCTCGATTCCCTCCGCGACGTGGTCGGCACGGCGGCGCACCGCGAGCGGGCACAAGCGATCGCCGACGACGCGGTCACGCTGTTGCGCAACGACGACGGCCAGATCCCGCTCGCCCCTCGCGGCCGCCTCTCGGTGATCGTCTTCACGAGTGAGTCAGACGTGAGCGCGGGACGCACGTTCGGCGCCGAGGTGCGCGCATTCATCCCTGAGACGCGTGTGCTCAGGGTCACGCCGGCGACGCCGCGCGAACGTCTCGATTCGCTGCTCCGCCCCGACGAGCGTGTGGTGCTGGCCACGTTCGTGCGCACGATCGAAGGCGAGGGACGTTTCGCCGTCGGTGCGCATGTGGCGCGATGGGTGGACTCCGTCGCGATCTCGCGACCGGTCACGGTGGTGTCGTTCTCCAATCCATACGTGGTCCGTGAGTTCGGCTGGGTCTCTGGCTACATCGCGACGTACGGACGCGGCGATGCGGTCGAGCGCGCCGCGGCTCGCGCACTCGCGGGGCGGATCCCCTTCCATGGACGCGCGCCGATCACACTGCCCGGGTTCTTCCAGACGGGCGACGGCGCGGCGCAGGACGCAGTGGTCGCGCCCTCGCTGGAGGATTCGCTCCGCACGATCCTCACCATCGGAGTGCGGGACTCGGTGTTCCCGGGAGCGATCGCTGTGATCGGCGATCGTCGTGGGATCCTGACGCAGGTGAGTGCCGGCCGCATCGACTGGGCCGCTGACGCGCCGGCGCCCGACCTCAATACCGTCTGGGACGTGGCATCGCTCACCAAGGTGGTCGGCATGACCACCGCGATGATGCAACTCGTGGAAGAGGGCCGCGTGGTGCTCGACGCGCCGGTGCAGCGCTACCTCCCGGAATGGACCGGCCGCAACAAGGAGCGCGTGACGGTGCGTCAGCTCCTCACGCACTCTGCGGGACTGCCGGCGTTCCGCCAACTCTGGAAGTTGACTCCCACTGCCGACTCGGCGCGTGCGCTCCTCATGGCGACACCGCTCGATACGGTCCCCGGTGCCCGCATGGTCTACTCGGACATCGGCGCCGTGCTCCTCGGGTTCATCGTCGAGCGCGTGAGCGGGGAGTCGCTCGACCGGTACCTCGTGCGAAGCGTGTTCGTACCGCTCGGCATGAACGACACGCGTTATCTGCCGCCAAAAGAGTGGCTCCCCCGCACCGCGCCCACCGAGCGCGATCCCTGGCGTGGCCGGCTGCTGCGCGGCGAGGTGCACGACGAGAATGCCGCCTTCCTCGAGCGTCCAGTCGCGCATGCGGGGTTGTTCAGCACCGCGAACGACCTGGCGCGCTTCGCACGGGCACTGCTCAACGAGGGGTCGCTCGATGGCGCGCGCGTCGTGCGCGCCGAAACGGTGCGCGACTTCACCCGCGTGCAGAATGTGCTCCTCTCGAACCGGGCGCTCGGCTGGGAGACCCCCACCGGCGGCAACTCAGCGGGCCGCGTGATGCGGCGCCCCGCGTACGGTCACACGGGATTCACCGGTACTTCGGTCTGGATCGACCCAGCGAACGATCGGTTCGTGCTCCTACTGACCAACCGCGTGAACCCCACGCGAGAGAACTCGCGGATCGGCCCCGTGCGTACCGCGGTGGCTGATCTCGTGACCACGCAGACTATCAGCGCGCGGAACGCGGCGAAGGGCATGCCGTGAGCCGCACGCCGTGAGCCGCACGCCGTGAGCAGGCGCCCGCGGTGGGGTCGGTCGTGATCTCGACCGACCGGCGGAATCACTCCCGGCCGCTCACCACGCTTCGGTTCGCCGCGGCACTGTGGGTACTGTTGCACCACGCGCTGCCGCGTGGCGCACCGGGATCGTTCTCTGACGCTGTCGGTGCGACCGGCTGGCTGGGCGTCTCGCTCTTCTTCGTGTTGTCCGGGTTCCTGCTCACCGTCCGCTACGCGCCTGATGGCGTGTTACGCGGACCGCGGCGCAGCTTCTGGCTCGAACGTGTGGCGCGCCTCGCGCCGACGTACGCACTCTCCCTCGCGTTCGCGGCCGCCCTCTTCGTCCGCGACGCGCGCGTCGAGCACTTCACGGGGGGCCGAGTCGCCGGCGTGTTGGCGTCGGTGCTCACCCTGCAGCAGTCGTGGCGACCGGAGACGGCCTGTGCGTGGAACTGTCCCGCGTGGTCGCTCTCCGTGGAGTTCTGGTTCTACTTCAGTTTCCCGTTCCTCGTCGCGGGGGTGGGCGCTTGGATGATGCGCGGGACCCGCGCGTACCGCGGCTCCGCCGTCCTCCTTGGCGCGCTGGTCGCCGCGGCGATCGTCTTCCCGCAGCTCGAGTGGGTCGGAGCGGCTTGGAGACTGCCGGTCTATTCCCTCTCCCCGCTCGCGCGGTGGCCGGAGTTCCTCGCAGGCATCGGGCTCGCGGGCATGATCGGAGGTTGGGCCCCCGAGTCGCGCCGGCCCGGCCTGGCACTCTTCGCGGCGGGAATCGCATGGCTGGTCGGCACGGTCGCGCTGCGGGCACCGTTGCAGCTGGTCCAGCTTCACCTGCTGCCGGTCGCGCTGCCGGGGTTCGTGCTCGTCATCGCCGGTTGCTGGGCCTTGCGAGAACAGTCTGTCCCCCTGCTCGGCTCGGCGACCGCGGTGTTGCTCGGCGAGTCGAGCTACGCGTTGTATCTCTTTCACGCCCCATTGCACGGCTACCTCTTGGCCGCGACGAACCGAGTGGTCGGGCGGGGGTACGACAGCTCCTGGGCTCTCTTTGCCGGCTACACTGCGCTCGCACTCGGCCTCTCGGTACTCATCCACCGACGGTTCGAGGTCCCTTGGCGAGACCGGATGCGCCGCTGGTTCGGCTTGGCGGCTCCCCGCGGCTGAGTGGTCCGGCTTGTTCCCGGAACTTCGAGCCCTATATTCCAGATTACTTCGCTAACGCCGCGTTCGCGGCCCCGCTCCCATCTTTCGGAGGCACCAAATGAGCACGATGAACATCCCGGAAGTCGCCGTGACGATCACGTCGTCCGCGGCAACCGAAGTCCACAAGTTCATGACGGCGGAGAACGTGGCCCCAGAGGTCGGCGGTCTTCGCGTGAGCGTTCAGCCGGGCGGGTGCTCTGGCTTCAAGTACAGCCTCTTGATCGAGGACAAGCCGGCCGAGGACGACACGATCCTGCCGCAGGGATCGTTCAACGTCTACGTCGACCCGTTCTCCATGCAGTACCTCAATGGTGTGATCATCGACTACGTGACGTCGATGCAGGGATCCGGTTTCACGTTCAAGAACCCGAGCGCGACTGGCGGTTGCGGCTGCGGAACCAGCTTCTCCGCCTGAGCCACCGTGGCGGCTGATCGCTCACGGCCTGCCGCGAACGCCGGCGGCGCGAGGCCCGTGCTCCCCTCTGGTGGAGACGGGCCTCGCGTCGTTCGCGCCGCCGAGCAACGCGAACGGATCCGGACGCTCGTGTTCGAGGAACATTCTGCGCTCGCGCTCGCGGTGGCGGGGCGCATCGCGGCGGTGATCCGCGCGGCGAACGCCGAGGGGCGACGCGCTGTGCTTGGGCTCGCCACCGGTTCGACGCCGATCGGTGTCTACCGCGAACTCGCCCGACTGCACCGCGAGGAGGGGCTGAGCTTCGCGAAGGTCGAGACCTTCAATCTCGACGAATACCTGCCGATGGAGGCCGAGAGCCCGCACTCGTACCATCGGTTCATGTGGACCCATCTCTTCTCGCAGGTGGACATCCCGGCGGCGCAGGTGCACCTGCTCGACGGGACGGTGCCGAGCGACGACGTGGCCGCGCACTGCGCCGCATTCGAGAGCGCCATTCGGGCGGCTGGTGGTATCGACTTCCAACTGCTCGGTATCGGGAAGACCGGACACATCGGGTTCAATGAACCCGGCTCTGGATTGGAGAGCCGCACGCGCCGCGTGCACCTCGACAGCGTCACGCGTCGCGACGCGGCGAGCGACTTCTTCAGTGAGCGCAACGTCCCCCGCGAAGCGCTCACGATGGGCGTCGCCACGATCCTCGCGGCGCGCGAGATCGCCATCCTCGCCACCGGGGAGCACAAGGCGACGATCGTGCGTCGCGCCGTGGAGGGCGAGGTCGACCTTGGCGTTCCGGCGACGTTCCTCCAGCGCCACGAGGCGGCGACCTTCTACTGCGACGGCGCGGCGGCCGCCTCGCTCACGCGCATCGCCACCCCGTGGCTCGTGGACGAGGTGCAGTGGACCCCCGAACTCGAAGTGCGCGCCGTCATCTGGCTCTCCGAGACCACCGGGCGCGGGATCCTCAAGCTCGCCGAGAGCGACTACTCCGAGCATCGTCTTTCCGGCCTCGTCGCGCGTCGCGGTGAGGCGGGGTCGGTCAACGGCGGGGCGTTTCGATCGCTCAATGCGCGCATCCGCGGACGCGCGCTGCTGCCGCACAGCGCCCGCGTGGTCGTCTTCTCGCCGCATCCTGACGACGACGTGATCTCCATGGGCGGCATACTTCGCAAGCTCGTGCAGAACGGGAACACCGTCACGGTCGCCTACATGACGAGTGGGAACATCGCGGTCTTCGACCATGACGTGCGTCGACACATCGACGTGCTGCAGCGTGTCGCGAGAGAGCGCGGCTTCACGGGCGGACAGCTGCAGCGATTCGCCGACGACGTGCTCGACGCGATGACCGCCAAGCGACCGGGCGACACTGACGGCGGCGACGTGTCGGATCTCAAGCGGATGATCCGCGAATCCGAGGCGGTCTCCGGCATCGAGACCCTCGGTCTCGATGCCTCGCACGCGCGCTTTCTTGACCTGCCGTTCTACCGCACCGGCACGATCGAGAAGGCGCCCGTCGGCCCGGAGGACGTCGCGATCGTGCGAGCACTGCTCGAGGCCGAGCGCCCTCATTATGTCTTCGTCGCCGGCGACCTGAGCGATCCACACGGGACGCACCGGATGTGCAAACAGGCGATCGACACCGCGCTCGCCGAGCTGCATCCCGGCCGGCCGCGTGGTCCGCAGAGTCCGCCGCCGGAATATCTCGAGCAGACGGGCTCGCCGTGGTCGCCCGAGATCTGGCTCTATCGCGGCGCGTGGCAGGAATGGCCGATCGCCGAGTCGACGTGGCTCGTCCCGCTCTCGCGCGAAGAACTGCGCCTCAAGATCCAGGCGATCTTCAAGCATCAGTCGCAAAAGGACTCCGCACCGTTCCCGGGTCAGGACGACCGCGAGTTCTGGCAGCGTGTGGAACAGCGCAACACCGGGACGGCCGACCTGCTCGATCGACTGGGTCTCGCCGAATACAACGCCATCGAGGCCTATGTCGTCGACTGAACTGAGCAGTGGATTCACCGCGCTCGACTGGAGCATCCTCGTCGTCTATCTGGTCGGCACCACGGCGCTCGGCGTCTGGCTCGGCCGGGATCAGAAGGATGCTCGCGACTACTTCGTCGCCGACGGATCGATCCCGTGGTGGGCGGTGCTCTTCTCGATCGTCGCGACCGAGACGAGTGCGCTCACCTTCATCTCGATCCCGGGGCTGGCGTATCTCGGGGACTTCACGTTCCTGCAGGTGGCGACCGGCTACTTGCTCGGCCGCATCGTCGTCGCCTACACACTGCTCCCCCGCTACTGCGATGGACAGCTCGTCACGGCGTACGCGCTGCTCGAACAGCGGTTCGGGTTGGCGACGCGCCGCTTTGCGTCAGTGACCTTCATGGTCACGCGCGCGTTCGGGGACTCGGTGCGGATCTTCGCGACCGCGATCCCGATCGGGCTGATCATCGGACCATTCGTGCCGGCCGAATACGTGACCCCGGTCGCGATCCTCGCGCTGGGTGCGACGACGCTGCTCTACACGTACCACGGCGGCATGCGCGCCGTGGTATGGACGGACGTGATCCAGACCTTCGTCTATCTCGGCGGCGGCTTTGCCGCCGTCTACCTGATCGGCGCTGGCGTCGACGGCGGTTGGAGCCGCATCCTCGCCGACGCGGGCGCCGCCGGAAAGCTGCGGTTCATCGACACCTACACCGGCATCGACCGGCCGCACACGATCTTTGCCGGCTTGCTCGGCGGCGGATTCCTCGCGATGGCGTCGCATGGCGCGGACCAACTGATCGTGCAGCGCCTGCTCACCGCCGGCTCATTGCGCGATTCGCGGCGCGCGCTGATCGGCAGTGGCTTCGCGGTGATCGCGCAGTTCGCGCTCTTCTTGCTGATCGGTGTCGGGCTCTGGTCGTTCTACGAGGGTCGTACCTTCGTTTCCCCGGACAAGATCTTCCCGACGTTCATCATCGAGGAGATGCCGTCGGGTATGACCGGCATCGTCATCGCCGCGATCCTCGCGGCCGCGATGAGCACGATCTCCGGTTCGCTCAACTCCCTCGCGGCGGCGACGACGCACGACCTCTGGGTCCCGCTGCGGGGCAAGGGCACGGACGGTGCCGAGTTGCTGCGCGTCTCGAAGCGCTTCACGCTCCTCTGGTTCGTGATCCTCATCGGTGGCGCACTGCTCTACAGGGCCGAGGGCACGCCGGTGGTGGTGGTCGCGCTCTCGATCGCATCGTTCACGTACGGCGGACTGCTCGGCGGCTTCTTCCTCGCAATGGCGTGGCCGCGCGCGATGCAACGCGACGCGATCCTCGGGATGTCGGTGGGGATCGGCAGCATGAGCGTGATCGTCTTCGCTGGGCGCCTCGCGGCGGCGATCCCATCGCTCGCCGGACCGTTGGCCCCGTTCATCGGGATCGCGTGGCCCTGGTATGTGCTGCTCGGCACCTCGATCACGCTCGTCGCAGGTATCTTGTCCTCACTCACGCACGCGCCGCCCGCGCGGGCGCCCCAAGTCTGACCGGAATCCAGTCCATGTCGCATCTCGTCGTCGGTGTTGATGGTGGTGGCAGCAAGACCATGGTGATCGTCGCAGATGGCCGCGGCAAGGAGATTGCCACGCTCACCGGTGCACCGTCCGCCGTGCGGCCCGGCGACGCGTTGCACTCGGCCGAGGTGATCGGTGCACTGGTCCGCGACGCGATCGCCGTGGCGGAGCGCGACGATCGGCCGCGGATCCTCACGGTGGGCGTCGCCGGGGCCGGACGCGAGAAAGAGCGTAAGGCGCTGCTGCGCGCGCTCGAGGGCGAAGGGCTCGCCGACGAGGTGCAAGTGGTGACCGATGCGGAGGTCGCCATGGAAGACGCGTTCGGTGACGGGCCGGGCATCCTGCTCATCTCGGGAACGGGCTCTGTGGCGTTCGGCCGTGGACCGACGGGGACGTTCGTTCGCTGCGGCGGATGGGGCCCCGTGTGCGGAGACGAAGGGAGCGGCGCCTGGATCGGCCGCCGCGCGTTGAGCGTGATCACCGCATCGCACGACGGTCGCGAGCCGGAGACACGCCTCGTGGGCGCCGTGCTGACGGCGCTGCAGTTGGACGAGGTCGACGATCTCGTCGCGTGGTCCAGCACAGCGACGGCCAAGGACCTCGCCGCACTCGCCCTGCCGGTGATGACGCTTGCCGCGGAGCGCGACCTGCGCGCCAACTCGATCTGCACGCTCGCAGCCGAAGAGCTCGTGCTCCATGTGCGGACGCTGGCACGTCAGCTCTTCGTCGATGAACGCGCGGCACTCCCGGTCGCGCTCGCGGGCGGCATGATGCACCGTGGGTCGTTCCTGCGGCGGCTCGTGGAGCACCGCCTCAAGACCGCGGTGCCCGGATCACACCTTCACGGCGATGAGGTCATTCCCGCTCGTGGTGCCGTGAAGCTCGCGCGCAAGGCGCTCGCGGTGGCCTAGTCGGACTCGAAGCTCCGCGGCGGCAACCCGCGGCGCAGCCGCGAGTGGCGATAGCCGTAGGCGATGTAGAGCACCAAGCCGATCAGCAACCAGATCCCGAATCCCCGCCAGGCGTTCACCGGCAGTCCCTTCATCACGAAGAAGCAGGCGGAGGCGCCGCCAAGGCCCACGAACCAGACGAACGGCACCTTGAACGGTCGGTGACGGTCGGGTTCGGTGACGCGCAGGACGAGTACGCCGAGGCAGACGAGCACGAACGCGAAGAGCGTGCCGATGTTCGTGAGATCGTAGGTCGCCACGTCATCGGCGACGAGTGCCGCACAGGCGACAAGCACGCCGGTGATGATGGTGGTCACGTGCGGCGTGCGGTACTTCTTGTGAAGCTTGGCCGCGCCCTCGGGGAGCAGACCGTCGCGCGCCATGGCGTAGAAGATGCGCGGCTGGCCGTACTGGAAAACGAGCAGCACCGCCGACATCGAGACGACCGCGCCCGCGGAGATGATCCACCCGAACCGCTGGAGTCCGGCGACGTCGAAGGCGTGCGCGAGCGGATCGGACGAGGCGAGCTGCTGGTAGGGGACGAGCCCCGTCGCGACCGCGCCGACGATCACATAGATGATCGTGCAGATCCCGAGCCCCCAGAGGAGTCCGCGGGGCATGGTCCGCTGCGGATCCTTGACCTCCTCAGCGGCAGTGGAGATCGCATCGAATCCGATATAGGCGAAGAAGACGATCGCGGCGCCTTGGTGGATGCCGGTGAATCCGTTCGGGGCGAACGGGGTGTAGTTGGCCGTGTCGATGTGCTGCGCCCCGACGATCACGAAGAGCGCCAGCACCGCGAGCTTGATGATCACCATGACGGCGTTGACGCGCGTGCTCTCGCGCACGCCGACCACGAGCAGCCAGGTGATGGCCATGACGATCACGAACGCCGGGACGTTGATCAACACCGGCACGCCGAGGAGCTGTGGTGCACTCTCGAGCAGCCCATGGACCTCGGGGTTGGAGCTCGCCTTGGCTTGGAAGTATCCGTGCGTGAGCCAGCCCGGCAGCTCGACGAACGGCGAGATGAGCGACGAGAAGTAGCCGCTCCACGAGATCGCGACCGCGACGTTGCCGACCGCGTACTCGAGGATGAGGTCCCAGCCGATGATCCATGCGATCAGCTCGCCGAACGAAGCGTAGCTGTAGGCGTACGCCGAGCCTGCCTGGGGGATCATCGCTGCGAGTTCGGCGTAGCAGAGGGCCGCGAGGGCGCAGACCGCACCGAGCAACACGAAGGAGACGATGAGCGCCGGCCCCGCACCGTAGCGCAGGACCTCGCCCGTGGGACTCACCGACCCCGCCGCCGCGGTACCGAGGGTCGAGAAGATCCCGGCGCCGATCACCGCGCCGATCGAGAGGAAGATCAGATCCTTGGTGCGGAGTGTCCGCTGCATCCCCTTCCCGTCATCGGGAGTGATCTCAGCGATCGGCTTGCGGGCCCAGAGCGACTTCATGCGCGGCCCTCGCGGGCGGCGGGCGATACGGTCATGGATCGGATGTCGGGAGGAAGATCGTGACGAACGAACGGGAGAAGCTACGGGCAGCTGTCCGCGAGGTCCAGTCAGCGCGGCGCTTCGGCGGTGATCGACACGGTATCGCGCACCGGCGTGCCGTCAAGCCGCACGGCCGGACGAAAGCGGACTTCGGCGAGCATGTCACGGATCTTCCGGTTGTAGGCGCCATCGCGTGAGGGGTTGAACGCGATGAGCCGCGCGTTGCCGCGTTCATCGACGTCGAACCAGGCGATCATCTTGTAGGGCCGCACTTTATGCGGCACGGGGAGCGGCAGCAGCGAGAGATTGGTCACCTGCGGCGGGTAGATGTCACCCGTGCCACCGCCAGTACCGGGGCCATTGCCCGCTCCCCGTCCGGTGCCCACGCCAGACCCCACGCCGCCTCCGCTGCCCGGACCATTGCCCCCGGTGCCATCGTGGCCCGATCCACCGCCCGCGCCGGCGGTAGGAGTGGTCGGGCCACTGGGAGTCGTCTCGGCGGGCGTCGTGGGCGCGGGAGTGGGCTCCGGTTTCACCTCCGGCTCTTTGACCGGATCGGGCTTGGGCGGCGGAACCAGCGGTGGCGTGACTGCGGTCGGGGCTGGCGGCGCAGGCATGACGTGGATGAAGCGTACCCGTTCCGGTCGTACGGTCTCGCCTCCAGTGCCTCCCGTGCCCCCACCTCCGCCTCCGGCGGGCCCGGCGCCTCCGGCGCCTCGCGAGGCCTCCTGGTCGAGCTGCGTCGCGATGAACGGCGGGAGGAAGAGCAGCAGGATGATGAGCGCATGGAACAGGACTGACACCATCAGTCCCTGTGGGCCGCGGCGATCCGGCTCCGGGATCCCGTGGAGGGGCCGGAGCGGTCGGCGGGGCGTACCGGAGGGAGGGAGGACGGCGTCGGTCACGAATGGGGCTTGGGGGACGAACGCGCGAGCCCGCGTTCCGGGTCCATCAAGAACATACAACTGATACGGCGGACGAGCCGTAAAGGTTCGTCCGCCGCATCACCGACCGTAGAGGTCCCGTCGTGTCAGGTCGCCGTCAGGGCGACTTCGGCGTCACGCCGATGACCTTCACGCCGGAACCGCGCGCGACGTCCATGGCGAAGATCACGTCCTGATACTGCACGGCCGGATCGCCCTTCACGAACATGATCTTGTCGGGACGATTCTCGTAGATCTCGGAGATCCGCTTGGCGAGGTCCGCCTTGGTCAACGGCTCGCGGTTGACCGCGAAGTTCCCTTCAGGGAGCACCTCGAGCACGATCTGGTCCGACGCCGTGTTGGCCGTCACGACCGCCGGCTCCGGGTCAGGGAGCTGCATGTCGATCGCCTTGCGCATCATCGGCTGCATGATCATGAAGATGATCAGCAGCACGAGCATGATGTCGATCATCGGCACCACGTTGGGCTCACTATTGAGCCCGCCATCACCACCACCAGCGCTCATTCCCATGGTCGTCTCCTACGGCGCCTTGGAGGGTTGCTTGATCTCGTCGCCGACCACTGAGGACTCGGTCCCCGGGGTCTGGTCGGTGATCGCGGCCATGACGCGTACGCCGTTCTTCGAGGCAATGTCGATCGCGTCGAGGATGCGGCCGTACTCGAGCTCCTTGTGCGCCTTGACGTACAGGATCTGGTCCACGGTCCGGAGCTGGTAGATCTGCTTGAGCAGGTCGCCGAGTTGCTCGTTCGCGATCTGCCTCTTGTTCAGGTAATAGTTGCCGAACTTGTCGATGCCGAGGACCTGGTCGTCATCAGCTTCAGGATGCGCCTTCAGGTTGATGCCTGACGGCGGCTCCGCTGTGAATCCGGATGCGAGCGCCGGCGTCACCACCATGAAGATGATGAGCAGCACCAGCATCACGTCGATCATGGGGACGACGTTCGGCTCTGCCTTGACGCCGCTCCCCGTGCTCATCTGCATAACGACTCCCGCGGTTCGAGGAGATTACTGCGAGATCGGCGCCGAGCCGGCCTGCGCCTTGGTGCTGAACTCGCGCGTGAAGCGCGACCGACCGAACTCGCCCGACACGCCCTTGATGAGATAGTCGATCATCTCCTTGGAGACGTAAGTCATCTCGGCCGTGAGGTTGTCGATCTTGGTCTGGAAGTAGTTGAAGAACCAGACCGCCGGAATGGCGACGAGGAGACCGAAGCCGGTGGCGATCAGCGCTTCGGCGATGCCGACCGTGATCGCGGCGATGCCGGTCGAGCCCGAGGTGCCCATGGCGGCGAAGGCGTTGATGATGCCGAACACCGTGCCGAGCAGGCCGACGAACGGTGCGGTCGAACCGACCGTCGCGAGGACCGCGAGGCCGCGCTTGAGCGAGACGATCTCGACGAGCATGTTGCGCTCGACGGCGCGCTCGGCCGAGTTGATGTCAGAGACGGTCACCGAGCCATCGAGGATCAGCGGCTTGACTTCGTCAAGTGCGCCGCCGAGGACGCGGGCGACATGCGACTTCTTGTAGGACTGTGCGAGGTTGATCGCTTCGGAGAGGTTGTCCTCTTCGAGGAACTGCGAGAACTCGGGCGCGAACTTGAGCGTCTCCTTCTGCGCCTTGCGGAGATTCCACCACTTGCCCATCGCGACGGTGAGCGACCAGAGCGACATCACGACGAGCGTGAACCAGATGCCCTTGGCGAACGGCGGCGAGTGCTCGAAGATGTAGCCGATGTCCATGTTCATTGAGCGAATCTCCTGATGGGACGGTGAGAAAGGGTCTGGATCACTTCTGGAGTGCGAAGACGAACGGCTGCTGTACGAGCTGCTTCACCTTGCGTCCGCCGATTTCGGCGGCGAGAAATCGCATCTGCGGCAGCGCGCTGCGGACCGCTGCCTCGAAGAGGTCATGCGACTTGCGGATCACCTTGAAGGTCGACACGTCGACGCGACCGGTCGTGTCCACCACGAACTGCGCGAGCACCTCACCCTCGACACTCGCCGAGCGCAGGATGTCCGGGTAGCGCGGCGATCCCGTACCGGGGACCGGCGCGACCGGCTTCTCGACCTGGAAGTCGAAGTAGGGCTGGTCCGAGATCGGAGCCGCCCCACCGACGACACCTGCGGCGATACCACCGGCGACACCACGACCCGAGAAATCGTCCTCATTCGTGAGCTTCTTGGAGAGGTCGATCTCCGGGATCACGTCGGGGATGTTGATCGGTGCGGTGAGCACCTGGAACCCCTTCGCGATCGGCGGCGGCGCGACCACATCGGGCGGCGGCGGCGTGTCCGGCGGGGGGGGCTCGTCCTTCTTGATCTCAACGAAATCCACCTTCTGGACCACCTCTTCCGCTACGGCCTCTGCCACCTGCTTCGTGGCGAGCACCGACAGAGAGACGATGAGGCCGTGGAAGGCGAGCGAGAAGAGCGTCGATCCCAGGGTGCGGGTCTTCTGGGGCTTCGACTCGATCAGGTTATTGAACACGCGTACATCTCCCAGAGTGAAAAGTCGCGTGACGGCGCCCTGCGGGGCGTCGACCGTCCATCATTCTACGTGCGGCCGTCGCGAGCCGTAATCGGTCAAAGATTAAGATTCGCTTAACTGGCCGGAGCAGTCATCAGTGCGGGGTGCGCCACAGTCCGGTCCTCTGCTCACCGTTACGATACACGCGGAAGATGAGGAGACGCAGAGGCGTTCGATGACGATTCGATGACAACTGCCGACGTCAGCGTGCCACGCTCGACTCGAGCCGCTTCGCCATAACGGTCGCCGGGATCGTGACCGTGAAGGTGCTGCCTCGGCCCAGGCGCGACGCGACGGTGAGCGTTCCGCTGTGTGCGTGCGTGATCCACTGCGCGATCGCGAGGCCGAGGCCGAACCCGCCGCGCTCCGCTCCACGAGCGCGGGCGCGGTCCGCCCGCCAGAAGCGATCGAAGACGAAGGGCAGGTCCGCCGCCGCGATCCCCACACCATTGTCATGGACGGCGACGGCGGCGAACTCTCCCCGCCGCTCGAGCGCGACCGTCACGGTGCCTCCGCGCGCCGTGTACTTGATCGCATTCGTCAGCAGGTTGAGGAACAGCTGGCGCAACCGTACCGGATCCCCCATCACGCCGACTGGTTCGATCGCCAGCAACGTGACCGTGATCCCCGCCTCCTCGCCAAGGATCTGCGCGGTCTCGAAGATGTCGTCGATCATCGGGACCAGCGCCACCGGCTCGCGGTGGATGTCGAATCGGCCCTCGTCGCCGCGTGCCAACGTCAGCAGCGAGTCCACGAGGTCAGACATCCGCGCCGTCTCGGCCAGCGCCTCCTCGAGGGCCGGTAGCTGGTCGCCGCCGGCGCCCGGCGCACTCATCGCGCGCTCGATGTCGGCGCGCAGCACCGTGAGCGGCGTCTTGAGTTCGTGACTCGCGTCGGCGGTGAAGCGGCGCAGGGCGGCGAACGAGCCCTCGAGGCGCTCGATCATGGCGTTGATCTTCTCGGCGATCCGGTCGAGTTCGTTCTCGTCGGTCTCGACCGGGAGGCGCCGGTGCAATGACCGTCCGTCCTCGATCGCTTCAAGATCGGCGATCAGGTGATCCACCGGCTCGAGGTTCACCCCCGCCAAACCCCATGCCGCGATGATCGAGAGCAGGAAGATCAGCGGGAAGGTCACGAGGATCGGCGCGAAGATGTCGAGGCGGACGAGCTCAAGGACATCCGCCGACTCCGCCGCGACCACGTGCAGGCCCGGCCCGCGTTGCGTGGGACCTTCGAAGCGCACCTGCACGAACAGGCGGGACGGCAACGAGTCGAGCGTGATGATCCCCGCCGGCTGGGCGGGCGTGAAGACGCGGAGGATCGCCTGCCGGAGTTGTGCCTTGGCCTTCGCCGAGAGCTGCGCGACGAGGCCGCTCTCGTAGAGGATCCGGGTCGAGTCGGCGACGATCACGTAACCCGGAAGCGTCGCGAGACGGCTGACGACACTTGCCGAGAGTGCGGGCAGCGCGCCCGGGTCCTCGGCGACGACGACGCTCGCGAACAGCGACGTGCCCCCCTGTTCGAGGATTGCGGTTCCGAGCATCACCACGCCGTCGACGCGTCCCTGCAGCACATTCTGGGCAGCGCGACGGCTCGCCGAGACCATCACGGCCGCGAAGACGAGCAACGTCACCCCGAGCACAGTCGCATACGCGAGCGTGAGCCGGGCACGGATCGACCTCATGTGTGGTCCTCAGCCCTTGAGCACGTAGCCCACGCCGCGCACGGTCGTGATCAGCTTCTTCTCGTTCGGCGCGTCGAGCTTCTTGCGGAGGTGGTTGATGACCACGTCCACGATGTTGGTGCCGGGATCGAAGTGATAGCCCCAAGCGTACTCGGTGATCAGCGTCCGCGAGAGCACGCGGCCCGCGTGGCGGGCCAGATACTCCAGGACGAGGAATTCCTTGGGCGTGAGCTCCACCGGCCGGCCGGCACGCGTGACCTCGCGCGCGGAGAGGTCGACCACGAGATCGCCGACCGTGATCCGCGGCGACACGATCGCGCGCGGACGCCGGGCGAGTGCCTCGACGCGCGCGAGCAGTTCTTCGAACGCGAACGGCTTGGTGACGTAGTCATCGGCGCCGGCGCGCAACGTCTCGACCTTGGCGTCGATCGCGTCCTGCGCGGTGAGAACGAGGACCGGTTTCTCGAAGCCGTGAGCGCGCAGATTGCGCAGCACCTGTTGCCCGGAGCGCCCTGGGAGTCGGAGGTCGAGCACGATGATGTCATACGGCTGCGAGCGCGCGAGCGCTTCTCCTTCCGCGCCGTCGGCCACAAGGTCCACCGTCCAGCGCTGCTCCTCGAGCCCACGCTTGACGAACTGCCCGACCGTCGGGTCGTCCTCGATCACCAGGACCTTCATCTAGCTCACCACGGGAAGGATGATGCGGAAGGTGCTGCCCTGACCGAGCGTGCTGTCGACCTCGATGCGCCCGCCATGCTCCTGCACGATGCCGTAGCAGATCGAGAGGCCGAGTCCGGTCCCCTGCCCCTGCGGCTTCGTCGTGTAGAACGGCTCGAAGATCTTGCCGAGTTCACCGCGCGCGATCCCGTGACCCTGATCGATGACCTCGGCGATCGCGCCGTCCCGCCCCGGACGTGTGACGACACGCACGAGCCCGCGCTCTCCCATCGCGTCCATCGCGTTGAGCAGCAGTGCCATGAATACCTGCACGAGCTGCTCGGTGCTCGCCTCCGGCACGCGCCCGACCAGGGGATCGAGTCCGGTCTCGACCGTGAGCCGCTTGAACCGCACATGGTGCTTGAGCAGAAAGAGCGTGCGCTCGATCACCTCGTTGAGGTTCACGCGCTCCTTGCGCGGCTGCTTGGGGCGGCTGAAGTCGAGCAGGCCGTCGACGATCTGCTTGCAGCGCAGGACCTCGTTGTCGATGATGCCGAGGAAGTCGTGCGTCTCTGGAGCCACGGTCACACCCGACCGCACGAGGTCGTCGATGCGGTACCCGAGCGACTCGGCGCAGGCGGCGATCGTGGCGAGCGGGTTGTTGATCTCGTGCATGACGCCGGCTGCAAGCTGACCGATCGCGGCGAGCTTCTCCGACTGAGAGAAGCGCTCCTGCGCCTGCGTCCAGTCGGTGATGTCCTCGCCGATGGTGATCACGTGCGTGACCGGACCGTCGCCGAGGCGCATCGGGATCTTCGTGATGCGATACGTGCGCGCCTCTCCGGAGGCGACGCTCTGCATCTGGTACTCCTGCATGCGGCCGCTGGAGAAGACGTCGTCGAACTCGCGGCGGAGCATCTCGGCCGGCTGTCGGTGCAGGATCTCGAAGATGGTGCGGCCGATCGCTTGCTCGCGCGAGACACCCTGCATCCCCGTCTCGCGCTTGCGGTTCCAGCTTTGAATGCGATACTCGCGGTCGATCACATAGAGGCCGAGTGGCAGCGAGTCGATGATCTTCTCCGTGAAGCGGCGTCCCCGCTCGATCTCGGCCGTGCGCGTCGCGACCTCGACCTCGAGTTGCCGCGACCGCTCGGCATGCGCGAGCTCCGGCGCGAAGAGGTTCGCGAGCGCCGTCACGAGCAGCTGTTGCTCGTCACCGATCTCACCATCCACGCGCACGACCAGCACGCCAACGCGCCGCTCGCCGAGGACGATCTTCTCGACCCGGAGACCGCCGGGAGCGCCGTCGTCGGTCGCTCCGGACGCCAGTCCAGCGCGCACCTCGGCCTCGGTCGCGGCGGCCGGCCCGCTGTTCCACCCGAGCGAGAGCCCCTGCGGTGTGTAGAGCCAGACTGCGGCCTCACTCGCGCCCACGGCGCCACGCAAGTCGAGCAGGATCCGCTCGATGCTCGACTCCAGCGGTCGCGACGAGGCCAGCTCGGCGCTGAAGCCCGCCAACACGGTGAGGGCACGCGCGGCGCGCTCCCCGGTGGAGTCCATGAAAGGCGAGGCAGAGGTCACGTGAGATGGCGTAGTGATGGTCGGAAGCTACGACCTGCGCGGGGGGTGCGACAAGGTGACGACGCGCCTACAACTTCGCGATCTCCGCCAGTATCTCGCTGTTCTCGCGCCTGGTGCCGGGCTTGATCTCGACGAAGCTCCAGCGCACGATGCCCTGCTTGTCGATCAGGAAGTAGGCGCGGTTGGAGAAGTACCGTTCTGCGTGCAGCGTGCCGTAGGCACGAGAGATGTCGCGCTTGAAGTCCGACGCGAGGTCGACGGACATGGAGTACTTCGCCTTGTACTCCTTCAGCGACGGCACGGCGTCAACGCTGATCGGAATGACGGCGACGTCTTTCCCCGCGAAGGCCGAGTAGTCCTCGGTGAACGCGCACAGCTCGGCGGTGCAGGTCGAGGTGAACGCGAGCGGGAAGAAGGCCAGGAGCACGTGCTGCTTGCCGCGGAACGACGAGAGCGTGACCGGACCACCGGTGCTGTCGACGGTGAAATCGGGCGCGGTGGTGCCGACGGCAGGAACCGAGTTCGACATCATTAAGGTACTTCGGAAATGGGTGACACGGGGAATGGAGCGTGCCGGGATCGAACCGGCGACCCCCTGCTTGCAAAGCAGGTGCTCTCCCAGCTGAGCTAACGCCCCGAGAACGGAGGGAATATAACCAGGGCACCATAAGAATTGCGATCGGGCCGAGTTCACTGATGCGGCCAATAGCGAGAAAGGGCGGCACGCCACCCGGCGCGCCGCCCTGCTCAGATTCCAGCCGGTCCCGACTACTCGTGCGCCGGCAGCGGTTCCATCGTCTCCGGATTCACGGGGATCTGCACCTCATCCCGGTACGGCGATGTCATCTTGAAGACCTGCGCCTTGGGGAAGGCATCCATGAACTGCGCGTAACTCCACACGAAGAGTCCGAGAAAGCCGGCGAAGATCCCGAGCTCCCAGACGCCGAGCGGTGCGTGGTCGACGCGCGTGCCATAGCTCGACGGATAGACCTCGGTGTAGCGCGTGAACCAGAGACCCACGAATGAGCAGGTCGCAAAGAAGATCATCGTCGGCGAGTGGAGCTTCGCCTTCACGGAGAGCAGGCCGAAGAACGGCAGCACGAAGGTCAGCACCGCCGCGAGCATGGTCGTCGTGGTCCAAGCTCCAGTGAGGCGCAGTGTGAAGAAGTGCGTTTCCTCCGCGAGGTTGCCGTACCAGATGATCAGGAACTGCGAGAAGGTCAGGTAGCCCCAGAATGCCGTGAAGGCGAAGCAAAGTTTGCCGACGTCATGATAGTGCTTGTCGGTCACGAGCTCCGGGAGCTCCGGGAACTGCCCCTTCCACCAGCGCAGCAGCACGGCGAAGGTCATGAGCGACACGAGCCACCCGCCCATGAAGAACTGCCAGCCGTACATCGTGCTGAAAAAGTGGTAGTCGAGCGACATCGAGTGGTCCCACGCGAGCATCGACCAGCCGAAGCCGAAAACGATCGCCATGATCACGGCGAGTTTGCCCTGCAGTGAGTGCGTCGAGTGCAACTCGCGACGCTCCTCGCCGAATGTCGCGCGCATCCTCGCGCGGAGGCCGGCGGCCCATGACGCGCCATGCTCGGGCGTGATCCCCACGTCGAGGCGCACTGAAGTCCAGACGTACCAGAGCTGGAGCACCAAGAGCGCGCCGAAGACGATCACCGAACGGACGTAGAAGAAGCCGTGGTTGAACCAGGTCTCCTTCTCGGGGATCAGTTCGCCGGTGCCGACGAGATCCCACCACGGATAGAGGTGCGCCCTGCCGCCGAAGATGATCACCAAGAGTCCGACCGCCGCGATCGGCAGGAAGGCCACATAGCCCTCGAGAAATCGGATCACGCCGCGCGACCAGCGCGCGGTGGTGATCCGCTGCACCGCCGAGAACATCACCGCCGCCGAGGCGATGGTCGTGAAGAAGAGCCAGTTGACGAGGAAGGCCTGCCAGGCGCGAGCCTCGCCGGTCGCGGCGCCGACGGCAAAGAGCAGCATGCCGAGGATGCCCAACACAAGGCCGCCCTTCTTGGCCATCGCCGGCATCGACTTGGACTGCAGTACGCCGACGAACTGGTCGCGCGGCGGAGAGTAGTGCTTCTGGCCGCTCATTCGTGACCTCCGGGGTTCCCTTTCGGCTTCGCGCCCTCAGCCTGCTTCTCGGCCTTGGGCGTGATGCCGGTAGTGCTGGGCTTGAGGTACGCGGACGGGACGGTCGGTCCCACCGCGGAGACGCCAGGGAGCTTGTCGCCGGTCTGACCGGGGAAGCCGACCGGGCCGGTCGCGACCGGGTAGCGGCCCTGCAAGCCGCGAACGTAGTTGATGACGTCCCAGCGCATGGCTTCGGGAATGCGATTCTGCGACGGCATGAGACCGCGGCCGTTCCGGAGCATGCCGAAGAGGTATCCGTCGGTACGCGCCTGCGTCGCGGCCGCATTGATGGCCGGGATGAAGGCGTAGCCGGGGTTCAGTTGCGGCATCGCGCCCTTGCCGTCACCGAGATCACCATGGCAGACCGTGCAGTTGACCTGATAGAGCTTGCGTCCGTTCACGAGCGACCGCTCGTCGGCCGCGACGGGATTCTGGAGGCCTGACATGGAGTCGACCGTCGGCGGCATCGGAGCATACGAGACCTGCCACGACGCGACGGCGATGCCGTTCGTCGGCACCGAGCCCTGAGGATTGCCGCGGAATGGGATGGTATCGCCCGCGACCGTGTCGGTCGAGAAGACCTGCCAGGTGCCCACCGACGGCTGCTGCTTCATGTCGGTCAGCCACTCTTCCTGCGTGCACGCGGCGAGCAGCAGCGGCACGGCGGCCGCTACGAGTCGACGCCAGTTGTTAGCGCTCACCGCGCACCTCCACCGCACCATGACGGCGCAGGATCGCTTCGACCTCGGCGAGTTTCTCCGGCGCGCACTCGCACCAGACGCCGTAGTTGCTGGCGCTGAACCGCGGATCGTATCCGACGGTCACGGTCAGGCGCGGGATGCCAGCCAAGTAGAACATGCCGAACACCGTCGAGAGCGCGCCGACCATGACCATCACCTCGAACCCGAACACCGTGTAGGGGATCCAGGTGGCGATCGCCTTGCCGCCGACGACGAGCGGCCAATAGTTGGAACCCCAGATCGCGAGCCAGTACCCGCAGATCGCGCCGGTGAGCGCGCCCACGAGTGTGAACTTCCGCACCGGCGACGGCGGCGGCTCGATCGCCTCCTCGAGCTCGTGCCGCGGGGTCGGCGTGTAGGCCGTGAGGTCCCCGAGCCGCTTCTGCTTCAACTCCTCGATCGCTTCGACGGTGCTGTCGAGCTCCGCGAAGACGCCGATCATTCCGCGCATCATCTCAGTGCCCTCCATGATGGTGCGAGTCCTTGTGCTTCATCTTGGGCGGGATGATCTCCTTGATCTCGGCGAGCGCCATCACGGGGAGCTGCTTGACGAAGAGCAGGAACCACATGAAGAACCAGCCGAACGAACCGATCAGGAGCCCGTAGTCGACCCAGGTCGGCACATAGCTCGACCACTGCCAGGGCTCGACGTCGTGCGAGAGCGACGGCACCACGATCACGAACCGCTCGAACCACATGCCGATGTTGATGAAGATCGACAGGATGAAGAGCCAGGTCGGGTTGCGGCGCAGCTTCTGCGAGAAGAGCGAGAGCGGCAGGATCATGTTGCAGGTGAGCATGATCCACGCGGCCCACCACCACTGCCCGAAGACGCGGTTCCAGAAGTAGTCCTGCTCGTACTGCACGCCGCCGTACCAGGCGATGAAGAACTCGGCGACGTAGGCGCAGCCGACCACGAGGCTCGTGAAGAGCACCATCTTCGCCGAGGCGTCGAGGTGATTGAGCGTCACGTAGTGGCGGAGCCCGAACCAGCGGCGCATCGGGATGATGATCGTCCAGACCATCGCGAAGCCGGAGAAGATGGCGCCGGCGACGAAGTAGGGCGGGAAGATCGTCGTGTGCCAACCGGGCGCGATGCCCATCGCGAAGTCGAACGACACGATCGAGTGCACCGAGAGCACGAGCGGCGTGGAGAAAGCCGCGAGGAACAGGTAGGCGCGGGCGAAGTGACGCCACTCGCGCTCGCTGTTGCGCCAGCCGAAGCTCAGCACCGACAGGATGTGCTTGCGAAGCGGGTTCGTCTCGCGGTCACGGAGCACCGCGATGTCGGGGATGAGGCCGACGAACAGGAAGGTCGTGGAGATCGTGAGGTAGGTCGTGATCGCGAAGACGTCCCACACGAGCGGCGACTTGAAGTTCGGCCACAGGAGGCGCCAGTTCGGATACGGGATCAGCCAGAAGAACTTCCAGGGCCGTCCGATGTGGATGATCGGGAAGAGCCCGGCGGTCATGACCGCGAACACGGTCATCGCCTCGGCCGCGCGGTAGATCGTCGTGCGGAAACCGGCGCGGAAGAGGTAAAGGATCGCCGAGATCAGCGTACCCGCGTGTCCGATGCCGACCCAGAACACGAAGGTGATGATGTAGACGCCCCACATGACGGGCGGGTTGTAGCCGGCGACGCCGAGTCCCTGGTGGATCTGGTACGACCAGGAGGCGATGCCGAATGCGAGGCAGGTGAGTGCAATGAGCAGACCACCGAACCAGGCCTTGGTCGGCTGGAGGATCTGGAGGATCTCGCGATCGACCTGTTCGTAATCCTTGACGGCCGGGAGCTGGATGTCGGCCGACGGGATGTTCGGCCGGCGCGGCTCGTCCGGATGTGCGAGGGTTGCCATGATCCGCGCCCCTTACGCCGTGGCCGACGCCGACGGCGCCGGATGATTGACCTTCTTCAAGTAGACCACCGCCGTGAAGGTGTTGAGCTCCTCGAACACGTGGTACGCCCTGCGGTCCTTCGCCCACTTGGCCACCGACCAGTTCTCGTCGGCCGCGTCGCCGAAGACGATCGCGCGCGACGGGCAGGCCTGCGCGCAGGCCACCGTGAACTCGTCGACGTGCAGGTCGCGCTGCTCGAGCGAGGCGCGGTTCTCGGCCTCCTTGATGCGCTGGACGCAGAACGTGCACTTCTCCATGATGCCCTTGTTGCGCACCGTGACGTCCGGGTTGAGCTGCCAGTGCAGCGGCTCCGGGAAGGCGTACTGCGTGCGCGACGGGTCGCCGTAGCCGAACCAGTTGTAGTAGCGGACCTTGTACGGGCAGTTGTTGGAGCAGTAGCGCGTGCCGACGCAGCGGTTGTAGACCTGCACGTTGAGGCCGTTGGGCGCGTGGTAGGTCGCGTACACCGGGCAGACGGGCTCGCACGGCGCGTTGCCGCAGTGCTGGCACATCATCGGGATGAAACGCGTCTCGAAGTCCGGGTGCTCCGGATCGAACTTCACA
>JANOTB010000020.1:0-4092 GCA_031416115.1 Gemmatimonadota bacterium
CGCCGCCTTCTTGGTCGCCTTCTTCGCCGAGCGGCGCACGACCTTCTTCGATGCCTTCGCGCGCGTCGCCTTCTTCGCGGGCTTCCTCGTCGCCTTCTTCGCGGGCTTCCTCGTCGCCTTCTTCGTCGACTTCTTGGCAGCCTTCTTCTTCGCAGCCTTCTTCGCCGGCTTTCTCACGGTCCGCTTGGTCGCCTTCTTCGCGCCCTTCTTCGCCTTCTTCTTCGTCGCCATCTGGTTCTCCGCTGAAGGATCCTGCGCTGCCAACTGCTTGAAGCTACTGCACAATCGGCCGCGCCACGACTAGCGCTTGAGCAGGGGGGCGAGGAACCGCGCCGTATGCGACCCCGCCACCTTCGCCACCTGCTCCGGGGTCCCCTCGGCCACGATCAGGCCACCCCCGTCCCCCCCCTCAGGGCCCAGATCGACCACCCAGTCGGCCCGCTTGATCACGTCCAGATTGTGCTCGATCAGGACCACCGTGTGGCCCGCGTCGACCAATCGGTCAAGCACGGCGCACAGCACCTCAATGTCCCGGGCGTGCAGCCCGGTCGTGGGTTCGTCCATCACGTACAGCTTTCGGCCCCCTTTCTTGGCCGCCAGGGCCAGCTCCCGGGCGATCTTGAGGCGCTGCGCTTCACCCCCCGACAGCGTCGTCGCGGGCTGCCCAAGGCGCAGGTATCCCAGTCCGACCTGCTGGACCTGCCAAAGGGCCTGGCCGAGCTTCTCCTCGCGAGGGAAGAATCGGATCGCTTCGTCGACCGTCATCTCCAGCACGTCGGTGATCCGCTTGCCGAAGTAGGTCACGTCGAGGACCTCGGCCTTGTAGCGGGCGCCGCCGCAACTCTCGCAGGGCACAAAGACGTCGGCCATGAAGACCATCTCGACCTCGAGCGCGCCGGCCCCCTCGCAGGTCTCGCAGCGCCCGCCCTTCACATTGAAGGAGAAGGTGCCCGCCGTGTAGCGGCGCTGGCGGGCGAGCGGCACCTCGGCGAAGATCCGGCGGATCTCGTCGAAGGCCTTTACGTAGGTGACCGGATTGGACCGCGGTGAGCGGCCGATCGGCTCCTGATCGACCAGCACCACCTCGTCGAGCGCATCCCAGCCGGTGAGCGTGTCAAAGGCGCCGACCTTCTCGCCGAGATGCTGCTTGGCGGTGTGCTCGCCGGTGAGTTTGTGCTCGAGCGCGCGGAAGATCACGTCATGCACGAGCGTGCTCTTGCCCGACCCGCTCACGCCGGTGAAACAGGTGAAGGTGCCGAGCGGGATGCGCGTGGACACACTGCGCAGGTTGTGCTCGCGGGCGCCGGTGATCGCGAGCCACTGCGGCCCAGCGCGGCGGCGCTTCGCCGGGAGCGGGATCACGCGCTCGCCGGTGAGGTACTGCCCGGTGAGCGGACTCTCGTTCGCGGTGGAGGTCGGCCCGCTGAACACGAGCGCGCCGCCCTTCTCGCCGCTGCCGGGACCGAGCTCGAGCATCCAGTCGCTCATGCGCATGGCGTCGAGGTCGTGCTCCACCATGAGGACGGTGTTGCCGCCGTCGCGCAGGCGTTCGAGGAGCGTGAGCAGTCGGGAGAGATCGCGCGCGTGCAGGCCGATGCTCGGTTCGTCGAGCACATAGAGTGTGTCGACGAGGCGCGCACCGAGCGCGTTGGCGAGGCCGATGCGCTGGGCTTCGCCCCCGGAGAGTGTGCGGGTGGCGCGGTCGAGGCTCAGGTAGGTGAGGCCGACGTCACAGAGGAACGAGATGCGCCCGCGCGCCTCGCGCAGAATGTGCGCGGCGATCGCCGTTTCCTGCGGCGAGAGCACGAGCGAGTCGGCCCAGGGCTTGAGCAGACCCACGGGCATGTTCGCCACTTCGGCGATGGTCCGCCCGCCGATGCGCACGTTGAGCGCGTCCTGCTGCAACTTGGTGCCGCCGCAGGTCGCGCAGGTCTGCGCCGTCTGGTACTTCCGCAGGAAGATCCGGATGTACTGCTTGTACTTCTTGGGCTCGAGTGCGTCGAGGAACGGGACCATGCCCACGTAGCCCTTCGCCTTGCCGTGCAGCAGGCGCTCCTGCTGCGCGCGCGTGAGGTCGCGCCAGGGCTTGTCGAGTGCGATGCCCTCCTTTTTGGCGAACTCGGCCAGGGCGCGGCGCTTGGTGTCGTAGCGCGGCGCGGTCCAGGGGTCGATCGCGCCGTCGCGGAGCGTGCGTTCGGGGTAGGGGACGATCAGTGATTCGTCGAACTCGAGCGTCGCGCCGAATCCGTTGCAGGTGGCGCAGGCGCCGCGTGGACTATTGAAGGAGAAGAGCTGTGGCGACGGAGGTGGAGCAACGTGACCGTCGTTGGGGCAGCGGAAGGTCGTGGTGTAGCGGAGCGTGCGCGTCTCTGGGCGCTGTGGCGCAGTTGCAGCGGGTCCGTCCTCGAGCACGACCGTCGCATCGCCGTCGCCCTCGCTGAACGCTGTCTCGAGCGCGTCGGCGAGTCGCGTGCGCATCGCCTCGTTCACCACGAGGCGGTCGGTGACGACGAGCAGTGCCTTCACCTTGGCGAGATTCGGCTTGCCGGTGTCGAGCTCGTCGAGGTGCAGCACCGCGCCGTCGGCGATGACCCGCACGAAGCCCTTCGCGCGCAGATGCTCGACGATCCGCGTGTGCACGAGCTTGGCCGAGCGCGCGAACGGGAACGCGACGTGCACCCGAGTGCCCGCGGGTTGCGCCATGACCTCAACGGCAGCGCGATCGGCGGAGTCGGGCTTGAGTTCGCGGCCGCAGACGGGGCAGACGGTCCGCCCGACCCGCGCCCAGAGCAGACGCATATAGTCGTAGATCTCGGTCGCCGTGCCGACGGTGGAGCGTGACGTACGCGTCGGGTTCTTCTGTTCGATCGCCACCGCCGGCGAGAGCCCGTCGATCGAGTCGACGTCGGGCTTGGGCATGCGCTCGAGGAACTGCCGCGCGTACGCCGACAGCGACTCGACGTAACGACGCTGCCCCTCGGCATAGATCGTGTCGAAGGCGAGCGACGACTTGCCCGAGCCGGAGGGTCCCGTGACGACCGTGATCGCGCGCCGAGGGAACTCGACGTCGATGTTCTTCAGGTTGTGTTGCCGGGCGCCCCGGACGACGATGCGGTCCTTCACCGTGCCTCTAGAAGCTGGGGTCGAAGAGTGGCGGCATGATGGTCGTGGGGGTCCGAGCAATCTAACGGCGGGCTGGCCGCGACCGTGCCCACATGGCGACATTGCCGAAATGACCGCTCCGGCCGCCACCGCGCACGACGAGGACGCCCTCGGCAAGGCGTTCGACGGACGCATCGCGCGGCGTCTCGTCGCGTACGTGCGGCCGTATGGCGGACTCGTATTCGGTGCCGTGGTGGTGCTCATGGTGGAAGGCGTGCTGCAGCTGGCGCCGCCCCTCCTCACGCGCCGGGTGATCGACGTTGCGATCCCCGCCGGCGACGCCGCTCTCCTGCGCACGTCGGTGCTGTGGCTCGTTGGCGCGCTGCTGTTGCAGGTCTCGGCCACGTACGTCGAGACGTTGCTCACGGGCATCCTCGGCCAGAAGGTCATGCACGACCTGCGGCGCCAGATCTTCGCGCATCTGCAGCGGCTGCCGATCCCGTTCTTCGACCGCAACCCAGTGGGGCGCGTCGTGACACGCGTGACCGCTGACGTCGAGTCGTTGAATGAACTCTTCGCCTCGGGCGTGGTCGCCGGGCTCGGCGACCTCTTCACGCTCCTCGCGATCTCCGTATTGATGGTGATCGTGGACTGGCGGCTGGCACTCGCCGCCTACCTCGTGGTGCCGGGGATCCTCTGGGTCTCGCGCATCTTCCGCCTCAAGGTGCGGGAGTCGTACCGCGAGATCCGTGCGCGGCTGGCGCGGATCAACGCCTTTCTGCAGGAGCGGATCGCTGGTATGCGGGTGGTGCAGCTCTTCAGTCGAGAGACGAACGAGGCCGGGCGGTTCGCGGCCCTGGACAAGGCGCACCTGGACGCGCACCTGCGCTCGGTGACGGTCTACGCGCTCTACTTCCCGGCGATCGAGATCCTCACGAGCGTCGCGCTCGCAAGCCTGATCGTCGCGGCGGCACCGCGCGTCGAGAGCGG
>JANOTB010000021.1:0-2725 GCA_031416115.1 Gemmatimonadota bacterium
CCAGCCGGGGGATCGAGCGCCGCCTCCGGGCCCCGCGTGACGGCCCGCGATACGGTGGTCCGCGGCGGCTTCGATCTGCCGCTGGAGCGCGGCCATGCCAGCTATGATGTGATGCCCGACGGTCGGTTGGTGCTCATGCGCCCCATGCAGAGCGGGCAGAGTCTGGTGGTGGCCTACGGGTGGCTCGGCGCGCTGCGCGCCGAGTGTGCGAAGGCGGCACGATGAAGGGCAGCGAAGCCGGTCGGCACTTGTCGTCATCGGCACTATTTGTATATTGATAATGTACATATCAATACCGGAGTGACCATGGCGCTGCAAATCGCCAACCCCGTCGTCGTCAGGAAGGTTGAGCTGATGGCGAAACGGCTCGGCCTCAGTAAGACCGCGGTGGTGGAGCGCGCGTTGGATCAGCTCATCAGTGCATCCGAAGGCACGGAGCACCAGTCCGGGCGCTTCGAGGCCTTGCTCGCCCAGCTCGACCGCATCGCCGACCGTCCGGACGCATTTGATCCGCTGCAATGGGACGAGCGCGGACTGCCGACGTGATCGTCGCCGACACGTCCGCCATCATCGCGATCGTGTTCGCGGAGCCGGAACGCGAGGCGTTCATCGATGTGATCCGACGCGCGCCGCGCGTGCTGGTGAGCACGGTCTCGGTGGTGGAGGCGCGCATGGTAGTCCACGGGAGACGTGGCGAGCGTGCCGTCGTGCTCGTGGACGATCTGCTGCGATTGCCGATGTTCGAGTTGATCCCACCAGGGATCGCGGAGATGGACGCGGCGTACGCGGCGTTCGTGGCCTTCGGTAAGGGCAGTGGGCATCCCGCCGCACTCAACTTCGGCGACGTGTTCGGCTATGCGCTGGCGAAGGTGCGCGGACTGCCGCTGCTGTACAAAGGCGCGGATTTCTCGGAGACCGATATCGCGAGCGCGGCTCCGCAATGAGCAGTGTACTCGACCGACTGACTGCGGCCCTCGCCGACCGCTATCGCCTCGACCGCGAACTCGGCGCCGGCGGCATGGCCACGGTGTACCTCGCGCACGATCTCAAGCACGATCGCGATGTCGCGATCAAGGTGTTGCATCCGGATCTTGGCGCGGCGCTCGGCGGCGAGCGATTCCTGAGCGAAATCCGCACCACGGCGCGGTTGCAGCATCCGCACATTCTCCCGCTGCTCGACAGCGGTGAGGCCGACGGCCTGCTGTACTACGTGATGCCGCTCGTCACCGGCGAGACGTTGCGCGCACGTCTGGAACGTGAACGGCAGCTGCCGATCGCCGACGCCGTGCGCATCGCGCGCGACGTCGCCAGCGCGCTCGACTACGCGCACCGGCAAGGCGTGATTCACCGCGACATCAAGCCGGAGAATGTCCTCCTGCACGATGGCAGTGCACTCGTCGCCGACTTCGGCATCGCGCTCGCGGTGCAAAGCGCGGGCGGCGCGCGGATGACGCAGACCGGCTTGAGCCTCGGCACGCCGCAGTACATGAGCCCCGAGCAGGCGATGGGCGAACGCACCATCGATGCGCGCAGCGACATCTATGCGCTCGGCGCGATGACGTACGAGATGCTCGCCGGCGACGCGCCCTTCACCGGCAGTAGTGTGCAGGCGATTGTCGCCAAGGTGATCAACAGCGAGCCCGAACGACTCACGATGTTGCGGAAGACCATTCCGCCGTACATCGAAGCGGCCGTGCTCACCGCGCTCGCCAAGCTGCCGGCTGATCGCTTTGCGAGCGCGGCCGAGTTTGCGACGGCGCTGTCGACCAACAGCGGAGCGACCTACGCTGCCACGAGCGCGATGGCGCCGAGTGACCGTGCCGCTGTCGTTCGCGCGCAACGGGTGACCATCACGTCCCTCGTGGTCGCCGCGTTCGCGATTGGTGTGGCCGTGTGGCAGGCCTCCACGCGCACCGCAGCGACCCTCGAACCCGCGCAGTTCGTGGTGCCGCTGCGCGACTCGGTGCTCTTGGTGCTCGGCGCTGTCCAACCGTTGCCCGGCAACCTGCTGGGCACGGCGCGTCCGAGCGCACCGGCGATCGCGATCTCCCCCGACGGCCAGACGATCGTGGTGGCCGCCAGAATGGTGGATGCCTCAGGGGAGAAGCCCTCGCGTCTCTACCGCCGCCGCCTCTCCGACGAACGCCTGCAACCCATTCCCGGCACCGACTCCGCCTCCGCGCCCTTTTTCGCCCCGTCGGGGCGGGAGATTGCCTTCTTTGTGGGAGCTTCCCTGCGCAGCGTGTCGCTCACGGGAGACTCCGCGCGTCGGATCGCGGAAGATTCGAAGCTCGGGGGGTTTGCGGATTCTTTTGGGAGAGCCGGATCGTGGGGCGCCGACGGCACGATCGTCTACACCAGCTTCACGGGCCTCTGGGAGGTCCCCGCGACGGGCGGTCAACCTCGGCGACTCCCCCTCGGGACCGATGACAGGCCGCGCGGGACGACGCCGTTCGTTCGCGCGCCCCACCTGATTTCAGAGGGTGCGCGCGTACTGTATCACGCATCCCAGACCCGCGACCCGCGGAGCGCGGTGCTGCGGCTGCTCGATCGCGCGACGGGCAAAGTCAGTACGGTGCTGGAGCAGGCGTCGCACGGCACGCTGGTGGGCGATACGCTCCTGTTGTTCATGCGGGGCACCGCGCTCATGGCGGTGCGCTTTGACGAGGCAGCGGGGACCGCCTCCGGTGAGCCGATCACCGTGGCCCCGGACATCGCCAACGCC
>JANOTB010000022.1:0-2009 GCA_031416115.1 Gemmatimonadota bacterium
GCAAGCCAAGGGCGAGACGCTGCTGGTCGGCGTCACCGACTACTTCAGCTACTTCACCGTCCTCACGAACACGCTCGTCGCACTCGTGCTCACGGTGCCCATGTTCGCGCCCGCGAGCCCGGCGGCGCGCTGGCTCGCGCACCCGCGCGTGAGTGCCATGACCGCGTCGGCGATCATCGTGGTCGGCCTCGCGTACCATTTCCTGCTCAGCACGATCAACAATCCAGTTGGTGTGGAGTACGCGACCGACCTGGGCCTGCACTACTTCGTGCCCACGCTCTTCACGCTGTACTGGTTGCTCCACGCGCCCAAGGCGGGGCTGCGATACGCGCATGTACCGGCGTTCGGGATCTACCCTGCCGCGTACTTCGCCTACCTGATGCTACGCGGCGCGATGATCGGGAAGTATCCGTACTTCTTCGTCGACGCGAGCACGATCGGCGTTGCGGCGGCGGCGCGGAACGCGGTCGCGATCCTCCTCTTCTACTTTCTCGTGGCGAGCCTGCTCATGCTGATCACGGCGCGGCAGCGCGCCGAGGTGCGCGAATGAGCACGCTCACGGACAAGGTCATCGTCATCACGGGTGCGAGCTCTGGTATTGGTGCGGCGCTCGCAGAACGCGTTGCACGCGACGGTGCCCGGCCCGTGCTCGTGGCACGGACGCGCGAGATGCTCGAGGCAGTGGCAGCGCGCTGCAATGGGCAAGCGACCGTCGTGGTCGCCGACATGACGGTGCGCGCGGAGGTGCGACGCGCGGTCGCCGAGGCCAAGTCGGCGCATGGGCGTATCGACGTCTGGGTGAACAACGCCGGGCGGGGCATCAGTCGCGTACCGACCAAGCTCACCGAAGTCGACATCGACGACATGATGCGCGTCAATGTGAAGTCGGCGTTCTTCGGCATGCAGGAGGCGCTGCCGGCGTTCCGCGCCCAGGGTGGCGGACACCTGATCAACATCTCGTCGATGCTCGGACGCGTCCCGTTCGCACTCATCCGGTCGTCGTACAGCGCGTCGAAGCATTTCCTCAGCGCGCTCACCGATGCGTTCCGTACCGAGCTCACGGAGAGCGATCCCGGCATCACCGTGTCGCTCGTGTCGCCCGGCGTGGTCTACACCGACTTCGGGAAGAACGCGATGCATGGCGGGCCGGACTCGCGTGCGATCCCCGGCGGGCAGGACGTCGCCGACGTGGTCGAGGTGATCGTCGGGGTGATCGAGTCGCGGCGCACGGATGTGTACACACGTGCGGGGTCGCAGGCGCAGGTCGCCGCGTACTACGCCGGCCTCGGGACCGACCCGTAAAGCGAGGGGCGCTCGCCCGAAGTGAATGGATGCTGGCCCGGCGGGCGCGCGGCCGTATGCTTGCCCCCGGGTAAAGCGCCCACACATTTTTGTCTTGACTCATCATGATGAGTAACGTATACTCATGCTTATGACACAACGCTTGCAGGTCCTCCTCGACGAATCCGAGTTCGACGAGATCCGCCGCGTCGCCCGACGCCACCGGATGACGGTCGCCGAATGGGTGCGCCAGGCACTCCGCTTGGCGCGCACCGATGAGCCGTACGCCGAGCCCCGGCGGAAGCTCGCCGTGGTGCGCGAGGCGGCTCAGGGAGCGTACCCCACGGCCGACGTCGACGTGATGCTGGCCGAGATCGAGCGCGGCTACTTGGGCGGCGAGTCGTGATCTTCGTCGACTCCAACATCCCTATGTACCTCGTCGGCGCGCCGCACCCCAACAAGGATGCGGCGCGCGCAGCGCTCGAGCGGATCATCAACCGCGGCGAGAAGATGGTGACGAGCGCCGAGGTGATGCAGGAGATCCTGCACCGGTACGGGGCACTCAAGCGGCCTGATGCGATCCAGCCGGCGTTCGACGCGCTGCTCGGGGTCGTCGACGAGGTCTTTCCGGTGGAGGCCGAGGATGTGAAGCAGGCGCGGGATGTGATGATGGGGATGGGGAAGCTCTCGGCGCGCGATGCGCTGCACGTGGCGGTGATGAAGCGGCG